>NZ_JBLVPK010000017.1:0-1180 GCF_048286535.1 Flavobacterium glucosi | reverse complement strand
GCCCCATAAAGTCCATTTCCAAAGCAAATACACAAATATTGAGGTACTTACTAATCCGGTTGGAAAAACCAAAATATTATCTTTTTTGGCGTACCAAACGCTCAATAATCCAAAAATTACTGCTACAATTTCCAAAACAATGTCGAATGTGGGATAATCTCTGTATTGAGAAAAAAAGTATTCTATCATTAGTCAAGCAGGATTCAAGTTATAAATGCAACTTTTTGATTAAACATATAATTAGGTGTTTCAAAATTAAATCTTTTTCTTGGTCTATTGTTTAATTTCTCTTGTATTTCTATAATTTTCTCATGAGTTATTTCATCAAATGCTGTTGATTTGGGTATATATTGTCTTATTAGTCCATTTAGGTTTTCATTTGCACCACGTTCCCAAGGACTGTAAGGATTAGCAAAGAAAAAATCGATTTCAAGTGCTTTACTTATCTCCTGATGTTGTGCAAATTCTTTTCCATTATCCGAAGTTATGGTGTTTATAATTGACTTCCAATTCTGTAGTAATTTGATTGTTGCTCGCTTTACCAATTCACTTTCTTTACTTTCTATCTTTTTCATTCTCAATACACCAGTTGCTCTATCATTGATTGTAACGATCGCTCCTTTATGATTTTTTCCAATTATAGTGTCGATTTCTAAATCTCCAAACCGTTCTTTTAAATCTACTATTTTTGGTCTATCTTCTATTGATTTCCTATTTGTGATTAGACCTCGGGAATCTTTTTTGTTTCCTCTTTTTCTATACCGTTTTCCTGTACTTCTCAAACTTAAATACAGAACTCCTTTGTCTTTCTTGTCTTTCCAGATGTACTGATAAATCCGTTCTATCGAAACACAATCAATTCCTTTTTTCTGACAGATACCAACAATTTGTTCAGGACTTAAATCTTCAAGTAAATATTTTCTAATAGTAGTTTTGATTTCAGTAGTAAGACGAACCTTTTTAGGCTTTTCTGCTTGACGCTTAGCATATTTTCTCTGAGCTAATTCACAATTGTATTTGCCATTGCGTAAATCGCAATTACGCTTTAATTCACGGGTTATAACAGATTTATCTCTATTTAAAAAAACTGCTATTGCGTTTTTTTTATTTTTTTGTTCTAATATTACACGTATTGTGTATCTTTGTTCGGTGTTTATGTGGCTAATTATTTACAATTTTG
>NZ_JBLVPK010000016.1:0-1663 GCF_048286535.1 Flavobacterium glucosi | reverse complement strand
CACTATGGAGTTATCGTAAAGATTGTAGAGGTATTTTCAAGAGGATTTTGTTCCTCTTTTTTTGTGGAGTTGTTTCAACTTGGTTTTTTTCATGTTTTCCTTCATTTTTGAACACAAGTTCCCTTACCCGTAAAATTAATTTTTATAGGGAATGGCGTTTTGACTACGGCCAAGAAACCAAGCAGGCGGACCACGCTGGTCAAAAACCGCTATGCGGTGTAAATTGCCTGTTTTACAAAAAGGACACTTGGGTAAAAAGGACTTCTTTTCTGCTTTTTCTAAAACTTTTACCTTAAGTTTTTCCTGTAAAAGTTTCAGCTTTTGACGCTTCCAAGTGCTGCTCAAAAAACCATAATGACGGATTTTTACAAACCGTTTGGGCAAAATATGCAACGAAAACCGCCTGATAAATTCCTGATGAGTTAGTGTCATTTGTTTTTTAACGCCCGCTACGCGGTAATCCTGTAATCAAAAGTCACGTTTTGCTCGTCGATACTCTTAATTCTATTATTGCTGATGGCTATTTTATGGGTGTATCTGCCTAAATATTCCACCACTGATTTGGGACTTCCAAAAGGTTTCTTAGCAAATACTACCCATGGTTTTTGCCATAATTCCTGCCGGATTTGTTCGTATTGAGTAGGCGATTTCGCCTTGAGTTTTTCGCAAAATTTAGCCCTGAAAACCTTAGACAACGCCTTGACTGGAAACAGAAATTTACCGTCTGTTCTACTGTTTTGCCATTGTCCATTTTTATTCACACCACCGCCTGGAACAATGCAATGCAGGTGCGGATGCAAACTCAATTGTTGTCCCCAAGTGTGCAAAACGGCGATCATTCCCATTTGCATTTGCTTGCCTTTACCAAAACTTTGAAGCGTTTCCCATGTCGCTTCAAATAAGGTATTATACACCATCTTGGGCTGATGCATCGCCAAAGAATTGACACTGCTTGGCAAGGTAAAAACGACGTGGAAGTACGACACCGGCAAGAGTTCTGTGCTTCTAGCTTGTATCCAATCTTCTCGTTTGTTACCCTGACACTTCGGGCAATGCCGATTGCGGCAAGAGTTGTAGCTTACAGTGAGAGTACCACAACTATCGCAAGCATCGATATGACCACCCAACTCGGCTGTTCTAAATTTTTTAATGGCGTAAAGCGTGCGAATTTGCCAAGTATTTAATCCATAGTTTTCAATTCTTGGGCCTATTTTTCGCAGTACATCCGATACTTCACTTCGACTTCGCCCAGTGCAGCTTACCGCCGGCTGCATTGGGCAAAAAGGGTATCGAGTGGACTAAAAATGCGCTGACTCTCGAGTTGGGCAATATGTAGATATTCCATTGTGGTCTCAACATTCTGGTGTCCAAAAAGATCTTTCAAAGTCATAATATCCATACCGTCTTCGAGCAAATGCGTGGCATAACTGTGCCGAAGCGTATGGGTATGAACTTCTTTGATAATACCCGCTGCTTTGGCGACTTGTTTCACTGCCCATTGCACGCCTCGTTGCGAATACCGATTGTCAAAATCGCCACCGGCTCCATTAGGCAAAGGCTGTCCATTAAAAACATAATCTTGGGGTTTTTCGGCTTCGATGTATTTTTTCAGCCCACGAATTAAATGTTCTGAAAGCGGTACGTAGCGGTCTTTTTTGCCTTT
>NZ_JBLVPK010000014.1:0-2344 GCF_048286535.1 Flavobacterium glucosi | reverse complement strand
CAGATTATTTTAAATCCTAATCATGTATGTGATGAGGATTTTCGTATGCTATCCGAAACTAATACCAAACAAGATTTTTAACACATATTCAAAAGATTGCACAGATTAGAGAAAAGTAGGATCAATCCCAAAACCTGTGGAGCGATAAAAATTAAGCATAAATATTAGTTAGTCTAAAAAAGAAGAATTCTATATTTCTAACTCCTCTGAATTGAGCTCTAAATGCCTTTATTTTAGCATTGTAAGATTCTGACGAAGCATTTGTGCTTCTATTATCAAAATAGTTCAAAATAGTTTGATAGTGATTTACTATAGATCGAGAGATTGTATTAAAGGATTTGAACCCGGATTGGTTTACTTTTTCGTGCCATTTGGCTAATTTTGCAAATCCGATTATTTTATCTGTTGTCTTTTCAAAGATGTTGCGCAAGTCTTGTGTTAGATTGTATGCTTTTTGAATTTCAGGATACAATTCAAATAATAATGCCGCACGTTCTATTTGGTTTGCCGACCATTTTGATTTGTTTTTGTAAAAGAAATAGCGACTTCTGGCCAGTAATTGTTTAAGAGTATCTCCATTAGCCAAGACTTCAGACTCGAACCTTTTCTTGTTTTTCTTGGCTTTTTCTATGCCCTCGTTTTCCTGGTCTATGGCTTGCCATCTGTATTTGATCCTTATTTCTTGTAAAGCTTCTGTAGCCAGTTTTTGAACATGGAAGCGGTCGGTTACCCTTGTTGCATTTGGAAAACATTTCTTAGCAATTAATCCCATATTCGCTGCCATAACCAGCGTAATCTCTGTTACTTGATTGCACGCTTTGAGAGGGATTTTTTCAATAATAGAAATTACAGTGTCGGCTTTAATTCCGGCAATCATGGCAACTATAGTTCCTTTCTTTCCTTTTGCTGCTTTATTGGTCAAAATAGTATAGAGTTCACCATTGGAGAGTGAAGTTTCGTCTATCGATAAACGTTTGCCTAAATTCTCTGGAATAATAAGCCATTGTTTGGCGTGTGATAGTTGATTCCAGGTTTTGAAGTCATTTAAGAAATCTTTATATTGATGTTGCAGTTTTTTACCCGTAACTCCGTAAAAAGAAGCAATAGCATTACAGTCATTAGGCTTGGAATCTATTGATCTCTTTTAAAAAAGACGCAAACTCTTGTGTTACCCGAGTTCCGTCTGCTACTAAATTCCAATCTCTGAAAATGACTTGCCCAGTATCTTCATTAAGCCATTTCCTGCGAGTGATATGAAGATATACTTGTTGTCCACGAATTAGGAAATCCTGAACGGTTATCTCGTCAAAGAATCCTTTGGAACTTAATTTATATTGTCGGTATTCTTTAGGGATCGAATTGATCTCCTTTAAGTAAAGATGAAGTATTTCTTCTCCTTTTTGATAAGAAGTAAGTTCAAAGTATTCAACAATAATTTCTGGTAATAATAATTTGATAAGTTCGCTATAAGAATCTTGCATTTGTATCTGATTTTGAAATACAAATATCCTTGTTTTAATATTTCCCCACAACTTTTAGGACTGATCCAAAATAAGCCTTTGTTTGGCGTGTAATAGTTGATTCCAGGTTTTGAAGTCACTTAAGAAATCTTTATATTGATGTTGCAGTTTTTTACCCGTAACTTCATAAAAAGAGGCAATAGCATTGCAATCATTAGGCTTAGAATCTATTGATCTCTTTTAAAAAAACGCAAACTCTTGTGTTACATGAGTTGCGTCTGATACTAAATTCCAATCTCTATAAACGACTTCTCCGGTATCCTCATTAAGCCATCTTCTTTGGGTGATGAGTAGGTATACCTGTTGTCCGCGAATTGGGAAATTCTAAACCGTTATCTTGATCCGAATAAAATTAAAAAAATGATTAAGATGTTTCTCGTTATTTAAAAAGAGATTATGATTTGTATATAATGTGTTGGGCTATACGCTGCAAGTCCTTGAAAAATTTCATTTCATTCCATTTTCCTGCTTTACTGGTTATAATAGGCGGCTGACTTTGTGATTTCGACAAAGGAGAAATTTCAATCAACAATATACATTACCTTATATATAAGGAGTAAAGTATACACCTATAAATGTTGCCATTCATAGGTATTTACTCATGAATTTCCTTTTCCTTCTGATATTCCCGAAGCTTGAGCCGGGTATAGGAAAAAACTTCCGTTTCAAAATTATAGATATCAGCTAGTTAAAGATTAGGTTAAGAAAATATTAAAAAAAGCGTTTAAAAAAGCTTGAATAACTGAATAAAGGTGCTAGTTTTGCACCCGCAATGGCGCAGAAGTTCTTTAAAATACTGGCAAGTTAATTAGATCGAGAGGGAA
>NZ_JBLVPK010000013.1:0-5211 GCF_048286535.1 Flavobacterium glucosi | reverse complement strand
GCTTCGAGAAACACTTTAAGTAGTGTTAATTGAGACGAGAAACAAGTAAGAACACGTTCCTAGACATATTGAATTGACAGCCGTTTTAAGAGAGATCTTAAGACAAAAGAATAAGAGTAATAGAATCGAGAGATTTGAAAAAACCACTAGAATTTAGTCGAATAAACAAAGAGAACAGATTTATCTGAACTCACACAATATACGATGAAGAGTTTGATCCTGGCTCAGGATGAACGCTAGCGGCAGGCTTAACACATGCAAGTCGAGGGGTATACTTCTTCGGAAGTAGAGACCGGCGCACGGGTGCGTAACGCGTATGCAATCTACCTTTCACAAAGGGATAGCCCAGAGAAATTTGGATTAATACCTTATAGTAATACGACTTGGCATCAAGATGTATTTAAAGATTTATCGGTGAAAGATGAGCATGCGTCCCATTAGCTAGTTGGTAAGGTAACGGCTTACCAAGGCGACGATGGGTAGGGGTCCTGAGAGGGAGATCCCCCACACTGGTACTGAGACACGGACCAGACTCCTACGGGAGGCAGCAGTGAGGAATATTGGACAATGGGCGCAAGCCTGATCCAGCCATGCCGCGTGCAGGATGACGGTCCTATGGATTGTAAACTGCTTTTATACAGGAAGAAACACTCGGACGTGTCCGAGCTTGACGGTACTGTAGGAATAAGGATCGGCTAACTCCGTGCCAGCAGCCGCGGTAATACGGAGGATCCAAGCGTTATCCGGAATCATTGGGTTTAAAGGGTCCGTAGGCGGTCAGATAAGTCAGTGGTGAAAGCCCATCGCTCAACGGTGGAACGGCCATTGATACTGTCTGACTTGAATTATTAGGAAGTAACTAGAATATGTAGTGTAGCGGTGAAATGCTTAGAGATTACATGGAATACCAATTGCGAAGGCAGGTTACTACTAATGGATTGACGCTGATGGACGAAAGCGTGGGTAGCGAACAGGATTAGATACCCTGGTAGTCCACGCCGTAAACGATGGATACTAGCTGTTGGGAGCAATCTCAGTGGCTAAGCGAAAGTGATAAGTATCCCACCTGGGGAGTACGTTCGCAAGAATGAAACTCAAAGGAATTGACGGGGGCCCGCACAAGCGGTGGAGCATGTGGTTTAATTCGATGATACGCGAGGAACCTTACCAAGGCTTAAATGTAGATTGACCGGTTTGGAAACAGACTTTTCGCAAGACAATTTACAAGGTGCTGCATGGTTGTCGTCAGCTCGTGCCGTGAGGTGTCAGGTTAAGTCCTATAACGAGCGCAACCCCTGTTGTTAGTTGCCAGCGAGTCATGTCGGGAACTCTAACGAGACTGCCAGTGCAAACTGAGAGGAAGGTGGGGATGACGTCAAATCATCACGGCCCTTACGCCTTGGGCTACACACGTGCTACAATGGCCGGTACAGAGAGCAGCCACTGGGTGACCAGGAGCGAATCTACAAAACCGGTCACAGTTCGGATCGGAGTCTGCAACTCGACTCCGTGAAGCTGGAATCGCTAGTAATCGGATATCAGCCATGATCCGGTGAATACGTTCCCGGGCCTTGTACACACCGCCCGTCAAGCCATGGAAGCTGGGGGTGCCTGAAGTCGGTGACCGCAAGGAGCTGCCTAGGGTAAAACTGGTAACTAGGGCTAAGTCGTAACAAGGTAGCCGTACCGGAAGGTGCGGCTGGAACACCTCCTTTCTAGAGCCTTAGTGTTAGTAGAAATACACGCTAGGGAAAGAAGACGAAAGTTCGAATGGAAACAAATGTTGACATTATATTACTCTTGCTGTTAGTTCAAATAATACCATTTAAGAATAAGAGTGTCTCGTAGCTCAGCTGGTTAGAGTACTACACTGATAATGTAGGGGTCGACAGTTCGAGTCTGTCCGAGACAACTATTAGACTTAAAAAAAAGGAAATTTTAGAAGTTGAGAGATTAGGAATCAAGAAATTCATAATTTTTAATTCGCAATTTTTAATTTTTAATTAAAAAGGGGAATTAGCTCAGCTGGCTAGAGCGCCTGCCTTGCACGCAGGAGGTCAACGGTTCGACTCCGTTATTCTCCACAGATCCGCAAGGATAAAAGTTCATTGACATATTGAGATAAGAAAATAATAAAAAGTAGAAAGCATTTTCTATTAGATATTTATATTTAGTAGAAGAAACGGTCTCGTTTTAAATAACGAGATTGGTACAATAAGCAAAATAAGGGCGTATGGGGGATGCCTTGGCTCTCAGAGGCGATGAAGGGCGTGATAAGCTGCGAAAAGCTACGGGGATTGGCACACACGAATTGATCCGTAGATACCCGAATGGGGCAACCCACTATGTTGAAGACATAGTACACCGATAGGTGGGCAAACCCGCTGAACTGAAACATCTAAGTAGGCGGAGGAGAAGAAAACAAAAGTGATTCCGTAAGTAGTGGCGAGCGAACGCGGATTAGCCCAAACCAATGATGTTACGGCATTATTGGGGTTGTAGGACCACGTTATTTGTTGCGGATTGAATTAGAATTTACTGGAAAGTAAAGCCAAAGAAGGTGATAGCCCTGTATAAGTAAAAGAAGATAACGATAGTGGTATCCTGAGTAGGGCGGGACACGAGAAATCCTGTCTGAATTTGGCGGGACCATCCGCTAAGGCTAAATACTCCTGAGAGACCGATAGTGAACCAGTACCGTGAGGGAAAGGTGAAAAGAACCGTGAATAACGGAGTGAAATAGATCCTGAAACCATACGCTTACAAGCGGTCGGAGCCCCTTCGTGGGGTGACGGCGTGCCTTTTGCATAATGAGCCTACGAGTTAACGTTGCTGGCAAGGATAAGTGGTTAAGCCACGGATCCGTAGCGAAAGCGAGTCTGAATAGGGCGCTTTAGTCAGTAGTGTTAGACGCGAAACCGTGTGATCTACCCATGGGCAGGATGAAGCGCTGGTAACACAGTGTGGAGGTCCGAACCGGTTGACGTTGAAAAGTCTTCGGATGACCTGTGGGTAGGGGTGAAAGGCCAATCAAACTCGGAAATAGCTCGTACTCCCCGAAATGCATTTAGGTGCAGCGTTATGCGTAAAGTTATATAGAGGTAGAGCTACTGATTGGATGCGGGGGCTTCACCGCCTACCAATTCCTGACAAACTCCGAATGCTATATAATGTTTCATAACAGTGAGGGCTTGGGTGCTAAGGTCCAAGTCCGAGAGGGAAAGAACCCAGACCATCAGCTAAGGTCCCCAAATATATACTAAGTTGAAAGAACGAGGTTTGTCTGCCCAGACAGCTAGGATGTTGGCTTGGAAGCAGCCATTCATTTAAAGAGTGCGTAACAGCTCACTAGTCGAGCGGACGAGCATGGATAATAATCGGGCATAAGTATATTACCGAAGCTATGGATTTAGAGTTTACTCTAAGTGGTAGGGGAGCATTCTCACAGGGTAGAAGGTGTATCGTAAGGTATGCTGGACCGGTGAGAAAAGAAAATGTAGGCATAAGTAACGATAATGCGGGCGAGAAACCCGCACACCGAAAGACTAAGGTTTCCACAGCTATGCTAATCAGCTGTGGGTTAGTCGGGACCTAAGGCGAACCCGAAAGGGACAGTCGATGGACAACGGGTTAATATTCCCGTACTAGTTATTACTGTGATGGGGTGACGGAGTGATGAAAGCGCCGCGAACTGACGGAATAGTTCGTTGAAGTACCTACCTATAAGCTGCGCAGGCAAATCCACGCGGCTTGGGGAAATACGATAGTACTCGGAGACTTCGGTTGAAGAGATAGTGCGCCTAAGGGCTTCCAAGAAAAACCTCTAAACTTCAGGTAATAAGTACCCGTACCGCAAACCGACACAGGTAGTCGAGGAGAGAATCCTAAGGTGCTCGAGAGATTCATGGCTAAGGAATTAGGCAAAATAGACCCGTAACTTCGGGAGAAGGGTCGCCAGCAGCAATGCTGGCCGCAGTGAAGAGGTCCAGGCGACTGTTTATCAAAAACACAGGGCTCTGCAAAATCGTAAGATGAAGTATAGGGCCTGACACCTGCCCGGTGCTGGAAGGTTAAGTGGAGATGTTATCTTCGGAGAAGCATTGAAATGAAGCCCCAGTAAACGGCGGCCGTAACTATAACGGTCCTAAGGTAGCGAAATTCCTTGTCGGGTAAGTTCCGACCTGCACGAATGGTGTAACGATCTGGACACTGTCTCAGCCATGAGCTCGGTGAAATTGTAGTAGCGGTGAAGATGCCGCTTACCCGCAGTGGGACGAAAAGACCCTGTGCACCTTTACTATAGCTTAGTATTGACCTTGGACAAATGATGTGTAGGATAGGTTGGAGACTGTGAAGTGGCGTCGCTAGGCGTTGTGGAGTCATTGTTGAAATACAACCCTTTGTTTGTCTGAGGCCTAACCCCGTTATGCGGGGGACATTGCTTGGTGGGTAGTTTGACTGGGGTGGTCGCCTCCAAAAGAGTAACGGAGGCTTCTAAAGGTTCCCTCAGTACGCTTGGTAACCGTGCGTAGAGTGCAATGGCATAAGGGAGCTTGACTGAGAGACATACAGGTCGATCAGGTACGAAAGTAGAGCATAGTGATCCGGTGGTTCCGCATGGAAGGGCCATCGCTCAAAGGATAAAAGGTACGCCGGGGATAACAGGCTGATCTCCCCCAAGAGCTCATATCGACGGGGGGGTTTGGCACCTCGATGTCGGCTCGTCACATCCTGGGGCTGGAGAAGGTCCCAAGGGTTGGGCTGTTCGCCCATTAAAGTGGCACGCGAGCTGGGTTCAGAACGTCGTGAGACAGTTCGGTCTCTATCTACTGTGGGCGCAAGAAATTTGAGTGGATCTGATTCTAGTACGAGAGGACCGAATTGGACAAACCTCTAGTGTATCTGTTGTCACGCCAGTGGCATCGCAGAGTAGCTACGTTTGGAAGGGATAAGCGCTGAAAGCATATAAGCGCGAAACCCACCACAAGATGAGATTTCTTTTAAGGGTCGTGGGAGATGACCACGTTGATAGGCTATAGATGTAAAGGCAGTAATGTCATAGTCGAGTAGTACTAATAACCCGTAAGCTTATGTACGCTTTTCCCCGGGGCAACCCGGGGAAGAAACTTTCTAATACTTTTTATTTCCTGAAATAAATTCAGGATAAATTCTTTATCTCAGTATGTTAAGATATTACTATAATTATGAATT
>NZ_JBLVPK010000012.1:0-28328 GCF_048286535.1 Flavobacterium glucosi | reverse complement strand
GCTTGGCTTGGTTGAGGATTTTGTTTTCTCTTAACGCTTCTGGATGCTTTTTTTTGTAGTCATAATATCCTATTTTAGTTATCTTCGTAAGATAATCAAAATCAACAATGGTGCTACGGAAGGTTTAGTTCAACAGCTACTACAACGGATTTGAGCAATAGGCTTAATGAAAAAATTGATTTTGTATTTGTGATGATTTGCTTCGCCTGTTCGCTTTCTTTCGAGTAGCAAATCCGAAAACAAGGCTTAATTTAGTCCCACACCTAACTAAGTACTTGTAAACTAGTTCATAGCATAAAAAAAAAATCAAAAAAATGAAGAAAAGTATAATCTTATTGATTTTGGCTACAACAGGACTTTTTTCCTGTAAGCAAGTTAGTAAATCAACGCCCCATACTGTTAGTATAGAAACTTTAGATTCGGCAAAAAACGTCAAAAGTCAAAAGCCATCGGCTAAGCATAATGAAAATAATTTTAATACTAAATATGAATATACTGAGTCTAACGGCGCACGCCTAATAATACAAAACAGCTTTCCAAAAAGTGGAATAAACTACACTGATCCCAATGGCAAGAAATATATTTATGCTGTATTTTGGACTCAAATAATCAATGAAACAGTTAATCCTTTTGAATTGACAATTAATTTTCCTACAGATACATTTGAGATTCCATCTTCATCGGGCAACTATATGAGATTACTTCTTCCTTCCGACACAATGACAATTGATAAAGAAGCGTTTTATGATTATGGTCTGACAATACAATCTTTTTTAGATAATAATCGCCATAAATCGTCTTCGTTGAAAAGAACTATTCATCCAAAAGATTCAAGTGCTTTTTATGTTGTGACTCTTTCTAACCGTGGAGTAAACGGTACCATACGAACAGGACTTAGCTTAAGAGGGCAAAATCTTTTTTATAGAATTAACGACAAGGAAATTCAGTGCGGAGAGATTAATTTAAAAAATTTGATATTACAGGAATAAAGTAAGAATCGAAAATAATTATGAAGTCTATCGCAGATGCCAAGTCATAGTAGAACATCCATACGAAATACTAAACGCCAATGGGATTTTCATTAGATAATGACTAAGAAAACCATCTAACATGCCTGAACTGATGTTGATTTAATTTTTCTCCGGCTACAGCCTACGCCGAATTTTCAACCTGATTAACCAAAACCACTAAAACAATATTTAAGAATTAATACATTTTTTTTTAGTGTTCTAACTGTTTTTTAAGGCTTCTTTTCTTTTGAGAATGAGAAAGCTACTTTTCTTAAAAAAGAATTTTAATTATAGTTTAAATCTCATATATTTACTTTATAATTAACAAAATTAGGTTCGTTTAGAGGTTTTTAGACGAACTGACGTTAGGCGTCACTCTAATACAACTCCAAATGTAACAACAAACAGGAAATGAACAACACCACTAATCACGATGAGCGTATTGCGAAAATGACATTCACTTCGGTATATCCTCATTATCTCGCAAAAGTGGAGAAGAAAGGTAAAACGAAAGAAGAATTACATCAAGTAATTGAATGGCTCACTGGTTATGATGACAAAAACCTTCAAAAATACATTGATGAAAAAGTAACCTTTGAAAAATTCTTTAAAAATGCTACAATAAACCGTAACGCTCAACTCATAACTGGTGTAATCTGTGGCTATCGGGTAGAAGAAATTGCAAATCCATTAACACAACAGGTACGCTATTTAGACAAGTTGGTAGATGAATTAGCAAAAGGAAAGGCTTTAGAAAAAATTTTAAGAAAGTAAACCATTTAACAACTTAAAAAATTAAAATTATGGCACTTATCAATCCTCACATTAACTTCAACGGAAATGCCGAAGAAGCATTCCATTTTTACAAATCAGTATTTGGTGGTGAATTCGCAAAGATTATACGTTTCAAAGACATAGCATCCCAAAACTTCGGAACTGAATTTCCTGTAGCAGCAAACGAAGCAGAAAAAATAATGCACATTGCTCTGCCCATTGGCAAAAATATTTTAATGGCCAATGACGTTCCAGAAAGTATGGGTCGAGTAAATGAAAACGAAAACAGATCTAAAATAGCGATTAGCGCAGCAAGTCGTGAAGAAGCTGATAAGTTATTTAACGGCCTTTAAGCAGGCGGAAATATTGAAGTGCCCATTACCGACAGTCCTTGGGGTTCCTATTTTGGAATGTTTAGAGACAAATTCGGTATTGAATGGATGGTGGATTTTGACCCAAAAAATAACGAAAGAGTATAAGCAAATAATGAAGCCTAACAGCCGTTTCTAGCTACCCAATCACACAGGGGAACCAACATTGTTCGCGAAGTTTTGCAAACAATCCCTACACTAAATAACACAAAAAAAGCTAGGAGTAATTCATGGCTTTTTTGTGTTTTAAATCTCCTGTATTGTCTTAAAAAAGCGGATCTATTTAGTTTTAATCTTAAAATAGATTTACTCCTGACATAGCAACAAATCTTAAAAAATCACTTGTTAATTCAATTTAATTAACTAATTTTAAATGAGTTACATTTAAAACTCATTTTTAAATATTGAGAGCACTACTATTTAATTTTTATACCGTACGACTATGAAAATTTCTTTAGAAAAAAAAATAATTATTGGATTCATCCTCAATCTATTCGTTGTTTTTGCTATAGCTTGGGTTTTTATTTTAAGGATTGACAAACTAAGAAACCAAGCTTTGGATAGTTCATTAAATTGGATAGAAATTGCATTAATCATTCTTTCCATTGTTTTATTGACCGTTGTTTATTTTATCATTCGATCCCAACTTCGGGCTAAAAATCTTTCTCAAGATTTGCTCATGGAAAACAAACAATTGCTGCAATCGATTATTGACAATACGTTGAGTCCTATGTTTATCAAAAAAATAAATGGCGAATATTTATTGATAAACAAACAATTTGAATCTTTATATAAAATCACAAACGAAGAAATAACAGGCAAAACGGATCATGATTTTTTACCGCCTTCGATTGCTGATGCCAACCGAAATTCTGATTTTGAGGTTGTAAAAGCATTAAAAGAATTAAAAACCGAGGAAACCATTCAACAATCTGACGGCATACACACATACATTGCCGTGAAATTTCCTATCTACGACGCCACAAAAAGAATTTATGCCATCGGCGGGATTTTTACTGATATCTCCGAAAGAAAAAAACTGGAAGAATCTTCTAAAGCCGCTGATAATTTTTTTAAAATGTCAGTAGACATGATGATTATTTCCTCTATAAATAAATTCATAAAAGTGAATCCGGCAGTCAGTAAAATTTTAGGATATTCAGAGGAAGAACTACTGAGTAAAAGCTTTCTGGAATTTACACATCCCGATGATATTGAAATCACACAAAAAGAAGTCACTAAACTTCAATCCGGAGCTCCATCAATAAAATTCGAAAACAGATATATTTGTAAAGATGGTTCGATAAAATGGCTTATCTGGTCTGTATTTCCTGATGTTTCCACTGGATTATTGTATGCTGTTGCCAGCGACATCACCGCTCAGAAGGAAATTGAGAACGCACTAAATGTTGCGAATACATTTTTCTACATGTCCTTTGATATGTTTGTCGTCATTAAAAATGAAAAATTTGTAAAAGTAAATCCTGCTTTCACAAGAATACTGGGTTACGATCAAAGAGAAATAATCAATAAGCCCTTTTTAGATTTTATTCACCCTGAGGATGCACCAATTTTCATGAATGGCATCAAGAAACTACAAGTCAGTGACTCCGTTATCAGTCACAGAGTACGGGAACTGCTAAAAGACGGCTCTTACAAATGGTTTGATTGGACTAGCACAATTGACATTCAAACAGGAATAATTTACGCCGTGGCAAGAGATGTTTCTGAATTGATTAAAAATGAAGAATCCTTGAAGATTGCAAATATGTTTTTTGACATGGCATTCGACATTTTAACCGTAGCCAAAGACAATCATTTCATCAAAATTAATCAGGCATTCACAAAAACCCTTGGGTATAATCAAGAAGACATGGATCGGATTAAGTTCATGGACTTAATTCACCCTGACGACAAGAAAACTGCGGGAGATGTGCTGGAAAGACATTTAAAAGGAGAATCAATTGTTAATTTTAGAACGCGGTTTCTTTGTAAAGACGGTTCGTATAAATGGATTGATTGGAATAGTAATATGGATCTTCAAAACGGAGTTTTTTATTCTGTAGGGCGAAATGTCACGGAACTAGTAGAGCTCGAAAACGAACAGCAACTAGCCATAGATAATCTCTATGAAAATGAAGAAAAATTACGATTAATAGTTGAAAATATCAGTGAGGGAATTATTGTGGCAAATGCCGATAAAAAAATAATTATGGCCAATAATATGGCCAATGCCATTTTTGGAATTGAAGAAGACGACAAAATATCAACGAATTTAAGCAATCATTTCGAGCTTTATTTTCCTGATGAAAAAACTATTTTCCCTTCGCAAAACTTACCTATGGAACGCGCACTAGGTGGAGAAATAACTACAGATGTTGAAATAATTCTTTGGAATCCAACGGCACAAGAAAAGAAAAGAGTGCTCATTAGCGGAAGGCCTTTAGTCGATCAAAATAACAATGTGGTCGCAGCGGTAGTAACGATTAAGGATATTAGCAAATACAAACAAATGGAGGAAGATTTAAAAGAATCCGAATCAAAATACCGCCAATTAATAGGATTTAGAAAAGGTAATACGGATACCATGATTTAAGCCTTAAACGATGCACTATAATTTACTTTTTAGATTCTCTTTAACTTCACCCAACCATTCATTTTTCAAAATACTTAATATGATACTGTCGCGGCGAACTTCACTTCCCAGAGTTGGCATGTGATTGCGCATTACTCCTTCTACTTTGCAACCGATGCTTTTCATCGCCGCAATACTTCTCACGTTATTGTTGTCAGCACGAAACTCAACACGTTCCATTCCTAAAGTTTCGAATGCAAATTGCAATAGTAAAAATTTACAATGTTTGTTTAATCCTGTTCCACGAAACGCTCCACCGTACCAAGTATAGCCCAATTGGAGTGTTTTGAATTCTAAATTAATATCACAAAAACGGGTACTCCCAGCATATTTTCCTGATTTTTTATCAAAAACAATAAAGGGAAATTCCGTAGTGTTTGCTCTTCCTTTTAAGGCTATTTGAATGTATTTAACTAAATTTTCTTTCCCATTGGCCTGAACTAGGGAATACTTCCAAGTCTCCGGTTCCTTAATGGAAATTTCCAATAGATTTTCAACATCCGATTCCTGTAAGGGACGCAGTAAAACCGTTTCGTCTTCCAGGATGGTATTTTGAAATAAAGTTATGCTCATATTTATGTTTATTTATGCGTGAAAAAACTCAAAATCCTTAACGCTCTTTTTTTTATTAAAAGTGATTAATAGCGCCCTAATTAAAAAAAACATCTATTTTGAATCTCTTTATTCAAATATTAAAATCAAATTTCGATAGAAGAACGATATCAAATCAAGTCGTAAATTTAATACAAATCTCTAAATTTAACTTCTTACCATTTAGTCATTTATTATTTTTATTTTCTTAATTTCGTTATCGGTAGCAAAAAATTAGTTTGCCTAAATAAATGACTACGAACTTCCATTTTAAAAATTAATTCATGAAATCAATCTCGTTTTTAATCCTTCCTTTCATTTTTTTTACTGCATTCAGTTCTTATTCTCAAAGTAAAACGGATAAATCAAAAGAGTTTAAAGTAGCATTTGAACAGTTCACCCTAGAAAACGGACTGCATGTAATATTGCATATTGATCGATCTGACCCAGTAGTCGCTGTTGCTTTGACCAGTCATGTGGGATCTGCCAGAGAGAAAGTGGGTCGCACCGGATTTGCGCATTTGTTTGAGCATTTGCTTTTCTTGGAATCTGAAAACTTGGGTAAAGGAGGGCTTGATAAAATGAGTGCCCGTATTGGTGGGGCTGGTGCCAATGGGTCTACCAGCAGAGATCGTACTAATTATTTTCAGACGGTTCCTAAAGATGCATTAGAAAAAATGATTTGGGCCGAAGCCGATAAATTAGGCTACTTTATCAACACGGTAACAGAACCGGTTTTAGCCAAAGAAAAACAGGTCGTTAAAAATGAAAAAAGACAGAGTTATGACAACAGACCTTATGGACACAATTTTTCTGTTATCTCTAAAAATTTATACCCGGCAACGCATCCGTACAGCTGGGATGTCATTGGTTCCTTGGAAGATTTACAAAATGCCACACTGGAAGATGTAAAAAGTTTCTACAACCGCTGGTATGTGCCAAACAATGTTACACTTACTATTGCCGGAGATTTCGATGTTAAACAAACCAAAGCTTGGGTCGAGAAATACTTTGGAGAAATAAAACGTGGCGAAGCAATTCCTAAAATGGAGAAACAATCGGTAACATTGACAGCAACAAAAAAACTGTATTATGAAGATAATTTTGCCAAGTTACCGCAACTCACACTGACTTGGCCCTCGGTTTATGAATACCATCCTGACAGTTATGCTTTGGAAGTTTTAGCCAGTTATCTTTCAAAAGGTAAAAAGGCACCCTTGTACAAAACCCTCGTAGAAGAAAAAAAATTAACTGATGCCACTGACGTTTTCCAATACAATTCAGAAATTGCAGGTCAGTATATGCTGAGTGTTACTGCTTTTGAAAAAACAAATTTGAATGACGTAATGAATGGCGTAAACAAAGCTTTTAAAAACTTTGAAGCCGAAGGAATTTCACAACAGGATTTAAATCGAATTAAAGCTGGACAAGAAACTGCTTTTTACACAAATCTATCCAGCGTTTTAGGAAAAGGATTTCAACTGGCACAATATGAAATTTTTGCAGGAACTCCGGATTATATCAATCAAGATGTGAAAAATATTCTAGCGGTAACTACCGAAGATGTGATGCGCGTGTATCAAAAATACATCAAAGGAAAACATTTTGTGGCCACAAGTTTTGTCCCAAAAGGGGAAGCCAATTTAATCTTGGTTGGCTCAGTATTAGCAGCCGTAGTTGAGGAAAAAATCATCGAAGGCAAAGAAGATGCATTTGATGCCAGCATTGTGGCAACATATAAAAAATCGCCTTCTAAATTTGACCGAACTGTTGAACCCGCTTATGGAGAAAGCCCTGATGTCATATTGCCATCGGTGTGGAAAAGCAAATTGTCTTCCGGTTTAAACGTTTTAGGGATTGAAAACCATGAAGTGCCTCTTGTTCAATTTCAATTGCAGATTAAAGGTGGAATGTTACTGGAAAACAAAGATAAAATAGGTGTTTCAACCATGATGGCGGAACTGATGACAAAAGGCACCAAAAACAAAACTCCGGAGCAACTGGAAAATGCTATTGAAAGTTTGGGAGCAACCATCAAAGCTTATGCAACTGACGAGTCTATTTTTATCTCAGGAAATACCTTAGCAAAAAATTACAATGCTACAATGGCGTTAGTTCAGGAAATAATAGTACAACCTCGCTGGGACACCAAAGAATTTTATTTGATTAAACAAAGTACTTTAAGTCAAATTACACAACAAAAAGCTGATCCAAATAGTATTGCTCGAAATGAGTTCAAAAAATTAATTTATGGAAATGAATCTATTTTATCCAACAACCGCATTGGGACCGAAAATTCTGTGAACAGCATTACGATTGATGATTTGAAAAATTATTATACTAAAAATATGGCTCCGTCTGTTTCTGATTTTCAAATTGTGGGTGCTATTTCAAAAACGGATGTGGCTAATTCATTAGCTACTTTAAATAAAAACTGGGAAGTTAAAAAAGTTACGGTTCCTAAAATAACAACCACGAATACCGTTGCATCATCCAAAATTTATTTTTATGATGTTCCGGGTGCAAAACAATCGGTTATCCGAATTGGGTATCCTGCTCTTGCCGCTACGGATGCTGATTTTTATCCCGTTCAAATCATGAATTACCGTTTGGGTGGTGGTAGTTTTGCCTCACAATTGACGCAGGAATTACGTGAAGGAAAAGGATATACGTATGGTATCAATTCTTCCTTTAATGGTTCTATTAATAAAGGTCCGTTTACTATTTCCAGTGGCGTACGTTCAAATGTAACCTTTGAATCCATTAGTTTGATAAAAGAAATTCTTTCGAAATATGGAAAAAACTTCAACGAGAATGATCTTGATGTGACGAAAGGATACTTAATAAAAAGTAATGCGAGAGCATTTGAAACACTTTCGGCTAAACTGGAAATGCTGTATGACATTAGCAATTACAAATACGCTGATGATTATGCGAAACAACAGGAAAACATTGTAAAGAAGATTACTATTGACGCCATAAAAAAGCTTTCCGAAAAGTATTTGAATGCTGATAAAATGATTTATTTAGTGGTGGGTGATGCTGAAACACAGTTGAAAAAGCTGGAGCAAATTGGTTTTGGAGCGCCAATTCTTTTGAATAAACCAGCAGTAAAATAAGTTGGTTTTAAACTAATTTGGGTTAAAAATCACTGATTGTCTTAGCCCAGATCGAAGTGAAAATCCCGACACAAAAAAAATAATTTTTCTTGTCCTGAAAGAGCGACCATTGGAAGCTCCTTTCAGGATTTAGAAAAATATTTTTTTTAAGGGAGGATTGTAACGGAGTGCTGGATTAGCTCCTGAAAATTTTATTCATTCATTTCGTCATGACGCT
The DNA here is from genome assembly GCF_048286535.1 of Flavobacterium glucosi. Taxonomy (NCBI): domain Bacteria; kingdom Pseudomonadati; phylum Bacteroidota; class Flavobacteriia; order Flavobacteriales; family Flavobacteriaceae; genus Flavobacterium; species Flavobacterium glucosi. The sequence continues at coordinate 19,611 of NZ_JBLVPK010000012.1, read as the reverse complement.
CCGGAACTTGCGGATCATACAGCGGACATTTGAATTCTTCCATTATATTCACTAAAGTATCCATTGTTTTCCCTTCAGTGCCATAACAATCAATCTTTATACTTTGTGGTGTCGTCCTGATGTGAAAAGCGCCTGCACCACTATTATTTTTCCAACTATTACCGTCTACTTTTTCCCATTTTGAGAATACGGAAGCAATTCTATTCAAGATAACTTGAACAGGGAGTTCATCTAATCCTTCAATTTCCGCTTGTTCTTCAGTAATAGCTTCATAAACTAAGTGATGGTTGAGATAAATTCCCTCAAGATATTTCCAAAAAACCAATTCGTACATAGATAAAAAATTAAAAGATTAAAGAATTGAAAAATGAGCTTCAATTAAAGCTTTTTAATATTCGAAAGTTCCGTATTCGCTGGTAATAGTCAGTTTTTTTGAAGTAGCAGCTTCTACTCTACCCACGATTTGCGCATCAACATTAAATGATTTTGAAATCGCAATAATGTCTTGTGCAACAGCTTCCGGAACGTAAATTTCCATACGGTGACCACAATTGAAAACTTGATACATTTCTTTCCAATCCGTTTTAGATTGTTCTTGAATTAACTGGAACAAGGGTGGAACCGGAAATAAATTGTCTTTTATAATGTGCAGATTTTCTACGAAATGTAAAATTTTAGTTTGTGCTCCACCACTGCAATGTACCATTCCGTGAATTTCATTGGAAGAATATTGGTCCAAAATTTTCTTGATGATTGGTGCATAGGTTCTGGTTGGCGAAAGCACTAATTGTCCAGCATCTATTGGCGAGTTTTCAACGGCATCTGTCAGTTTTACTTGTCCGGAATAAATTAATTCCTCTGGAACTGCAGCATCAAAACTCTCGGGATATTTAGTTGCCAAATACTTCCCAAAAACATCATGACGCGCCGATGTTAATCCGTTACTTCCCATTCCGCCATTATAGCTTTTCTCATAACTAGCCTGACCAAAAGAAGCCAATCCTACAATGACGTCACCAGCTTTAATATTGGCATTGTCAATAACTTTGCTGCGTTTCATACGAGCTGTAACTGTTGAATCTACTATAATAGTTCGAACTATATCTCCCACATCTGCTGTTTCTCCACCTGTGGAATGAATCGTCACGCCAAAAGAATCCAGTTCTTTAATCAGTTCTTCGGTTCCATTGATAATTGCTGAAATTACATCGGCAGTGATCAAATTTTTATTTCGTCCAATGGTAGATGAAAGCAAGATATTATCAGTAGCTCCTACACACAATAAATCGTCAATATTCATGATTAAAGCATCTTGAGCAATGCCTTTCCATACCGAAATATCTCCTGTTTCTTTCCAATACATGTACGCCAAAGAGGATTTAGTTCCAGCTCCATCAGCATGCATGATAAGGCAATACTCTTCGTCTTGAGTTAGATAATCCGGGACAATTTTGCAGAAAGCTTGTGGAAATAATCCTTTATCAATGTTTTTTATGGCATTATGAACATCTTCTTTGGATGCCGAAACACCGCGAAGCGCATATCTTTTTGAAGTATCTGAACTCATGTAGTATAATTGTGAAGCCTGCTTTTATGCAGATAGTTGTGCGGCAAAGATAATTATTTTTTTGGGTTTTGCCTATGGGGTTTTCAAGTGTTTCGTTAAATCTGCAATCTGTCTACAAAGTATAGTTTTATTTCGTTAAATTTGCAATAAAATACTAGCTATCAGTATATTAACTTTAAAAATAAATATTTAAATACCGTTTATCTTAATCGGTATTATCCTAAATTCATATTGATTTTAATTGAAGTTTATCCCTAAATCACCTTGTAATAGTTTGACAAATTTTAAACCATAAATAAAACGTAGAAAAGTGGAAACCAGTGACCACTATAAAAAACGGGGCCTTGCCGAAAAGCCATACGAGTAGGAAATTAAAACAACAACATCATGCCTAAATATGTAATTGAAAGAGAGATTCCTGGTGCCGGTACATTAAGTGCCGAACAATTAAAAACTATTTCGCAAACTTCTTGCGGAGTATTGGGTAAAATGGGACCGCAAATACAGTGGGTTAACAGCCAGGTAACTGCTAACAAAATCTATTGTACTTATATTGCTCCTAATGAGGAAATGATACGTGAACATGCGAAACTAGGCGGGTTTCCTGCAAATTCCATCAATCGAATATCAACAATTATTGACCCGACAACTGCAGAAGAAACCGTTTAGCAAACTATAATTAAAGGCTTTTAACTTCAAAAGAAATGCCTTTCCGTTTTGGAAAGGCATTTTCTATAAAAAACGTTTGATATTTTTACCGTATTACATTATTTTTTCACGACTAGAATTTCGACTCTTCTGTTAGCAATTCGTTCTGCTTCATTTTTTTCTGGCAATTCATAAATAGGCCTACTGCTTCCAAATCCTTTGTGACCTAATCTTGAAGTAGCAATTCCGTTTCGTATTAAATAATCAAATACAAATTTTGATCTTCTGTAGGAAAGTTTTACGTCATTTGGATTCTCATTACAACAAATATGCCCGTATATATAGATTTTTAATTGAGGATTCATTTTTAAAACTTGAAGAAGATCGGAAAGAATTGGTTCTGACTCGATACTTATTTTTTCTGTATTAAAATAAAAATTTAAATTTTCGAGCTTTATTAAATCGCCTACTTTAGCTTTATTAAGTTTTTCAACCAGAGAAACATTGTTTTTCGTTTCATTAACAGAAACTTCTTTGACTTGGTTATTTTCAAAAACCAACTTTTCAATATCTGTTTTTTTGTTACTGAAAATCTTATCTTGATAATAAACTAAAACTTTTCGGTTACTGCTTTGATTTTTTAATTGTTGAAAATCTTCTCCCAAACCGTACAACTCAAGTTTTTCGCTCAGATGAACTTTATTAAACTCTAAAAGTGCGAGTACATTATTAGCTCTTCTAAAAGACAGTTCCTTGTTATAAGAATTAGAATCTATGCTATCACAAAAACCTTGAATTTTTAAAATTTCTTTGTCTTTTGAATGTTCTAACCATTTACAAAAATCGTGTTGTGATTTTTCATTAATTATATCTTGGTTAAAATCAAAAAACAAAGCCAGTTTATCTTGAGCAGACAAAACCATTATATTAAAAAACAAAATCAAAAAAAATCTTATTTTCATGTAAAACGATTGACTATTATTTTAAAATAACGCACAAATAAAAAAAATAGTATAAAAAAACCCGATAGGTTTTGAATCCTATCGGGTCTGGTATTTTTGAGATTTGTATGTTTATTTTGTAAACAACAATTCTCTGTATTTAGTCAATGTCCAAAGCTCATTGTCAACTAATAACTCTAGTTTATCACAGTGCTCACGAATTACTTCAAAATATGGTTTTACTGAATCACAATATGCTTCCGCCATTGCTTGGGCATCAGTCAAAACATTTGCTTTCTTTCTTTCGTTTGTCATCGCTTCCACTTTAGAATTGATGCCTTCGATATGACCAGAAATCTCTCTGATTAAGATGATTTGTTCTTTAGCAACCGATTCAAATTCAGCTCCAAAAATATCTTTCAATCCTTTAACATTTTCAATTAAAGTGTTTTGGTACCGAATAGCAGTAGGGATTACGTGATTTTTAGAAATATCACCTAAAACTCTACCTTCAATTTGAATTTTCTTAGTGTACTCTTCCAATTCGATTTCGTAACGCGCTTCCACTTCAATGTGGTTCATGATACCCAATTCAGAAAACAAATCCAAAGCTTGTTTAGAAGCTCTTGCTTTTAATGCTTCAGGAGTTGTTTTGAAGTTGCTTAAACCTCTTTTTCCTGCTTCGATTTCCCAAGCATCGCTATACCCGTCTCCTTCGAAAAGGATATTTTTAGAAACTTTGATATATTCTCTCAATACATTGAAGATCGCATCATCTTTCTTCATGTCTTTAGAATCTATCAAGCTATCCACTTCTTTTTTGAAATCTCTCAATTGTTTTGCTACAATGGCGTTCAAAGTTGTCATTGCATTAGAACAGTTTGCAGTAGAACCTACGGCTCTGAACTCAAATTTATTTCCTGTAAAAGCAAATGGTGAAGTTCTGTTTCTATCGGTATTATCCAAAAGTACATCTGGAATTTTACCTACTACATTTAATTTTAAGTCTGTTTTTTCTTCCGGGGATAATTTCCCTGCTGTTACGCCTTCTAATTCAGCTAAAACTTTAGTCAATTGCTCCCCAATAAATACAGAGATAATTGCCGGTGGGGCTTCATTTGCACCTAATCTGTGATCATTACTTGCAGAAGCGATAGCGCCTCTTAATAATGCTTCATAATCATTTACCGCTTTTATAGTATTGATAAAGAAAGTCAAGAACTGTAAATTGCTCATAGGCGTTTTACTTGGACTCAACAAGTTTACTCCAGTATCAGTTGCTAATGACCAGTTATTGTGTTTTCCTGAACCATTAACTCCTTTGAACGGTTTCTCGTGGAATAACACTTTTAAATCATGACGTTCCGCCACTTTTTGCATTACATCCATTAATAAACAGTTGTGATCAACCGCTAAGTTTGTCTCTTCAAAAATAGGTGCCAATTCAAATTGATTTGGTGCTACTTCATTGTGACGTGTTTTAACCGGAATTCCTAACAGCATACATTCTTGTTCTAAATCTCTCATGTACGTTAAAGCACGAGTTGGAATAGAACCAAAATAGTGATCATCTAATTGTTGTCCTTTTGCTGAGGTATGCCCTAGCAAAGTTCTTCCTGTCATCATAAGGTCAGGACGAGAATCTGCCAATGATCTGTCGATCAAGAAATATTCTTGCTCCCATCCTAAGGTTGCCGTAACTTTTTTGACATTTTTATCAAAATATTTACACACTTCGGTTGCAGCGTCATCCATAACGGTCAAGGCTCGCAACAAAGGTGTTTTATAATCTAAAGCCTCTCCTGTGTATGAAATAAAAACGGTTGGAATACATAAAGTAGTTCCAAAAATGAATGCTGGAGAAGTGGGATCCCAAGCGGTATATCCTCTTGCTTCAAATGTATTTCTAATTCCTCCGTTAGGAAAACTAGATGCATCTGGTTCTTGTTGTACTAATTGTGCTCCACCAAATTTTTCTACTGGATCACTACCATCATAAGAGGTTTCAAAAAAAGCATCATGCTTTTCTGCAGTTGTTCCTGTAAGTGGTTGAAACCAGTGCGTATAATGAGTTACTCCTTTTGACAGAGCCCACTCTTTCATACCCATTGCAATATAATCAGCTAATTTTCTGTCAATTTTAGTTCCATGCTGAACAGCACCTTGTACTCCTTTAAAAGCATCAGAAGTTAAATATTGCTTCATTGCTTTATCATTAAACACATTCGAACCAAAAATAGTTGATTTTCTATCGGTTTCTTCAAATTGAACAGGCTTTCTGTTTGAAGCTTCTCTCAAAGCTTGAAAACGTAATGTTGACATAAAAAATTATTTTATTGATTAAACCCCTAATATTTTGATGCAAATATAATTTAATTATTACTTTTATGAAATTTTGCCTCTCCTTTTTATGGGCAAATAGCATAAATTTATGAAATTCTTAAAAAAGGCATATAATTATAACAACATAATAATTTTAGATGGCATATATTTTTTTACTCCTATTTTCATCAAAAAATTACAACATTATTTACTACATAAAACTTTAGATTAAATATTTATGGAAGTTAAAAAACCAAAAAGTATCTTTGCGTAACTTTAAATATTTTATTTATGATCGTCTGGATTTGTTTCTTAGCAGCTGTAATACTTTTTCTGGCTCTTGATTTAGGTGTTTTCAATAAAACACCACATGTTATAAGTTCGAAAGAAGCTGGAAAGTGGACCGCAATATGGGTTACATTATCTTTTTTGTTTTCGGGAGTAATCTATTGGCTTTACAGTACTAATTATATTGCTAATCCTGATGCGCTAAAACCGGCAACTGCATCTATAAAATTTATTACTGGTTATTTAATAGAATTGTCTTTAAGTATAGACAACATATTTGTCATCGCCATCATCTTCTCAGCTTTTAAAATTCCACAAAAATACCAACACCGTGTTTTATTCTGGGGAATATTAGGTGCTATCGTTTTTAGAGGTTTAATGATCTTTTTTGGCGTTATGCTAATCAATAAATTTTCATGGACTACCTATATATTCGGTGCTTTTTTAATTTACACTGCTATGAGAATGCTTTTTAGCGGGGATGATGAGCAATTTCAGCCCAAAAAATCTTTTGTTTATAAAAGCCTTAAAAAAATAATGCCCATTTCAAATCACATCGATGAAGAGCATTTTTTTGTAAAAAGAAGACATATTACAGCTGCAACACCACTTTTTGTGGCACTTGTAGTTATTGAAGTAATGGATGTCGTTTTTGCTATTGACAGCGTTCCAGCAATTTTAGCAATAACAAATGATCCTTTTTTAGTTTTTAGTTCTAATATTTTTGCTATTTTAGGATTGCGATCTATGTATTTTTTTCTCGCCAATATTCTGGCAAAATTCAGCTATCTGGAATACAGCCTTATTGCTATTTTGAGTTTTGTAGGATTAAAAATGCTGCTTCATGATTTTATTGAAATTCCAGAATGGGGTTCTCTCGCTTTTATTGCTTTATCGCTTATCATTGGTATTGTAGTCTCCTTAAGAAAAAGCAGTAAAGAATTCGTCTAAATAATTCAAAAAAACAAAACGCATAAAAAAAAGGAAATCTCACGATTTCCTTTTTTTATGAAAAGTATACTTTACAAATCAATTTTTTTAATCTCACTTTTATTAACGCTTAATGCTGACATGACTGCGTCTATATTGTTTTTATTGACTGTAGTTGCAAAATTAGCTGGTATAATGGCAATTCTAAAAGTTTGGTCTTGTGTCCAACTTGATGGCAATGTAGTAAGGTTAAAATTAGCCGAAAGAAAAATATTAACATTATATCTGGTGTAATCAAAATTGAAATCTAACTCTCCACCATCACTAAAATAATACGTTTGAGGCATTAACTTCCAAATATCTTCACCATTTACCGTATCGTACAAATGATACACTAAAACTACATCCGAAGAATAAATTGGCGGATCAAAAGCAACCAATCTACTGTAGTTATTATTGGAATTAAATGAAGTTGTAACTTCAAACACTTCACTAATCGTATCATTATCCACAGTATCGTTTACTTCGCAACTTTGTAGTGTCATCATCCCGATGAAAACTAAAAATAAGGTAATTTTTTTCATTCTTTTAGGTTTATTAAGTTATACTTCAAAACTCTATTCATTAATTGTGCCAAAGTTTATTTTTAAAAATAATGCACTTTTAAAAAACGAAAAAAAAATTAAATTATATATGCTAATGCTAGGCTGTATGGCACAAGGCTGGTTTAAGAGGCAACATACTATTTTTTGGAATTAGTATTCTTTAAAAGATTTTATTCCACCTACAAAAGTTTTTTGGCTTTAAGCCAAAGGACAACTTCTCATCGATATTTTGATATGCTGAACAACCCGTTTAAAGAAAAATATTTCTTAAAATTCCCAAAATTTGAGACTCCCCTAAAAGAAGAGAAAATGCATATTGGGTATTTGAAATTGGATAAAATAATAGATTTATAAAGCATAAAAAAGCATCTGCTAAAACAGATGCTTTTTAGTTAAAATTAGTTTTAAAACTATCTGGAAGAAATTACTTTTTTAATACTGCTTCCTCGATTGGTAGTCACTTTTACAACATACACTTGGTCGCTTCCTCTATTTAATTTAAGATCAAGTGTAACTTCTTTATTCATATAACTATTAGTGTCCGTTTTAGACAACACCGAAACACCTTGTGAATCAAATACCTCGATTTTCACATCTGATATATAGTCAAAATTGTATTTAATAGTAAGCTGGTCTTTGAAAGGAACAGGATACGTAGTAAAACCTGCGGCTTCAGTTTTTGCTTCTATCGGCGAAACGGCTTCTGTAGTTTTAGCGGCTCGTGCTGGAGATGAACAAGTAGTGGTCGCACTGCTGCAACTAGCTGGATTTGAAGTACAGTTAGCCGGGCTGGTAGCAGTAATACTTGGATTAGAACCTGCCACAAGATTGCTAAATACAACTGGCACATTTGCCACAGCCGTAATACCTGGATTAGCACCATTTAATTTATAAGTGTATCCAATAATAGGATTACACACCTCGATACTTCCAGTTGTTGTTGTTGCGCAAAGTGATGCTATTGGCTGGATTATTTTTAATTGTGGTGCATCTGGTGTTCCAGGTTGTGGATTCACAATTACATCGTCACCTTGTGTACTACAGGAGCCAAGAGAAGCAAAAAATTGATATGTCCCTGAGGCTACTGGACTGAACACTCCACTAGAGTTAGCTGTATATAGTATAACCCCGCCCTGCTTAAGTGTATAAGTGAGACCAGCTGTTGGCGATGTTACGGTAACAGTTCCGGAATCAATACTGCAGGTCGGCTGCGTTACTGTAGCTGCTGGTGCAGGTATTGCAGTAGGTCCTCCAACAGTTTTAGGGATAACTATGCTACAGTTATTAGGAATGGTAGAATCTGTTATAGTAACACTATAATTACCGGCTGCAAGACTGCTAAAAGTTGTTGTAGCACCAGCAACAACTGAAACTGGAGCACCATCTCCTAATTTGACACTATAAGGTGGTAAACCACCAAATGGAGCTACAGTAATAGAACCTCCTGCAGTACAAGTTGCACTGATTGCCGTTACAGTCCCATTAACACCAGCATTAATTTCTATGAAAGGTAAGGTCCCGCATTTTGGAGCAATTTTACTCGGCTCCAATGGACATGATGCATTATCAGCAGCTGAAGTCCACGCCAAAAACAAATTAGTAATAATCAATCTTTGTCCACATGTATAGGTGACATTTCCAAAATTCAAAGACGTTATTGTATTCGGAGGAAGCGCAGATACATTAGGCGGAACAGGAGTACTATTACATCCACTTATTGGCTCAGAAGAAGCAAGAGTCGTACCATTATATCGCTCTAAAGTTCCCCAGAAAGCAAAGGAGGTTCTGTTTGATCCTGTGGTATTGTTAATGGATAATGTCAATGTTCTGGTTACTGTAGCATTGGCTACACATGAATTACAGGGATCTCCGCCTGTCAACCTTGCTTCAACTAATTGTAAATCTTTGGAAGTACATCTCCTTGAATCGGGAAGATTAACTTGTGCAAATGCAGTAGAAGAGCTTAAGTAACTAACTATTAAAAATACAAATACATTTCTAAAAGAAAAAAAGTGCTCTCCCCAAATAATTTTAATACGCTTTCATGAACAAGACATTTGACATAAGTATTATTTAGAGGTTTTGGATTAAAATCTGATTTATTAAGCGTTGAAAAGACTAGTGATGAAATTTTGTTTTTCGGTGAAAAGCAAAATATATTTTTGCTTGATAATGCTTCGAAAAACTGCTGAAGTGTATTATTTTTCATGATATTGTAGTTTTACTCCATAATTGTTAAAAAATAGGAAACCAGTAGACTTGGGATAAAAAAATTATATAAACAAAACACCCTCACAAACTCATTTATGAAGTACGCCATCATCAAAAGAATATTTTATTTTGGGGGAATAAACTACCTTTAATTAACCAAATCGGGGCTTTAAAAGAAACTTAAAAACCTTAATTTTAAATTAATAAATTAAAAAAAGAAAAAATAGAAAATTTTTCGATTTATGCGATAAACCTCCCGTGTTAAAAAACACCTTCAAAAAAATTGAAGAACTCCTCCATCAAAAGAATATTTTATTGCGAGAAACAATATCTAAATTCTTTTTATTTACCAACGAAGGGGCTTTACAAAACAATCTAAAAATCAATTTTAAAACAAGGGATAAATAAACCTCGAAAGCAAAAGCTTTCGAGGTTTAATTTTAGACTCTAATCCGTTTTATTTTTGGACCAGATGATTATTTAAAATTTACTGTTTTGAAGAAATTACTTTTTTCACACTACTTCCTTGGTTGGTAGTTAGTTTTACAACATACACTTCTGATCTATCTACAAAAGAATTAAGATTTAGTGTAACTTCTTTGTTTAAATAACTATTACTATCCATTTTTGAAAATACTGAAACACCTTGTGAATTAAGTACATCGATTTTTACATCAGATACATAATCAAAATTGTATCTAATGGTAAGCTGATCTTTGAAAGGAACTGGATACGCATCAAAACTTGCTTTATCTCCCAAACCATCTCCTCCTTTTGTTGCAGAAGTTCCTCCTAATGGACATCCTGAATTATTAAGAATATCCAATTGAGTTGCTAATTTTCCAGGTGCGGTTCCTCCAGCTGAATAGGCCGCATTAACGGCATCTATTACCGATTGTGGACTATCAGAATATGGTGCTGGATAATCAACCTCCTCACTACAAGCATTCAATAAAGCAGCTACTCCTTGACGAGCTAAATTAAAAATACCTCCACCACCTAAATTCAGTGCTTGCAATAGAGTCAAATTAGCAAGATTAGAAGGTGCATTTACAAACACATCTCCGAACAACATGGAAGGAGTATAGTTTGAACACCATCTGTCAGTATGGTTTTTCCAGTATCCTAACGTACAACCTTCAACGATACAAATTTGATTAGTAACCAGAACTACATCAGTAGCGGTACATCCATTGATTGGATTAGTAACGGTTAAGGTATACGTACCCGCTGCATTTACGGTTGGTGTAGCAGTATCTGCTCCAGAAACGATGCTTCCACCATTACTGGCAACCCAAGAATAAGTTACTCCTGCTGTTGTAGAAGATCCTGAAAACAGTACGGTAATTTCACCACATAATATCAGAACATCGGCTCCTGCATTTGCATTTGGAGGTGTATTGTTTAATGTTACCAAAGCGATATCAGTAGCAGTACATCCATTGATTGGATCAGTAACAGTTAAAGTATACGTGCCCGCTGCATTTACAGTTGGTGTCGCTGTTGTAGCTCCAGAAACAATGTTTCCGCCATTACTGGCAACCCAAGAATAAGTTACTCCTACTGTTGTAGAGGAACCACTCAAGGCAATTGAAGTAACGGTACAAGTCAACACTTTATCGACTCCCGCATTTACATTTGGTGCCGTATTGTTTAACGTTACCAAAGCTATATCAGTAGCAGTACATCCATTAGCTGGATTAGTAACGGTTAACGTATACGTACCTGCTGCATTCACAGTTGGTGTCGCTGTTGTAGCTCCAGAAACAATGTTTCCGCCATTACTGGCAACCCAAGAATAAGTTACTCCTGCTGTTGTAGACGAACCACTTAAAGCAATTGAAGTAACCGTACAAGTCAACACTTTATCGGCTCCTGCGTTTACATTTGGTGTATTAGCATCAAGCGTTACTAAGGCTACATCGGTAGCAGTACATCCATTTACTGGATTAGTAACAGTTAACGTATACGTACCCGCTGCATTTACTGTAGGTGTAGCTGTTGTTGCTCCGGAAACGATGTTTCCGCCATTGCTGGCAACCCAAGAATAAGTTACTCCTAATGTTGTAGAGGAACCGCTCAAGGCAATTGAAGTTATCGTACAAGTCAATACTTTATCGGCACCTGCATTTACATTTGGTGGCGTATTGTTTAATGTTACTAGAGCGATATCAGTAGCAGTACAACCATTAATTAGATCAGTAACGGTTAAAGTATACGTACCTGCTGCATTGACAGTTGGTGTGGCTGTTGTAGCCCCGGAAACAATGTTTCCGCCATTGCTGGCAACCCAAGAGAAAGTAGCGCCTGTTGTTGTAGACGAACCACTCAAAGCGATTGAAGTAACCGTACAAGTCAACACTTTATCGGCTCCTGCATTTGCATTTGGTGCAGTATTGTTTAACGTTACCAAAGCGATATCAGTAGCAGTACAACCATTAATTAGATCAGTAACGGTTAAAGTATACGTACCTGCTGCATTGACAGTGGGTGTGGCTGTTGTAGCCCCGGAAACAATGTTTCCGCCATTACTGGCAACCCAAGAGAAAGTAGCTCCTACTGTTGTAGATGCACCACTCAAAGCGATTGAAGTAATGGTACAAGTCAACACTTTATCGGCTCCCGCATTTGCATTTGGTGCCGTATTGTTTAACGTTACCAAAGCTACATCGGTAGCTGTACATCCATTGATTGGATCAGTAACGGTTAAGGTATACGTACCTGCTGCATTCACAGTTGGTGTGGCTGTTGTAGCCCCGGAAACAATGTTTCCGCCATTGCTGGCAACCCAAGAATAAGTTACTCCTGTTGTTGTAGACGAACCACTTAAAGCAATTGAAGTAACCGTACAAGTCAACACTTTATCGGCTCCTGCGTTTACATTTGGTGTATTAGCATCAAGCGTTACTAAGGCTACATCGGTAGCAGTACATCCATTTACTGGATTAGTAACAGTTAACGTATACGTACCCGCTGCATTTACTGTTGGTGTTGCTGAGGCAGCTCCGGAAACAATGTTTCCGCCATTGCTGGCAATCCAAGAATAAGTTACTCCCGCTGTTGTAGAGGAACCGCTCAAGACAATTGAAGTTATCGTACAAGTCAATACTTTGTCCGCTCCTGCATTTGCATTTGGTGGCGTATTGTTTAATGTTACTAAAGCGATATCAGTAGCAGTACAACCATTAATTAGATCAGTAACGGTTAAAGTATACGTACCTGCTGCATTGACAGTTGGTGTGGCTGTTGTAGCCCCGGAAACAATGTTTCCGCCATTGCTGGCAACCCAAGAGAAAGTAGCGCCTGTTGTTGTAGACGAACCACTTAAAGCAATTGAAGTAACCGTACAAGTCAACACTTTATCGGCTCCTGCATTTGCATTTGGTGTAGTATTATTTAATGTTACTAAAGCGACATCAGTAGCAATACAACCATTAATTGGATCAGTAACAGTTAACGTATACGTACCGGCTGCATTTACTGTTGGTGTTGCTGAGGTGGCTCCGGAAACAATGTTTCCGCCATTACTGGCAACCCAAGAATAAGTTACTCCTAATGTTGTAGAGGAACCGCTCAAGGCAATTGAAGTTATCGTACAAGTCAATACTTTATCGGCACCTGCATTTACATTTGGTGGCGTATTGTTTAATGTTACTAGAGCGATATCAGTAGCAGTACAACCATTAATTAGATCAGTAACGGTTAAAGTATACGTACCTGCTGCATTGACAGTCGGTGTGGCTGTTGTAGCTCCGGAAACAATGTTTCCGCCATTGCTGGCAACCCAAGAATAAGTTACTCCTGCTGTTGTAGAGGAACCACTCAAGGCAATTGAAGTAACGGTACATGTCAACACTTTATCGACTCCTGCATTTGCATTTGGTGCAGTATTGTTTAACGTTACCAAAGCGATATCAGTAGCAGTACAACCATTAATTAGATCAGTAACGGTTAAAGTATACGTACCTGCTGCATTGACAGTGGGTGTGGCTGTTGTAGCCCCGGAAACAATGTTTCCGCCATTACTGGCAACCCAAGAATAAGTTACTCCTGCTGTTGTAGAGGAACCACTCAAGGCAATTGAAGTAGTAGTACAATTCAACACTTTGTCTTCTCCTGCATTGCCATTTGGTGGCGTATTGTTTAACGTTACCAAGGCTACATCGGTAGCGGTACATAAAGTACTGGCTGGACTAGTAACGGTCAAGGTATACGTACCTGCTGCATTAACAATTGGTGTGGCTGTATTTGCTCCAGAAACGATGTTACCTCCATTAGAAGCAACCCAAGAGAATGTTGCTCCTAATGTGGTTGAACTTCCGCTTAAGGCAATGGAAGTTGTTGTACAGGTTAACACTTTATCAACACCAGCATTGGCAATTGGAATAAAATTTAAATTCAACTGAATGGGAGCTCCCGGAAAATCTTTTAATTCAGATTGCGTTGAATTTCCTGAAGATCGTGTTCTAATAAACAGCGTACTTAGTGTAAAACATGGATTACTATTCGCTGTTGCGAACACTTGTGTAAGGTTGATAGCACCCTCAGCATATTGATTGGGAGTATAAACACCCGGAAAGGTTCCATAGGTATCAAAGGGTACTGTGGTAGTCGAAAAGTTATTTGTTAAATAAATTTCGCCAAAAAATTCAGAGTTGGGATGAACTACGTATTGATAGACACCAGGTGTTATTTCCGTCCATATTCGAATCACGACTGTAGCATCACCACCTCCCTGAACAAATTCTACAGTGAGCAATATATCACCAACTGTACGTCCACCTTGGGTTCCTAAAGTTGTAAATCCGCCACTACCCCCTGTAATTTGTGCAATACCAGTTAGGGGATCAACGGCACCAAAGGTTGCGCCAGTAATCGATAAGGGAGCCTGTAAAAACTCGAAATCTATGTAACTGCTACCATTGGTCACCTGACGGTCACCTGCAAAAAGAGCCCATAAATCCGTAACAACTCCAGGTCCACTCGTACCGGCAACAAATGTCTGACCATCAATACTTACTCCTCCTATTACTTCTGGATCACCGTAGCTAAAATGAACACCAGTATTTTGGATTTCATTTTTATCAGGTGAAGATCCTGCTCCCCAAGTATAGGTGTTTGGGTTATCATTTATTTTATTGGAGGAAGTAAATGTGGTTGGATCATTTAAATAAGGATCTTGCAGAAAATAACTAACCGGAACAGTAGCAGGGATGGTGGGTTTGTAAAATACTTGACCGGTAAATGGGTTAATCAACCCATGACCTGCAATGGTCGGATCCAACTTGTCAAACAAGTCGCCTACACCCTCATAAATAGTACCAATAGGTTCGTGAGCAAAGGCATCGCCGTCCACTCCAGACCCTAATTTTGGAGTTGATACAGGCACTACTCCTTGAATATTCTGTGCATTACCTGTGTAACCCGTCATAAGAATTACTCCTAATATAAAAATTGAAGCAAGCGATTGATCCCAACAATTGAGCCATGGCTTTGACAGCTGACCAAGAGGAGTTCTAGAATTAAATTTTGAAAAACCTGCGTTAAAGCGCCAGGTAAAAGTGTGCCAGTATTCTTGAACACTTTTTATCGTATAGAATATAAATTTTTTCATAATAATTTGGTTTTAAGACCATATTATTAATAAGAAAGCGCATGTAGAAGTGGGGTTTTCGAAGAATTGAAAAAGTCCTATTTCATAGAGTGTAGTTTAATACCATAAATTAAAAATAGTAAGTTATAAACTGGAGCATTAAAAATTACTGAGATACAAATCAACCTTCACAAACATATTTATGAAGTAATCCATCATTCAAAAAATTTTTATTGTTTGGAACAATAACTAAATTCTTTTATCTACCAGACAATTGCTTTATAAAGCAATCTTTAAACTTTAATCTAAAAAAATCTGTATTGAAATTAAGAACAGGTTTAACAAAATATTTCTAAGTCCAAATAAAAACTTGCATTAAATGAAACAACTTCAAAAAACAATTTTATGAAGTGCTCCATCTAAAAAAGTCCATTTTATCACAAGTAATAAATAACCACTATAAAACAAATAGTTACATTAAAAAAAGACTTAAATAATTAATTTTTATCCAATCAAAGTTAGCTATAACATCAAAAAAAGAAAAAAAAAGACCCCAAAACAAGACAACATTCTATTATTTCCGACAAGTGGCACTATTCGCTAAGAAATGGTTTACAGCTATAAAATATTAATACAAAATTACTAGTTAACTTACTGATAATCAATTAATTAAGTGTTTTATTATTTAATTTTTGTTAATAAAAAAAACTATGTTAAAAAAAAGTAATATCCGTTAACATGTGAATTATTCTTATCGTTTTTTTGAGAACCTATTAATTGAAAATTCACTAGTCTCCTAGTATTAAAAAAAAGCCGATTTCTGGGGTTCTAAAACTTATTGAAGCATTTAAAACATTACTTTTTATTCTTAAAAACAATATAGCGATTTAAAAAATGACAAAAAAAAACCCTTTCATTACTGAAAGGTCTTTTGTATTAAAAAATATGATTGAATTCTAATTCCTACTTAACAACAACAGTATTGTTTCTTAAAATTTTGCTAAAAAATAACACATGAGAAGGCAACACATTTTCCCAATATTCCCAAGTATGTGCATCTGGACGTTCCGTATAATCAGGAGAAACTGTATTCTAAACGAGTCTTCTGTGTAATTCCCGATTGGATTCAACCAAAAAATCATCCACACCACAATCTATAATCAATTCCCGTTTGTTACTTTTTATTTCATTAACCCTATTTAAAACCGCATTCGAGGCATACACTTCCTGTGACACTCCCTCAATTCCAAAAACAGGTTCCATTAATTTAGTAACTCTTTCCTTAGATTCCGGATTAATCATGCTCCCCATATCTACTGCCCCGCTCCTATTGCCGGCCATACAAAATAACTCGAGATGTTTCGTCAAAAGAGACAACATCCAGTAGCTTCAATGTCATTAAGTTAAGCACTCTCTAGTTCGTCCCGACACTTCGGGATAATAGGAGTTTACGGCAGAAAATTTCTACTTAGTATCGAGAATTTTTTATAATAAAAGCTTCTCGATACAATGCCGTTTTTTACTAAGTGGGGTTTCAACTGCGCTCAGCCTGACAGTTTCAATTTCATTTTATATTGCTTTTTTTTTGTGAAAAAATTAAGCCTCGAAGTGGCAATTAAAACCACTTAAACTTAATGGCATCGGTCACGATTTGGTATAAAAATTAAACCCGTATTTTCAAAGATGAAGTAGTATCACACGAATTTTATTTAGAAATTAAAAAAATTCGCGCAAATTAGTGACCCCAAGCCTCGGGACGTGGCAAAAAATAGATGTTTATTTTTTCATTGATTGGGTTTACAATTTTATCTATAAGATACTGTACAAAATCTTGTCTGATAATATTTTCTCCTGTACCAAGCCATAAATCGCCATTCAAAAACCAGTCGTTCGTATGAGCGGTAGTCAATCCGCCAAACTGTAAGCGATAAGCATACACATCGGCATCTGTCCTAAAGTTAGCTTTAACCGCAACTCCCGAGACCGCTTGACTATAAAGCGAAGCCTGACCGAACACTAAAAGGAATAGTGTGATATAAAAAATAGCTTTTTAGCAAACGCATTCGTCCAAAAAAAGCTCTAAAAAACCTGTGTTTAAACACCAGAAATAAGTGAGAAATAGTCTGAGGATACTAAAAAAGTACCTCCTGTTTGAAAACATTTTTATAGAGTGATTAAATCACACTATTTATGACTTAAAACACCCTATAATTGTAGTTTAAACGTACAAAAAAGGAGTAAAAAACAAAGTTTTCTACTCCTTTTTATTAAAAATTAATACTTAAAATACTTTTTCAGTGCCCTCAATAGTCTGCTACACTTTTTATCGTATAATAAATATTTTTTTTATGATAATATGTTTTTTGTGTATCGCTATTTCAGGACGGAACATAAAAAAGTAAAAAAACCTCGAAAGCAGAACTTTCGAGGTTTAATTTTATATTCTAATCCGCTTCATTTTTTAGGATTAGATGATTATTAACAACCTATTTTGAAGAAATTACTTTTTTCACACTACTTCCTCTGTTGGTAGTTACTTTCACAATATACACTTCTGATCTATCTACATGAGAATTAAGATTTAGTGTAACTTCTTTGTTCAAATAACTATTACTGTCCATTTTTGAAAGTACCGAAACACCTTGTGAATTAAGTACATCGATTTTTACATCAGATACGTAATCAAAATTATATCTAATGGTAAGTTGGTCTTTGAAAGGAACTGGATACGCATCAAAACCTGCTTTATCACCCAAGCCATCTACTTCTTTTTTTGTAGCAGAAGTTCCTCCTAAAGGACATCCTGAATTATTAAGATTATCCAATTGAGTTGCTAATGTTCCAGGTGCGCTTCCTCCAGATAAATACGCTGCATTAACAGCATTTATTACTGATTGAGGATTGTTTAAATAAGGCGCTGGATAATCAACTTCATTACTACAAGCATTCAATAAGGCGGCGACACCCTGACGAGCTAAATTATAAATACCTCCACCTCCTAAATTAAGGGCTTGCAATAAAGTTAAATTAGCAAGATTAGACGGTGCATTTACAAACACGCTGCCAAACAACATTGAAGGCGAATAAGTTGAACACCATCTATCAGTATGGTTTTTCCAATATCCTAAAGTACAACCTTCATTACATGCCGGTACTATTATACTTTGGCTACATGAAACCGATGTATTACCACAGGCATCTGTAGCAGTCCAAGTTTTTGTATGAGTCACTGAACCATCTGCATTATTTGTCGTAGTTATACCCAAATCATTAATAATTGCATTTGGACCGCAACCATCGCTTACTGTTGGAGTACCAAAGACTGGTATTGCACCACATTCAACTGTTTGACCAGCTGGACAAGTAAGAGTCGGCGGTGTAACATCCACTGTCCAAGTTGCTGTACGGGAAACCGGTGCTGCTGCGTTGCCACAGGCATCAGTTACATTCCAGGTTCTGGTTTGTGAACGTAGACAACCGGTGATTACCACTGTTGCATCGGTGAATGTTGGACTTACTGAACCACAATTATCCGTGGCGGTGGCTGTTCCTAGCGCTGCAGTAATAGCTGCTGCTGTTGGGTTACAAGCTAATGTACAGTTGGCAGGTGTTCCTGTTACTGTGATAACAGGTTTTTCTGTATCCACTGTCCAGGTCGCTGTACGGGAAACTGCTGTCGCTGCGTTGCCACAGGCATCAGTTACATTCCAGGTTCTGGTTTGTGAACGTGAACAACCGTTACTAACGACAGCTCCATCTGTGAATGTCGGAGTTACCACACCACAATTATCGGTGGCGGTGGCTGTTCCAAGCGCTGCAGTTATCAGTGCTGCTGTTGGGTTACAAGCTAATGTACAGTTGGCAGGTGTTCCTGTAACTGTGATAACAGGTTTTTCTGTATCCACTGTCCATGTTGCTGTACGGGAAACCGGTGCTGCTGCGTTGCCACAGGCATCAGTTACATTCCAGGTTCTGGTTTGTGAACGTAGACAACCAGTGATTACCACTGTTGCATCGGTGAATGTTGGGCTTACTGAACCACAATTATCCGTGGCGGTGGCTGTTCCTAGCGCTGCAGTAATTGCGTCTGCTGTTGGGTTACAACCCAAGGTGCCGTTGGTTGGAGTTCCGGTAGCCATGATCACTGGTAATGTTATATCCACTGTCCAGGTTGCTGTACGGGAAACCGGTGCTGCTGCGTTACCACAGGCATCAGTTACATTCCAGGTTCTGGTTTGTGAACGTAGACAACCGATGATTACCACTGTTGCATCGGTGAATGTTGGACTTACTGAACCACAATTATCCGTGGCGGTGGCTGTTCCTAGCGCGGCAGTAATAGCTGCTGCTGTTGGATTACAGCCCAAGGTGCCGTTGGTTGGAGTTCCAGTAGCCATGATCACTGGTAATGTTATATCCACTGTCCAGGTTGCTGTACGGGAAACCGGTGCTGCTGCGTTGCCACAGGCATCAGTTACATTCCAAGTTCTGGTTTGTGAACGCAGA
>NZ_JBLVPK010000011.1:0-58878 GCF_048286535.1 Flavobacterium glucosi | reverse complement strand
CCAGCCTTTTTTTGGCGCGACGAGGACTTGTAGCGAATAGCCCGACGCCACATATAAAGAGAGTCAACTAATCCCTAGATTAATTGACTCTCTTTTTATGTGGCGAAACGCTCTAATGATAATTATTTTTTTAGGGTTTCCATACTTTCTAATGTCATATTAGAAAGTATGGATTTGTCATGCATCAAAACATCTTGATCATTTGCATACTGATCTTTTGACTTTATCAAAAGCCACGTGTTTTCCTTTTTGGTTTTTAGTTTTACTAATACAAATTCACCTTTTAATTTTTTCCCGTTCATAATAAAACTAAGACGCCCTTTTTGCAAATCAGATTGTAATTTATTTTCAACTTTATCTAATCCATCTTCATCGACTAAAGTATACGTTCCGTTATCCCAAACGATAACATTTCCTGCGCCGTAATTTCCTTCTGGAATAGTGCCTTCAAAATCTTTATAACTATAAGGATGGTCTTCTACCATAATGGCCAATCTTTTGTCGGCCGGATTCATGGATGGCCCTTTGGGTATTGCCCAACTTTTTAACACACCATCAACCTCCAAACGAAAATCATAATGCAAATGAGAAGCCGCATGTTTTTGTACAACGAAAATCAATTGAGGCGACGATTGCTTCATTTTTCCTTTGGGTTCTATAGTGGTATTAAAATTACGTTTTTGATTGTATTTACTCAAAGACATGATTGATTAGATTAACATTTACGACAAATCCACTACCTAAATTTATCTCCTGAATTCTCCTCTAAATTACTATGATTGTCACCACCTATACTATAATGGTTATTTTCTTCATCTTCATTTCCTGAGTTTTCCATTTCATCATCTAATTCTGAGCCCGGAATGTCTAAATCACCGCCAGAAACATCCTCTTCAAAATTTTTCTCATTCAATTTTCGGATATTATTTATTTCAACCGGCGACTTTTTTTTAGAAACATCTTCTGGATCTATTTCCATTTCTTTATGGAATTGGTTATAAATATCTTCACTTGGAGGATATAAAAGAGAATCTGGGACTAAACTTTTATCTTTCTTACCCGGTTTTCTTTTGTCAAAGTTCAATTTATCGTTTCTATTATTCATCTTACACTTATTTAATTGATATTCAATATACTAAGGTAAACATTTTTAAACAAAACCAACCTAAATCTTATAAATTATTCGATATAAATGACTAATTTTAAACTACTTAACTAACAATTAAACTATTCTATATTCTATCACTTACCTACTAATTTTAAAAACTAAAAACATGAACATACTAGACGATACTGTAATCCCTGGGAAACATGGTAAAATATTTGGAACAAATGCTTTAACAGCTATTGATTTAATGGAAATTAAAACTAAAGTATTAGAATTAGACGGAATAAGAGAAGTGCTGTTGAATACTGAAATTTTTCCAAGAGAGTTCACTATTCATACTTCAAAAATAGTATCTATCAGCGCTATTGAAAACAAAGTAAAATCAGTAGGATTTCACGCTATTCCAAAAGGTTTATTTGAGCTTTGATATCTTGTAATAAACTATGGTTATTATATTGCAATTTCTACTAAAATAAAAAGCCAACCAAGTTTAATTAATCTAAAATTAATAAAATAGACAGAAAATGGAAACTAAAAAAACAATTTATCAGCTGCACGAAGAACACAAAACGTGGTTAAACAAACTTTTATTTTATAAAGACGAACTTAAAATTATGGCTGATCGTATTACGGAGGTCGCAGAAAAGAATACTTCTACCGAATCACGCTCTTTAGTAGATCATTTTCAAAATCAACTGATTATTCAAAAGGAACAGATAGATATTCTAAATCACGATATTAAAAGTCACGAATCATATCTTGAGTCTGTCGCACAAAAAAATCCGAATACAATTGACAATGCAGAATTTTCAGACCATAAAAAACATCGAGAAAGCATCACTGTTTTTGAAAAATTATTTAAAGATTTAAGGGAAGAATTGATTGATTTTTTATCTAAATGGATGTAAGTAGAATCATTTGCAAAAATTAAAAACCTTTTTTTTTGAAAAAAACCTTGGATTCTACTGTCCATAGAATTCTATTGCCTAATAATTTTAGTTGTGAATCATTTTATCAGCAAGCATCAACTTTAAAATACCTGGGAACTATTGCCTGCAGTTACCCAAATTGCCAGTTGATCAATTTAAACAAAAATACTCTTCTAATATTTGGTTTTTATTTATCTGTATCGTAATATTGCAATATAAATATATAACGATGGGAATTACTAAAACCGAACATTTTACAGACGAGCAAAACGAATTAGCAACTTTGGCTAAAGCTATAGGTCATCCTGCCCGAATTGCCATAATAGAACACCTCATCAAAGTAAACAGCTGTATGTGTGGCGATATAGTAAACGAACTACCTCTTGCCCAACCTACCGTTTCGCAACACTTAAAGGAACTAAAAAACGCCGGACTCATAAAAGGCAATTTTGAAGGAAATGCGATATGTTATTGTCTTAACGAAGAAGGTTTTAATAAAATAAAAGTCTTTTTTGAGCAGATCAATACCTATTTAGAAAACAAGAAAAATCAATGTTGTTAATTTTTAAACTGCATAAATCATGAAATTATCAGAAATTAAAAAAGAGTTGAGCACGATAGAAAACGTTGCTTTTGTATTACCAAACGGCACTTATGTTCCAGAACATTTTCATGTTACTGAAGTAGGTTTAATTACCAAAAATTTCATTGACTGCGGAGGAAAAGTTCGAAATGAAACCGTTGTTAACTTACAATTATGGGATGCCAATGATTTTGAACACCGCTTAAAACCACAAAAACTTTTAAACATTATCGCCCTTTCAGAAAAAGTATTAGGAATCGAAGATTACGTAATTGAAGTAGAATATCAAGCAGAAACAATTGGTAAATACGACTTGGGTTTCAATGGAACATCATTTACTCTTTTGAACAAACAAACAGCTTGTTTGGCACAAGACCAATGTGGAATTCCTGCCGAAAAACAAAAAATAAACTTATCTGAAATTTCAAACCAAACTAATAGCTGTACACCTGGTGGTGGCTGTTGCTAATGTTTAATATTTTACCGTAAATGACAACTCCTAAAACAATCACATTTCCAGCAATCGAAGAAATAATTAATCATTTTGATTTTGAAAGTATTTCAAAGGAACGTAAAATAGTTTTGCAACCGCTTATTGACTATATCCAAAATAAAGTTAATAGTTTACAGGAAGTTAGACTGAACTTGATTTGTACACACAATTCCAGAAGAAGCCATTTGGCACAAGTTTGGGCACAAACCGCAGCCGCACATTTCAATATTAAAAATGTATTTTGCTATTCTGGTGGTACCGAGGCAACCGCTTTGTTTCCTATGGCAGCAAAAACATTGGAACAATCTGGTTTTAAAATCAAAACCATAGCAGCAGGAACTAACCCAATTTATGCCATAAAATATGGAGAAAATGAACATCCAATTATTGGTTTTTCCAAAACGTATGATGATGATTTTAATCCAAAAAGTGAATTTGCAGCAATTATGACGTGTTCGCAAGCAGATGGAGGTTGCCCTTTTATCCCTGGTGCCGAGAAGCGCATTCCAATTACTTTTGAAGATCCAAAAGCATTTGACAATACACCACAACAAGCCGAAAAATATCTGGAACGCAGTTTGCAAATTGCAACCGAAATGTGTTTTATATTCTCCCAAATAAAATTATAAATATGTCAGCAACTACTTGCGCCCCTGCGGCAGAAAGAAAAAAATTAGGTTTCCTCGATCGGTTTTTAACGCTTTGGATATTCCTGGCAATGGCAATTGGCGTTGCTGTTGGCAATCTCGTCCCTTCCAGTGGGAGTTTCATCAATTCTTTTTCCAGCGGAACCACAAATATTCCGCTCGCCATTGGATTAATCTTAATGATGTATCCACCATTAGCAAAAGTAAATTATAGTAAAATGGGTGAAGTGTTCCAAAACACCAAAGTATTAGGTGCCTCCCTGTTGCTCAATTGGGTGGTAGGACCAATCTTAATGTTTTCGTTAGCTTTACTTTTCCTGAACGGTTATCCGGAATACATGATTGGAGTAATTTTGATTGGGCTGGCACGATGCATCGCAATGGTAGTGGTTTGGAACGATCTGGCTGATGGCAACAGAGAATATGCCGCAGGATTAATCGCTTTAAATAGTATTTTTCAAGTCTTACTTTACAGTGTATACGCGTATTTATTCATAACCATCTTGCCTCCATATTTTGGCTATACCGGTTTTAATGTAACTATTGGTATTGGTCAAATTGCAGAAAGTGTAGGGATTTATTTAGGGATTCCTTTTGCATTGGGAATAATAAGCCGTTATGGCCTTATAAAACTCAAAGGAGAAGCTTGGTTTCAAAACAAGTATGTTCCTTTTATTTCTCCAATTACTTTAGTGGCCTTATTATTTACCATCGTTTTAATGTTTAGCCTGAAGGGAGCATTAATTGTGCAAATCCCATTAGATGTAGTTCGTATAGCAATCCCTTTGGTCATTTATTTCACCCTGATGTTTGTGGTCAGTTTTTTCCTCGGGAAGTATTTTGGTGCTGATTATTCTAAATCTACTGCAATTGCTTTTACGGCAACCGGAAACAATTTTGAATTGGCTATTGCAGTTGCAATCGGCGTTTTCGGAATCAACAGCGGACAAGCATTTGCAGGAGTAATTGGGCCATTGGTGGAAGTCCCGGCATTAATTGCATTGGTGAATGTCGCTTTTTGGTTTAGAAAAAAATATTATACAAATCCAAAATTAGTCCCGAAAACTGAAACGCTGTAGATTAAAAGCCCTAAATTATAAAAAAACAAAAGTCTTACAAAATCACCACTGACTCAAATTATAAAAACAGTTGAATCAGTGGTGATTTATTTTAATTACAATAAAAAAAACATTATTGCCTTTTATAAATTTCTACAACATCAGTCTTGAATTTATTCTTTAACCATGCTGTCAGCTTTTGTTTTTCGGCAGCATTTACATCTTTTTTACTTTCATAAAGCACTACCGTTATCACTTTTTTGGTTGTCTGATTTTCATCAAATACATGATTTGCAATGGCTATATTTTCAATATCAGGAAACAGTATTCTAGTTTCATTCAAAATAGCAGTATTATCAAATTTCAAAGAAGTTATTTGACTTTGCAGCTTGGCAATAATCAAATCTTTCTCACTCATCGTTTTATTGTTAAAAGTAATTTCATTCAAAATATCCTGCTTTAAGTCGGTCGTATCTTGAATAATATTTAATACGGTATTGTTTAATTCATACGTTTTCAATTTTGCGTTAAGTTCTTTTATTTCACGCTTATCAAGTCTCTTTCTTAAAAAAGCAATATCTATTTTTTTGGGGTTTGAAGTAAACTGCGTTTTTTTATACAGAACTGTAAATCCTTTATCTACAAACTCTACTTTTAAAAATTGTTCTACTTTTTGTTTGTATTTTTTTTCTTGGAAAAGCTGATACGCAAAAAAGATACTCGGCACAATCAAAGCCAGTGTCAAAAATGAAATCATATACTTCACTCTCTTTTCGTTCTTTAAATTAGTTTGTTTAACAATTGGATATTTTAAATATTTGACAATAATAAACGTTGCAATACAAATAAAAACGCAATTAATAGTGTACAAATACATGGCGCCAAAAAAGAATTTAAAATTCCCCAAAGCTAAGCCATAACCCGCTGTGCACAGAGGAGGCATTAAAGCCGTAGCAATGGCAACTCCTGGAATAGGATTTCCTTTTTCTACTCTTGTGATGGCTATAACTCCAACAAGTCCGCCAAAAAAAGCGATAAAAATATCGTAAATATTAGGTGCTGTTCTTGCTAAAAGTTCTGACTGTGTGTCTTTAAAAGGACTTAAAAAAAAATAAAACGTAGAAACTGTCAAACTCACTACCGTGGCGATAAGCAAATTTTTAAGTGATCTTTTGAGTAGATTAAAATCATAAATTCCCAAACCAAAACCTGCTCCTACAATTGGCCCCATCAAAGGTGAAATAAGCATGGCTCCAATGATAACAGCCGTTGAATTAACATTCAAACCAACAGAAGCAACTACAATTGCACAGGCTAAAATCCATAGGTTTGAGCCTCGAAAAGAGATGTTGGACGTTACATTATCTAAGACTTTCTTTTTGTTTTCTTCTCCGCTGTGTAAGTCGATGAAATTTACCACTTTATTCATTTTTTCTCTATTTAAATAGTATTATGACATCTAATTGTAATTAATATCCTTACTGATCAAGATAGCAAGATAGCCAATTCTAGTTTAATTTAGAACTTACTGGATACTGTAATTCAAATTTTTAATATAAATCCCAGAATTCCATTAACTAATAATGCACTATAAATAAGTACCCTAAAGAGCTTCTTTTAGATACCAATAATGGGTTTCGAAATGAATCCATGAATTTGATAGAATACTCCAGACTCCACGCTGATAGAAGATTAAATTCACTAAAGTGTGTTTTTTATACCGGATACAAAATCCTGGACACAAAAGTTAATCCAATTATAAACTCTTTTTAGAAAACCATCCGGTTGTGTGCGATGTAATTTTACGTTCTGATTTTTAATACAACCTATTAAATAAAAAGCCCGAAATCTAAAGTGATTTCGGGCTTTCCTATAAATTCTAAAAATAAACTATTCAATAGGAAGAGTAAGTGTTGTCGTTATCGTTTCTAAAACTTCAAACGCAGTTTCTGCCATTTTGTTCCCTTTAGTATCCAATAATGGATTTACCTCAACAAATTCGATACAAACCACCTTTTTCGTTAGGATAATTTGATTGATAATCGCTATAACTTCATACTGATCAAAACCTTTGGGAACCGGAGTACCTGTTCCATAAGAAATCATATCGCAATCCATGGAATCCACATCAAAAGAAATATACAAAACTTCACAATGCGTTAGTTTTGATAAGGCTTCAGCGACACACGTTTGTAATCCTCTATAACGTACTTCATCAACCTTATAATTTTTGATGTTCAACTCTTCAATTTGCTTATCTTCTTCTGCTTCGGTATCCCGAACACCAAAATAAATTAGATTTTCAGCCAAAACTTTAGCTCCTTTACAGCCAATATTTTTCATGTCTTCCCAATGTTGTTGGGTTTCCGGAGATACATCATTATTCTGGCAACTTAAATTATCATCCCCAAGTGCCGCCGACAAAGGCATTCCATGAATATTTCCTGATGGCGAAGTGTAAGGCGAATGCAAATCCGCATGGGCATCAATCCAAAATACTCCGATATTTTGCTGAGGATAAGCCGCTTTTATACCACTTAAAGTTCCTAATGCCGAAGAATGATCTCCTGATAAAACAATTGGAAAATAATTTCCTGCTAGATTTTTCTTTACCGCATTACAAACCCTGGTGCATTGCTCCACAACATGCTCAATTCTTTTGGCAGAAGAACTTCGATTTTTATCATATATGGATTCGTTATGCGTTTTTACATCTTCAAACTCAAATTGATTAAAATAATCACTATTTTTATTAATTGCAGCAATTTCGATAGCGTCAATCCCTAAATCAGATCCTCGAGTACCGGCACCTATATCAGACCTATTCTTTATTAATTTTATCGCTTTTCCCATTAATACTTAAAATTATCTGAAATCGTTTAAAGCTCTTTCTATAATACCCAAACACTCTTGAATTTGAGATTCTGTAATTACTAATGGCGGAGCCAAACGAATTTTATTACCATGTGTTGGTTTTGCCAATAATCCGTATTCGCTGAATTTCATACAAATATTCCAAGCCAAGTCTGATTCTTCATCACAATTAATAACAATAGCATTCAATAATCCTTTTCCTCTAACCAATGTAATTAATGAATTTCTGGAAGCAATCTCGTTAAGTCCCGTTCTTAAAACTTCGCCTAAGTGAGCAGCATTTTGTGCTAAATTTTCTTCTTTTACAACCTCAAGCGCAGCAATAGCGACAGCAGCAGCAATTGGATTTCCTCCAAAAGTTGAGCCGTGTTGTCCTGGTTTGATCACATTCATAATGTGATCATTGGCTAAAACTGCCGATACCGGGTACACACCACCAGAAATCGCTTTCCCTAAAATAAGGATATCTGGTTTCACTTCTGGTTTGTTTTCACATCCCTTTTTACAGTCGCAATTTCCACAAGTTGCTAATAATCGTCCTGTACGAGCAATTCCTGTTTGCACTTCATCTGCAATGAATAAAACATTATGTGCTGCGCAAAGTGCTTTGGCTTTAGCCAAATATCCTTCGGCAGGAACATAAACTCCAGCTTCACCTTGTATAGGTTCCACTAAAAAACCTGCAATATTTTTGGTTGATTTTAATACGTTTTCCAATGCTTCAACATCGTCGTATGGAATTTTTATAAATCCTTCTGTAAATGGTCCAAAGTTTTTACGGGCACTCTCATCATTTGAAAATGAAATGATTGTTGTTGTTCTTCCATGGAAATTGTTTTCACAAACGATGATTTGTGCTTGATTTTCAGGAATTCCTTTTACCTCATACGCCCATTTTCTACATAATTTCAAAGCGGTTTCCACTGCTTCAGCACCAGTATTCATTGGCAGTACTTTATCAAAATTAAAATACTTGGTCACATATTCTTCATAAGGTCCTAATTGATTATTATGAAAAGCACGTGAAGTCAAGGCTAATGTTTGCGCTTGTTTTACCATCGCACCCACAATTTTTGGATGACAATGTCCTTGATTTACGGCGGAATACGCCGATAAAAAATCATAATATTTTTTTCCGTCCACATCCCAGACATAAACACCTTCGCCTCTTTCTAAAACTACAGGTAAAGGATGGTAATTGTGCGCTCCGTATTGATTCTCTTTAGCGATCAACGCTTCAGATTTTGAAGAAAGGTTTTGTTCTGTGTGTGTCATGATATTTCTATTTTGATATTACAAAGTACAAAACTACAGTTTTTTTTTAATTTATCAATAAAAATAAATGTTTTGACTTTTTTAAAAGTATTATTTTAAATAAATTACTTAATTTAGACAAAATAAAGTCATTTATAAATATAAACTATAACTATGCATTAAACAGACTAAAAATTTTATCTTATTTTAAAATAAGTTTTTATACTTAATGAACTTTAATTTCTTAATGGTTCAAGAGAAAATCACTTTATTTTTTTATTGACCAATAAAATTTCCGATTGGTATTAATAATGGATAGTCAAAATATAAAATTCAAATTATGCAACTATCCCATATCAATAAAAACAAGTACTTTTATACCAATACAAAAGCATCATTTATAAGTAAACCACATGGAAATATTAGACGAATTTGATATCAACATTATCAAAGAATTAGAGAAAGACGGAAGAATGGCGTATTCTGCCATTGCGGCCAATCTAAAAATATCAAACACCATGGTGCATCAGCGCATCAATAGATTAACAGAACAAGGAATACTTGCCGGAATAAAACCAGTCATCAATGAAAAGAAAATTGGGTATGATTGGGGATCATTTACTGGAATAACCTTGAATAAGGATCAAGATTCTAACCGGATCATTGAGGCACTGAAAAACATTCCGGAAATAACCGAATGCTATTATATTACCGGATCTTTCACTCTTTATATAAAAATCATTGCTAAAGATCATGAACACATGCGCAAAGTTCTTTATGACAAAATAGACACCATCCCGGGTATTGCCAAAACTGATTCTATAATGGAACTGGGTTGCGCATTCAAACGAAACGTAAGTCTCTAATGTAAATTCAATATCCATGAAATATTTTAAGAATCATTTACCACTTATAATTTTAGCTTTTTGTTTTAGTTTCTCTATGTTTTCACAAAAGATGTCAAGTCAAGAAACAGCAAAATTAAAAAAACTATCGCAACAAGTCACCATCATCAGAGACAATTGGGGAATTGCACATGTATATGGCAAAACCGATGCGGATGCCGTTTTTGGAATGTTGTATGCGCAATGCGAAGACGATTTCAAACGGGTAGAAATGAATTACATTGAAAAACTAGGAAGACTTTCGGAAATTAAAGGACAATCCGTTTTATATAATGATTTAGAAATTAAACTTTTGATTGATACCGAAGAAGCAAAAGCCGATTATAAAAAAGCAGCACCTTGGTTGAAAAAATTATTAAACAGTTATGCAGACGGAATCAACTTTTACCTGCACAATCACCCCGAAGTAAAACCCGCTTTATTGACTCATTTTGAACCTTGGTTTCCATTACTTTGGACTGACGGAAGCATTGGAGCCATAAGTACCGCAAATCTTACGACTGGAGAATTAAAAGCTTTTTATTCCGGAAACACCGATAAAGTCGCATACATAGAACGAGAAAAAGATGTGCAAACTGGTTCTAATGGTTTTGCAATTGCTCCTTCAAAAACGGCATCTGGAAATTCTATTTTATACATTAATCCGCATACCACTTTTTACTTCAGACCCGAAATACAAATGAGTAGCGAAGAAGGATTGAATGCCTATGGAGCAGTGACTTGGGGACAATTTTTTATTTACCAAGGATTTAACGAAAATTGCGGTTGGATGCACACCTCGTCAAATGTAGATGTTGCGGATATGTATGCCGAGAAAATCGTAACCAAAAACAACAAATTATTTTACGAATACGACAACAAATTAGTGCCGGTTATCAAAAAAAAAATAACCATCAAGTACCTGGAAAACGGAAAACTCATTCCTAAA
Organism: Flavobacterium glucosi; assembly: GCF_048286535.1. Taxonomy (NCBI): domain Bacteria; kingdom Pseudomonadati; phylum Bacteroidota; class Flavobacteriia; order Flavobacteriales; family Flavobacteriaceae; genus Flavobacterium; species Flavobacterium glucosi. The sequence goes on along the minus strand of NZ_JBLVPK010000011.1, from coordinate 48,099 downwards.
ACATTCAACACGTATTACACCAATCACGGTCCAATCTTGGCCAAAAGAGACGAAAAATGGATTAGCTTAAAATCGAATAATCGTTCGATGAAAAGTCTGGAACAAAGTTGGATACGAACAAAATCGAAAAGTTTTGAGGAATACAAAAAAGCAATGGATTTGAAAGCCAATACCTCAAACAATACCGTTTATGCGGATAAAGAAGGAAATATTGCGTATTGGCATGGGAATTTTGTCCCTATTCGAGACAAAAAACTAAACTGGTCAAAAGTGATGGACGGCACAACGCCGGCAACACAATGGAAAGGATTACACGAAGTTTCAGAAATAGTTCATTCCTATAATCCAATAAACGGCTGGCTGCAAAACTGCAACTCTACGCCCTATACTGTGGCAGGTGACAATAGTCCAAAAGAAGAAAATTACTTGCCGTACATGGCGCCGGACGGAGAAAGTTTCAGAGGATTAAATGCCGTTCGATTATTGAGCAAAGGTAATAAATACACCTTAGACAAAGTAATTGCTGATGGTTATGATACAAAACTAACGGCTTTTGAATTGCTGATTCCATCGCTGATTTCCAGCTTCGAAAAAAACATCAGTACAAATAACCCGCTTTACGAAGAACTTTTAGAACCGATCACGCTATTAAAAAATTGGGATTATTATGCCAAAGAAAATTCTGTCGCTACAACCCTGGCTGTAGAATGGGCTTATAAATTGGACCCAATTATTCAAAAAGTATATACTAATGAAGGAGAACTGGACCAAGTAGAAAATACTATAAATTTTGCAAAAAACACCACACCACAACAATTACTTCCTCAACTACAAATGGTTATAAACGAATTGAAAATTAAATTTGGAACCTGGCAAATTCCTTGGGGAGAAATCAACCGTTTCCAGAGAACTTCGGGCGATATAAATCTGATTTATAATGATGCTTTGGAAAGTTTGCCTATTGGATTTGGACCAGCACTTTGGGGAAGTCTACCCGCTTTTAAAAGCAATTATCAAAAAGACACTAAAAAACGCTATGGAACTAACGGAAACAGTTTTGTGTGCGCAGTCGAATTTGGAACAAAAATAAAAGCTAAATCTTTATTGGCAGGAGGAAACAGCGGTGATCCAAAATCGAAGCATTTTTACGACCAAGCTGAAATGTATCAAAAAGGACAATTCAAAGACGTATTATTTTATAAAACAGATGTTCAAAAAAATGCCGAAAAGACCTATCATCCTGGTGAATAGTTTTTATAAACTTCATCATAAAAATTAAATATCCAGTTATAACAGAAAAAAAATCAAAGTCTTACTTTTAGGACAAATTAATTGAGATATTTGTATAACATAAATAAAACCAATATGAAAAATATTTTCTTAGCCTTTTTAGGATTTCTTTTGTTTTCCAATGGCGCAATTGCACAATTAAAAGCAGTAAAATACACGGATGGAAATCAAAAATTAAATGGCTTTTGTATTGCTCCAAAAAAAGGAAGCGCCACGAAACCAGGAATATTAATCCTTCCGGCTTGGAAAGGAATAGACACTCACGCAAAGCAATCCGCTGAGAAAATATCAAGTATGGGGTATTATGCATTTGTAGCTGATATTTATGGCGAAGGAAATTATCCTACAACCACACAAGAAGCTGGAAAACAAGCCGGTTTTTACAAAAATAATGTAGTTGATTATCAAAGACGCATTCAACTCGCTTTAGACCAATTAGTAAAATCTGGTGCAAATCCTGATAATATCGTTGTTATAGGCTATTGTTTTGGAGGAACTGGTGTTCTCGAAGCAGCAAGAGCAGGAATGAAAATTCAAGGCGCAGTTTCTTTTCACGGTGGTTTAGGTCGTGATGCTGCACGAGTAAATAATCCAATCACTGCCGAGATTTTAGTGCTTCATGGCGCTGATGACACTTATGTTCCAGCTGCAGAAGTAGCCGCTTTTCAACAAGAAATGAGAGATACTAAAGCCGACTGGGAAATGATTTATTATGCTAATTCAGTACATGCATTTTCAGATCCTGAAGCTGGAAACGATAATTCAAAAGGTGCTGCTTACAACGAAAAAGCGGCTAAACGTTCTTGGGAGCGCATGAATGCTTTCTTAAAAGAAGTTTTGAAATAATTTTTTAAATATATTTTTAAAAACAGTATAAGTTCGGTTTTTTTGTTAGTTTTATAGATTAAAATTCAACAAAAAGTCTAGAATTTATACTGTTTTTTTTATGTCTAAAAGTAAAATCCGAAACGACAAAACATGTCTTAATTGCCGGTATGTGGTAGAAAATAGATTCTGTCCTAATTGCGGACAAGAAAATACGGATACCAGAAAGACGTTTCACCACCTTTTTATCCATTTTTTTGAGGATTTAACACATTATGAAAACGCTTTTTGGAGAACCATAAAAAATCTTTTATTCAAGCCCTCCGCACTAACTAAAGAATACCTTTCCGGAAAACGATTGTCTTATTTGGCTCCTGTTAGATTGTATATTTTTATAAGTTTTATTACGTTTCTATTAATTGCCATTTTCCCTAGTGAAATCAATTCTTCAGAAAAAATTGTTGAAAAGGAAGCTACCATTACCACCAAAAACAAATCATTTCAAAATACTATATCCAAAAATGATTCGGTTAAAAAAATCCAAACTAATTCGAAAGGGGAAAATCAATTATTTAATTTTGGATACGATTCCGTGGAACAATTAGACTCTATTCAAAAGCAGGCACCTGAGTCTAAAAAATTATCCGATTTTAATTATTGGATGAATAAAAAAATCCAAATCATTAAACAAAACAACACACAAAGCGAAATTATTGAAAAATTCATAAGCTCCTTTAACCATAATTTACCCAAAGTTCTATTTGTATTTATGCCGATTTTTGCTTTTTTTCTGTGGCTTTTCCACAATAAGAAACGCTGGTATTATTTTGATCATGGTATTTTCACCTTACATTACTTTTCCTTTTTGTTATTAATTTTTTTGTTATTGTTTTTAATTAATAAAGGGTTGACACCATTTTCAGAATCGAGTCTCGTCTCTTTCATACAAATAGTAATTAATTTTATTGGTATTGGATGGATGTTTTATTATTTCTATCCGGCACACCATCGTTTTTATGGGGAAACTCGGTTTATCTCCTTTTTAAAAAGCAGTTTGCTGTTTTTCATCAACTTCGTACTAATCATTATCATATTATCCATTTTTGCCATTTATACATTTATCAATTTACATTAAAAAACATGAAAAAAATCCCTTTATTAGGCTTACTGGTTGTCTTAACCACAAGCTGTACCACTCAAAAAATTAGTATCGCTAACACCGATCCTACAAAATACATGAATACAATTACCGCTGACGAGTTAAAGACACACCTTTACATAGTGGCTTCTGATGAAATGGAAGGCCGTGAAACTGGTTCTGCAGGTCAGAAAAAAGCAGGTGTTTACCTCATCGATCAATACAAAAAAAACGATGTTTCCTTTCCAACTGCTGCTTCTGACTATTACCAAAAAATACCAGCCGCTTTCCTAAATGCAAAACGCAATGAAAACCTACCGGATTCCGAAAACATTTGGGCCTATATTGAAGGTTCTGAAAAACCAAATGAAGTGCTGGTAATTTCTGCTCATTACGATCACGTAGGCACAAAAAATGGCGAAATTTATAATGGTGCTGATGATGATGGTTCAGGAACAGTTGCCTTACTTGAAATTGCTCAAGCATTCCAAATTGCCAAAAAAGAAGGACACGGTCCAAAACGCTCTATCCTTTTTCTTCATGTCACCGGTGAAGAACACGGCTTACATGGCTCCCGATATTATTCAGAAAATCCTTTGTTCCCATTAGCAAACACCATTACCGACATCAATATTGACATGATAGGCCGTCGTGATGAAGCGCATGCTGGTAGCAATAATTATGTATACGTTATTGGCGCAAACCGATTATCGACTGATTTACATAACATTTGCACCATTGCAAACGCTAAATACACTAATTTGGATTTAGATTATAAATACAACGATCCTAAAGATCCAAACCATTTCTACGAGCGATCTGACCATTACAATTTTGCTAAAAATGGCGTTCCCTCTGTATTCCTTTTTAATGGAGTTCATGCTGATTACCACAAACCAACAGACAGTCCGGACAAAATTGAATACGATGCTTTAGCAAAAAGAGCGAAATTTGCATTTGTAACCGCTTGGGAACTAGCAAACCGTACTCAAAGACCTATTGTCGATAAAAAATAGACTTCGTATTTGGGCACATCCACGCTTTCACTAGCGTTACAGCATGGTCGGGCTATACGTTACAATCTTTATTGTCTCATTAAAAAACGAGACAATAAAGGATTTCCACTGCTATCCCTTGTGCAAACCCCATAAAAAAAGAGCTTTGAATCACTTGAGGGCACTGAAAAAGTACCGCTAGAAAAAATTCCTACAAAATCTTGATGGGAAAACGGAATAAACGCTCTGAGAATCGCTTAATCAAGTTTAAAAACTTTTAAGTATGAAAATATAGCAAAGAGAAGGGCTTAAACTGATTTAAAGTTTAAGCCCTTTTATTTATAGGTAGTTTTTCAGTGCCCTCAAGTGATTCAAAGCTCTTTTTTTATCATTTATTGATTTAAATTCTTTCGTCAAATTCTATTTTATCTGCGCTATCAATTTTATGTAAAGGTTCCTCAAGAGGTAATGTAAAATAAAAAGAAGAACCAATTCCTTCCTCACTTTTAACCCAAATTTCACCATCATTTTTCTCTACAAATCCTTTCACCAATAACAATCCTATTCCCGCACCTTTGTTATCTTTCCTTGCTTTAGAAAGCGTACTCATTTGTGGAGTAAAAAGTTTACTTTGCACCTCTTTTGACATTCCAATTCCGGAATCCTTTATCTGAATTATTAATTTTTCTGCTTTAATTTTTGCTGAAACCGTAATTTCCCCTACGGGTAAAGAATACTTAATGGCATTAGAAATTATGTTTTGAACAATACAAAGCAACATTTTCCCATCTGCAAAAACACTTACATCCTTTTCTATTTCATTATGCAGATTTATGGAATTCAAAGAAGCCATTTCATGCAATGAGTCAAAAACCTTTTGCACATAATTAAAAGGCTTAATTTTTATCGGAGAGAATACTTCCGATGCATATTTTATTCTAGCCCATTCCACTAAATTGTCCAGCATGTTTAACTCATCTACTGCCGTTTTATGAAGTAAATCAAGCATTTCTTTTGCCGTATCTAATTCTAATCGGTCCAGATTTGTTTTTAAATATTCTGCCGTTCCGATAATTCCGGATAATGGACTTCTTAAATCATGGGAAACAATTGCAAGAACATTCTCTTTGTGTGTATTAAGATCTTCCAGTTCTTTTACATATTTTTTTATAGCATCCTCGGATTTCTTTCTCTCAGTCAAATCTCGCAGGATTTTGACATATCCTAACATCTCACCTTCAATTCCAATAAGCGGAAAAACCAAACCATAAGCATAAAACACACTCCTATCCTTACAAATGTGCCACCTGTTATCTGTAGCTCTCCCCTCTTTTAGTGCGGTTTGAATTTCTATTTGCGGAATCCCGTTTAGTATATCCTCTTCTGTAAAAATAATATCAAAATGCTGTCCTATAATTTCATCTGCCTCATGTCCAAATATTTTTGTTGAACCTGAACTCCAGCTATTTATTATAAATTCATTGTCCAGAGTAAAAATTGAATAATCTTGTAAACTATCTATTATTTGCCCATAAAATTCGGCAGTAGGAATGTAGTTACTTTTAAGAATTTTAGCATTAATTTTCTCGTTTTCCATTAAATTATGTAAATAATATTTAAAATTTTGAAAGCTTATTTTCGGTTGATTTAACTATGCAATGCGTTCAAAGATACACAAAAGAAATACGTTTTTTGTAAAACGCAAAATTTAACGTCTAACTGGAAAATGCATACTCTAAAAGCTATTGCCTCAATTTATTCGGTCATTAAATCCTGTCTCACTTCTTTGCTTGAACGGTACCACTATTTCGTTTAGCAATATTCAAGCCCGTATAGCAATGCCTGCAATCTCAGGAAAATTTATTCCACAAAAAAAGCTCCGAATTTCTTCGAAGCTCTTGCTTTCTGGGTGGAAGACGGGGCTCGAACCCGCGACCCTCGGTACCACAAACCGATGCTCTAACCAACTGAGCTACAACCACCATTTGCTTAGCGGTGGCAAATATACGACATAAGTTTGCTTCTGCAAATATTTTTTTTGAAAAATTACATGAAATTTACATCAAATCTCCTAAGCTATTGACTGCCAAATATCTTTCTACAGTAAAACCTTCCGCATGATCTACTCCTGTGAGCCTTCCTAAATCCCTGGAACGGTAATTCAGGCTTTCCAGGAAGTTTTTACTGGTAATTGGTGACTCTGGTTCATTGGAATTTACATCGTAAAACTGAGAACCGTAAGCCAATATAGACTCGATTTTTTTATCAGTGAAACCTGTAATATCAACTACAAAATCCGGTTCTATATTTTTCCATTGTATGTAGTGGTAGACTAATTTTGGTCGCCAAGCCGTTTGTTTCTCTCCTTCTAATGTAGTTTCAATCTTCATCAATCCTGATAAAAAACAGGCATCAGACACTAGTTTACTTCCTTTCGAATGATCAATATGACGGTCATCAATTGCATTACACAAAACAATTTCCGGTTGATACTTGCGAATCATTTTTATAATTTCCAACTGGTGCTTTTCATCATTGACAAAAAACCCATCACGCATTTCTAAATTTTCACGTACTGAAACACCCAGAATTTTTGCAGCAGCATTCGCTTCCTGATCTCTGATTTCTGCTGAACCGCGAGTTCCTAATTCGCCACGGGTCAAATCAATAATCCCAACTGTTTTCCCTAAAGAGATTTCTTTTAAAATGGTTCCTGCACAACCCAATTCCACATCATCAGGATGCGCACCAAAAGCAAGTATGTCTAATTTCATTAAAATTCGTTTTTATGTTTTTTCATTTAGTGTTTAAAGTTGCAAATTATCTGCAATCTATAACTGTTTATTTTTTTGCTTCTGTAATAAAAATCGCATTGCAAACACTACTGCAAATTCAATATTTTCTTCATTGTCGCAGATTTATTGACACTCTCTTTCCACTCTTTTTCAGGAATACTATCCTTTGTAATACCACAACCCATATACAAATGCGCCTGAGTCATTGCGCGTTTCGAATCAATCTTGATTTGCATACATCGCAAATTGACATACAAATCAGATTTTAATTCTTCTTTATTAAATCCCTCCTTGTTTAATTCCCCTAAAAAACCGGTATAGTATTCTCTGTCATAGCCTTCATTTTCTAAAATAAAGTCTTTGGCTGTCTCTTTTGGCAATCCGCACACGGCCGGTGTTGGATGCAAAACAGAAACTACTTGTTTCAAACTTGAATTCTCTTTTACTACCCCTTCAATGTCGGTTTTAATGTGTGCTAAAGTTCCTGCTTGTAAAGTGTAAGGACTCGAAACTGCCACTTCTGAGGTAAGATCCTTCAGATTGTTCAAAATAAAATCGGTAACAAACTGCTGCTCTTCTATTTCTTTTTTCTCCCAGACTACTTCTGTCGCACCTTGAATTTTTTGCGTTCCGGCTAATGCCATCGTATAAAAGGCATTATTGGTAGCCTTCAATAATCGCTCTGGTGTTGCACCCATCCATAATCCTATTTTTGGATGAAACCAACAATAGCAGAAAGCCGTTGGATAACTTTGAATTAATTTTTCGAAAATCGAAACTAAATCAAAGTTGGACAAATCAACGATTTCTTTCCTGGATAGAACCACTTTTTTCAAAGTCCCTTTTGCAATAGCATCAATCCCATTTTGAACAAGCATTTCAAAATGTTCTTTAGCTTGTTTATCTTCTAAATCTGTGAAATCAGAATCATCATTTTCTTTAAAAGAAGTTATCAGAGCTTCCCATTTTACAGATTGATTTTTAGGAATAAGAATCATTTGGCTGCCTTCAAAAGCAGCAAAAATAAAACCTGCTTCTTCAAAATTTTCAGCAAAATATAAATGATCATTATTCTGGAAAAAACCCACTAATTTGATATCATTTGGTTTTCTGTATAATACAAAAGGTAAATTTTGAGCTTTTTGTTGCTTTACTTTTATAAAAAAATCAATCATATACTACATTTTTAAAATGGATTTTAATAAAAAACGACAGTCTGTTCTTATTTTTTTTCTTTGGTCAAAACCATGTTCGTCAATTTGCAAAGCGACACCAAATTTCCTTGTTCGTCAGTAATTTTAATTTCCCAAAGATGCAGGCTTCTCCCTTTATGAATGATTCGTGCCGTTCCGAAAACAAATCCTTCGCGAATACTTTTTAAATGATTTGCCGAAATTTCGATTCCGCGTACCTCCTGCTCTTTGTCGTTAATAAAAAAATGAGACGCGGCGCTTCCCACACTTTCTGCCAAAGCCACCGAAGCACCGCCATGCAACAATCCCATGGGCTGATAAACGGATGAATTAACAGGCATTCTGGCCACTAGAAAGCCTTCGCCAGCATCTATGTATTCAATATTTAAGGTTTCCATCAACGTGTTTTTTGAAAACTGATTACAGTATTCAAGCATTTTATCTTTATCTAATGTCATAGAAGTGTCTTTAAAAATGTAAAAATAATTAAAAGATAAGTCACAAAATAATAAATACAATTGTTATTCTAAATTCAAATTTAAAATCGTTCCCAATACTATTAGATTTTTCCTATTTTTACAAAAAATCTAACTAAATGCGCCCCATTACATTACTGCTTTTTATTGGAATAGTGTTTTCTATTTTTTCCTGTCGTTCCGATTTTGAGACTGTAGCAAGCACTGGCGATTTAACATTTTCGAAAGACACCATTTATTTAGATACCGTTTTTACCAACATCGGTTCCAGTACCTACCGACTCAAAGTGTACAACAAAAGTAAAAATGACATTACTATTCCAACCATAAAATTAGGAAAAGGATTGAATTCAAAATACCGAATGACCGTTGATGGGATGCAGGGAACTGACGGGAAAATATTCACCAATGTTGATCTTCTTGCTAAAGACAGTTTGTATATTTTCATAGAAACTACTGCTAATAGTACTGACGCTAATCCAACGGATTTTTTATACACCGATCAAATTCAGTTTGACAGTGGCGAAAACCTTCAAAATGTGGAACTGGTAACGCTGATTCAAGATGCTGTTTTTCTGTATCCAAAGCGTTTTGCCAATGGAACTACTGAAACGCTTCCTATTGGAGACGAAAAAATTGATGGTTTTTATCTGGATGAAAATGATCCTGTAAATGGAAATGAATTGCAGTTTACTAATGACAAACCGTATGTGGTTTATGGCTACGCAGCTGTTCCTTCGAATAAAACGGCCACTTTTGAGGCTGGAACCCGAGTTCATTTTCATGCTAATTCTGGACTTATAGTAGCCAATAATGCATCAATAAACGTTAATGGAGCACTATCAACAACGGATAAACTAGAAAATGAAGTCATTTTTGAAGCAGACCGATTAGAACCTGATTTTTCGGATGTGCCGGGACAATGGGGAAGCATTTGGCTTACTGATGGCAGTACGAATAATACATTGAATCACCTCACAATTAAAAATGCAACCATTGGATTATTAGTTCAGAACAATGATGGCACAACCGTTTCTGTCAAAAACACTCAAATCTACAACAGCAGTACCTATGGAATTTTGGCGCAGACCGCAAAAATTAAAGGCGAAAATGTAGTTATCAATACTGCCGGATTAGCCAGTTTAGCATGTATGTATGGTGGAAATTATTCCTTCACACATTCTACCTTTAATAATAACTGGAACAGCTCACAACAAGTGGCGGTTTTGGTGAGCAATTACATTTTGGGAGCCGTTCCGGAAGTGAAAGATTTAACCGCAGCCACTTTTAACAACTGCATTATCTATGGGTCGTATTCTAACGAAATGAGTTTAAACAAAAAAACGGGAGCTACTTTTGAATACCAATTCAACAATTGCCTGATTAAATTTGACAACGTATCCAATCAATTTGCGACGAATCCTGATTATCAATTTAATACTGACACAGCACATTACAATGCGATACTTTTGAACAAGGACCCAAAATTCTTCAATATCTCATTGAACAAATTCAACATTGATGAAACTTCTGCCGCTTTCGCAAAAGGGAATTCGGCATATCTGATTCCGTTGGATATTATAGGAAACACGAGAACTTTACCGCCGGATTTAGGTGCGTATCAAAACAAAGTTTTTCCAAAATAAACAGCTGTCCATTTCGCTATGCCACATCATTAAATCGTTTATTTTTAAAATAAAAATTGATTTATGACAGCATAATATGTTAATAAAATCATAATTATCTTCATAATTCCTTAACATAACCCATCCGGAAAGTTATAAATTTGCATGTCTTCAATATTTTAAAATTTGAAAATCAAGTTTTTAAAAATTGAAACTAGCCCCAATAACCCAAACAAATTTAAATTATGAAAAAAATCTACTCTGTCTTATTAGTACTATTCGTCACAGCTGCCATAGCTCAAATACCAAGTGCCTATTATAACAACGCCACGGGAACTGGCTACACATTGAAAACACAATTATACAATATCATAAAAGGACATACTGATAACGGATATGCAGGTTTATATACCATATATCAAACATCCGACAGGGATTATTACTTTGAAAATGACGCCACAATTTTAGACATGTATTCTGAAAATCCTGCGGGAACAGATCCTTATAATTACTCGGCAGGAACAACACAAAGATGTGGAACGTACAGTGTGGAGGGCGATTGTTACAATAGAGAGCACATTATTCCGCAATCTACTTTTGGTTCAGCAGCCCCAATGGTATCTGACGCACATTTCATCACGCCAACTGACGGAAAAGTAAACGGACAACGTTCTAATTATCCACACGGACCGGTAACTTCTGCAACTTGGACCTCCTTAAACGGAAGCAAACTGGGAACAAGTACAACTTCGGGTTATTCCGGACCTATTTTCGAACCTATCAACGAATTTAAAGGTGATATTGCACGTATGTATTTCTATTTTGCTACCCGTTACGAGAATACAGTTGCAGGTTATTCTTATGCGATGTTCAATGGCTCGAGCAATCAAGTTTTCACAACTGCTTTTTTAAATTTATTGATCACTTGGCACAATCAAGATCCTGTTAGCACCAGAGAAATTGCCCGTAACAATGCTATCTATAATTCTCAAAATAATAGGAATCCATACATTGACCATCCGGAATATGTGCAGGCTATTTGGAACCCAACCGCTGATGCACAAGCCCCTACTACTCCAACGAATTTAGTAGCTAGCGGAACAACATCAAACTCCGTTTCATTAAGCTGGACGGCTTCTACTGATAATATTGGAGTGACTGGATATAATGTATACCTGAACAGCACTTTAAAAACGACTGTAACAGGAACAATGACGACTATCACTGGATTAACAGCTTCAACAGCCTATACTTTTTCTGTAAAAGCTAAAGATGCAGCCGGAAATGTTTCTGCTTCAAGCAATGTTGTCAATGTTACTACAACTGGCGGTGGTTCAACTGCTACCGATTTATTATTTTCTGAATATATTGAAGGCTCATCAAACAACAAAGCATTGGAAATTTCAAATGCAACTGGCGCAGCGATTAATTTATCGATTTACAGCATCAAAAAACAAACGAACGGTGCCGGTTCATGGAGTACAGGATTATCCCTAACTGGAACGTTGAATAACGGAAGTAAATTTACCATTGTAAATAGCCTAATGGCGTCCAGTTGTTATCCTACAAGTTCGGCTAATCTTTCTACATCAGCAACTGAAATGGCTTTTAATGGAAATGACCCTATCGGTTTATTCAAAAATGGCGTCTTAATTGACATCATTGGAACTTTTAACGGCGGAACAGCAAATTTTTCAGTTGATGAAACAATCAGAAGAAAAGCAACTGTTACCTCTCCTACGGCAACTTTCAATAAAACAACCCAATGGGATTCTTACGCTTCAGATACGTGTAACAATTTAGGAAGTCGTATGGTTGAAAAAACACCAAAAACCAGTTTGACTCTTGATATAAATGATATTGTTCTCTATCCAAATCCATCTAATGGAAATTTCGCTATCAACAATTCGAATAACGTGTATTCGATAGAAATTTATTCTATAATCGGTCAGAAAATTTTCAGCGAAGAAAACAGCATCAAATCAGAAATTACGCTACCAAATATCGTAAAAGGAACGTACTTGGTTCGGGTTACCATTGATTCAAATTCGGTCATCAAGAAATTAATAATCAACTAATTAGGAAAGCGGCAAATTGCCGCTTTTTTTTTACCCAAAATTTAATCTTAATTGACTAAATTTGCACCGCAATACAACAAACTACATAACAATGATCCATTTCTTTGAAAACCAAAGCAAAACTGTTTTTGCCGTACACACGCAAAACGAAATTTCGGCTCAAGACATTTCAAAACTCAACTGGCTTTTTGCCGATTCAAATAAAATAGAAAAATCCGTATTGACGGATTTTTTTGTTGGTCCTCGCGCCACTATGATAACGCCTTGGAGTACCAATGCAGTGGAAATCACCCAAAATATGGGCATTTCCGGAATCATTAGAATTGAAGAATTTCACAAAGCAACCGCTGATTTTTCTGATTTTGACCCGATGCTTTCGCAAAAATACGCCGAGTTAAATCAAGATATTTTCACTATCAACGTGCTTCCGGAAGCTATTTTGGACATCGATGATATTGCTGCTTACAACAAAAAAGAAGGATTGTCATTAAGTCCTGAAGAAGTGGAATATTTAGATAATCTAGCGATTAAATTAGGCCGTAAACTAACCGATTCTGAGATTTTTGGTTTTTCACAAGCCAATTCAGAACACTGTCGTCACAAGATTTTCAACGGAAAATTCATCATTGACGGGGAAGAAAAAGAGTCTTCTTTATTTAAATTAATCAAGAAAACATCTCAGGAAAACCCAAACGCTATTGTTTCGGCTTACAAAGATAACGTTGCTTTTGTAAAAGGGCCGCGTGTGCAACAATTTGCACCAAAAAGTGCTGACAAACCTGATTTTTATGAAGTAAAAGAATTTGATTCGGTTATTTCATTAAAAGCAGAAACACACAATTTCCCAACAACGGTAGAGCCTTTCAACGGAGCTGCAACGGGTTCTGGTGGAGAAATCCGAGACCGTTTAGCAGGTGGACAAGGTTCGTTGCCAATGGCAGGAACGGCAGTTTACATGACTTCATACTCTCGTTTAGAAGCCCCATTCGACTCCGCTCAGGGTAGTAGACCGTGGGAAAACGGTATGACCGAAAGAAAATGGTTGTATCAAACCCCAATGGATATTTTGATCAAAGCGTCAAACGGAGCTTCTGATTTTGGAAATAAATTCGGGCAACCATTGATTACAGGTTCTATCCTGACTTTCGAACACGAAGAAGACGCTCGTAAACTAGGTTTCGACAAAGTGATTATGCAAGCGGGTGGAATTGGTTATGGAAAATTAGATCAGGCGATTAAGAAAAAACCACAAACAGGCGATAAAATTGTTATCCTTGGTGGGGAAAATTATAGAATTGGAATGGGTGGAGCTGCAGTTTCTTCCGCAGATACAGGCGCTTTCAGTTCAGGAATTGAATTGAATGCCATCCAACGTTCGAACCCAGAAATGCAAAAACGTGCCGCCAATGCCATTCGTGGTTTGGTAGAAAGCGATATCAATCCAATTGTCTCGATTCACGATCACGGAGCTGGTGGACATTTAAACTGTCTTTCGGAATTAGTGGAAGATACTGGAGGATTAATTGATTTAGACAAATTGCCTGTGGGTGATCCTACCCTTTCGGCAAAAGAAATCATTGGTAACGAATCTCAGGAAAGAATGGGATTGGTTATTGGTAAGGAAAACATCGATTTATTGCAAAAAATTGCTGATAGAGAACGTTCTCCAATGTATCAGGTGGGAGACGTAACCGGAGATCACCGTTTTACTTTCGAATCAAAATCAACAGGTGCTAAACCTATGGATTTTGCCTTAGAAGACTTTTTTGGAAGTTCTCCAAAAGTAGTGATGACGGACAAAACTATCGAAAGAAACTATACTGATTTAGTATACGACAAGAAAAATATCTCCACGTATTTAGAACAAGTGCTTCAACTGGAAGCGGTGGCTTGTAAAGACTGGTTGACCAATAAAGTAGACCGTTGTGTGGGTGGCAAAGTGGCCAAACAACAATGTGCCGGTCCCTTGCAATTACCCTTGAATAATTGTGGTGTAATGGCCTTGGATTATCAAGGAATAGAAGGAGTTGCCACTTCGATTGGTCACTCTCCTGTTGCAGCATTAATTGACCCTGTTGCGGGAAGCAGAACGGCTATTGCAGAAGCATTGTCTAACATTGTTTGGGCTCCAATAAAAGATGGTTTAGACGGACTTTCATTATCTGCCAACTGGATGTGGGCGTGTAAAAACGAAGGGGAAGACGCTCGTTTATACGCCGCAGTACAAGGTTGTTCAGATTTTGCAATCGAATTGGGAATCAATATTCCAACCGGAAAAGATTCACTTTCCATGAAACAAAAATATCCAAATGAAGAAGTAATCGCGCCGGGAACGGTCATTATTTCAGCAGGTGGAAATTGTACCGACATTAGAAAAGTAGTTGAACCTGTGTTACAAAGAGACGGCGGTTCTATTTATTATATCAATTTATCGCAAGATGATTTCAAATTAGGCGGTTCTTCGTTTGCACAAACCTTGAACACTATTGGAAAGGAAGTACCAACGATTAAAGACGCTGCTTTTTTCAAAAGAGCCTTCAATACGATTCAAGAATTAATTCTTGACAATAATATTCTTGCGGGACACGACATTGGAAGTGGTGGTTTGATTACTACTTTATTGGAAATGTGTTTTGCCGATGTGAATTTGGGAGCTACAATAGATTTCTCTGTTTTCGAAGAAAAAGACATTATCAAATATCTTTTTGCTGAAAATATTGGAATTGTTTTTCAAGCAAAATCGGATGCTGAAGTGGAATATAAATTAGAATCAAATAAAGTTGCGTTCTACAAACTTGGAAAAGTGGTCGAAAACGGGGCATTAGACCTTGGACTTTTGACTTTTGACATAAAAGAATACCGGGATATTTGGTACAAAACTTCCTTTTTATTAGATCAAAAACAATCGAAAAACGGAACGGCTCAAGCACGTTTTGATAATTACAAAAACCAAGCGTTACACTATACTTTTCCAACACATTTTACAGGAAAAAAACCAGTTATTGACATCTCTAAGCCAAAACCTAAAGCCGCTATTATCCGTGAAAAAGGAAGCAATTCCGAGCGTGAAATGGCAAATGCGATGTACTTAGCCGGTTTTGATGTAAAAGACGTTCACATGACCGATTTGATTTCAGGTCGTGAAACATTGGAAGACATTCAGTTCATTGGCGCTGTTGGTGGATTCTCTAATTCAGATGTGTTAGGTTCTGCCAAAGGTTGGGCTGGAGCATTTTTATACAATGAAAAAGCAAAAACAGCTTTAGACAATTTCTTCAAAAGAGACGATACTTTATCTGTGGGAATCTGTAATGGTTGCCAATTGTTTATGGAACTGGAAGTGATTAATCCGGAGCATGAAGTACACGGAAAAATGCTGCACAACGAAAGTAACAAACACGAAAGTATTTTTACATCGGTAACCGTACAGGAAAACAATTCAGTGATGCTTTCTTCATTAGCAGGAAGTACACTTGGAGTTTGGGTTTCGCATGGAGAAGGAAAATTTAACTTACCAATGGGTGAAGAAAATTATAACATCGTTTCTAAATATGCCTATGAAGGCTATCCTGCTAATCCAAACGGTTCTCATTTTGACGTTGCGATGCTTTGCGACAAAACAGGACGTCACTTAGTTATGATGCCACACATTGAGCGTTCTACGTTCCAATGGAACTGGGCGCATTATCCAAAAGACCGTGACGATGAAGTTTCGCCTTGGCATGAAGCATTTGTCAATGCCAGAAAATGGATGGATAAAGAATAATTTTTTAATTACTATATTGAAAGCGTTCCTGAAAAGGAGCGCTTTTTTTATGGAATCAATTTAAAAGCCATTTTGACAATTTGTAAGATATTAATTAAAGTGTATATTTGAAAGTAATTCGCTACGCAGTAGCGTTTATCCACCCAAAATGAGATGTATATGCGCTATTTTGTAGCAGCTACATACAAGTTAGTGGCTATTTATAAACCAAACGCTACAAAATGACACAAATAAAAAAGAAACAACATTACGTTTGGAAAGAATACTTAATGTCTTGGTCTAATAAGGAACAAATTTTTACTTCATTTAAAAGTTCTGGTAAAATCTTCAAAACTAATCTTGATCGTGTAGTACAAGAACGTTTTTTCTATTCTTTGGAAGAATTCACAGAAGAAGAAGAAATTATTTTAAAAGAACTTATTACATTATGGAGTAATGAGATAGTTCGACCACTTATAATGGAATTTTATCACATAATTACATCTTTTTCTAAAATACATCGTGCCTTAAAAAATAAGGATTTAAGTTCAACAAATTCTGCTAAAATAGACAAAGAACTGGCTTTACTAAAAGCAAACACGATGGAAGATATGCATACGAGTTTCGAAAAACTTGGCGAAAAGCTAATTGGAATTCGAAAAGTTGAGGATTTAGAATTCCTTGATGAAGAACGGGAATTATTAACTACTATGATTTATATTTCTTTTCAATATCTCAGAACAAAAAATATGCAAGAAGTCATAAAACCAACAATCAATAAATACCCATATTTATCGAATAAATTCTTGAATTTTTTTCCGTTTATTTATGCACCACAAATAGCAGATTCATTAACATATGAAAAAAATATTAAATTCATTTTTTTTGATAATAAAACAGATATTGATTTTATAACAACTGATCAACCAATTATAAATGCCAAAAAACATGTAGTCAATGAAACTGGAGTTGTTACACAACTAGATTATTATTATCCGATAACACCAAAAATAGCTATTATAATTCATTATCAAGAACAAGAAGAAAAACGTAAATATATATTAATCGAAAAACAACAAGTAAATTATTATAACGATTTAATGATTAGTAATGCAAAAGAATTCGTTTTTTCAAGTACAGAAGAACAATTAATACACATTTAAACAGCCACTAACAGCTACAACGAATTTGGGCATTTGGCTTAATGGAAAGTCGGTTTTGTATTTGGGATGATTTGGCAAACCCCAGCCGCGCTGATATACCAAAATCGGTAGCGCATTCTATGATAAAAAATATTTTTTTGATACAGAAAGCATTCTCGAAAAGGAGCGTTTTTTTTATGGTACCTCAGATTGAGTTCCTATTAACTTTATACAGCTAAAAAATTCTGTTTAATACTATCCTTTTATACTACTAATCAATGGGTATCAAACTCGTGTACCATTTCGTTGGTCATAGACGGAAGGTTGGAAAACCCCTATGTACTTGATGCCATTGTGCCAACCTATCAAATTAGTAACAATACTATTAAACAGAATTTATATATTCTAAAACACTATACAAACCATTAATCACTTTCAAAAAACTGCCTTACAACGGTAACGTACTCTAGTGTAAAGTTACAACTTAGCTTTATAAAAAGCTACATTTTTGGGATTTTAATCAATCAAAAACAATTGTATTAACAAAATATAATATTCATTTGTAGGAGACAGAAGCAACGATTCTGTAGAGTAATCTATTAATCCAAAATTCATGCGACACGAACATTTTAGCTTAAAATCAGTCTATTAAACTTTATTTCTAGAAAACGTTTTCGTAAAATGGAATAATTCTGGTTTAATTTTCCATTTAATTTTTGAAAATTAAAAATTATTATTAATTTTTATTTAATTTGCGAGTCAATTCAACATTCGAATAATGACTTCTATAACCAGACTTTTTGATTTTCCCTATTATCAGCAAGATAAATATACTTCAATTCCAGATGCTTTAGCAACGAAGCAAAATGGAGTTTGGAAAAAAACTTCTACCCAAGAATACATCGCTAAAGCAAATGCTGTATCGAGGGCGCTCTTGAAAATGAACGTTCAAAAAGACGATAAAATTGCCATTATTTCTACTAATAATAGAACCGAATGGAATATTATGGATGTTGGTGTGTTGCAAACTGGTGCGCAAACCGTTCCTATTTACCCAACAATTTCCGAAGATGATTATGAATATATTCTGAATCATTCCGGTGCCATCTATTGTTTTGTGTCGGATGCAGAAGTACTTCGCAAAGTAAATTTGATCAAAGATAAAGTCTCAACACTTAAAGAAGTGTATTCATTCAACGAAATTGAAGGTTGTAAAAACTGGAATGAATTATTAATTCTAGGTGTAGACACGGGCAATCAAAGTGACGTTGAAGACCGTAAAAACAACGTAAAAACAGAAGATTTAGCGACTATAATTTATACTTCGGGAACAACAGGAAAGCCAAAAGGAGTTATGCTTTCGCATAAAAATATTGTCTCCAATGTGCTGGACAGTGCTTCGAGAATTCCTTTTGAAGCAGGAAAAAGCCGTGCGTTGAGCTTCCTTCCTATTTGCCATATTTTTGAAAGAATGATTTTGTATTTATACCAATATTATGGTGTTTCGATCTATTTTGGAGAATCAATCGATAAAATTAGTGACAATCTAAAAGAAGTAAGACCTACTGTCATCACGGCTGTTCCCAGACTTTTGGAGAAAGTATATGATAAAATCTACGCCAAAGGAACGGAGTTAACCGGCATCAAAAAGAAACTATTCTTTTGGGCGATTAATTTAGGATTAGTCTATGAGCCTTATGGCAAAAATGGAGTTTGGTATGAGTTCCAACTCAAAATTGCCCGCAAACTTATTTTCAGTAAATGGAAAGAAGGTTTGGGCGGAAACCTTGATTTGATGGTTTCCGGAAGTGCCGCTTTACAACCTAGATTAGCCAGAATTTTTGCCGCCGCAGAAATTCCGGTAATGGAAGGCTATGGCTTGACCGAAACGTCACCTGTAATCTCCGTTAATGACATGAGAAATCACGGTTTCAAAGTAGGAACTGTGGGCAAAGTAATTGATAATGTAGAAGTATTAATTGCCGAAGACGGTGAAATTCTTTGTAAAGGACCAAACGTAATGATGGGCTATTACAAAGATGAAAAACTGACCAATGAAGTCATTACAAACGGCTATTTCCACACAGGAGACATTGGAGTATTTGATGAAGACGGATTCTTGAAAATTACCGATCGTAAAAAAGAAATGTTCAAAACATCCGGAGGAAAATACATTGCGCCACAATTAATTGAGAATACGATGAAACAATCCCGTTTCATTGAACAAATAATGGTAATTGGTGAGGGACAAAAAATGCCGGCAGCCTTTATTCAGCCAAGTTTTGAATTTGTTAAAGAATGGGCGAATATTCACGGAATTGATGTTGGAAAAAGCAATGAAGAAATCGTCTCAAACGAAAAAGTTATAGCCCGAATTCAAGAAGAAATAGATACCTTAAATGAAAAATTTGGGAATTGGGAGAAAATAAAACGTTTTGAATTGACACCGGATATTTGGTCTATTGAAGGCGGGCAACTCACTCCTACTCTAAAATTAAAACGAAAAATAGTAATGGAGAAATATATTGATTTATTCCATAAAATTTACGGTTAGCATTTGATAAAACCCAACCAAAACATGAAACTAAAAACCCTAATTTGTTCCGTTATAAGCATATTATTTTTTTCTAATTGTCAAGAAAAAACAAAGGAAGATTCCATAAAAGCAAATTATTTAGACTTTTCCAAACGAGACGACCAGCTGACTGGGGGTATCAAAATGATTCCGATTAAAACACCAAAAGGCACTTTTAACGTTTGGACAAAACGAGTGGGCAACAATCCGAAAATAAAAGTATTGCTCTTGCACGGTGGACCAGGATTAACGCATGAACTCTACGAATCTTTTGATGGCTATTTCCCTAACGAAAGTATTGAATACATTTATTACGACCAGTTGGGATCCTATTACAGCGACCAACCTAATGATAATAGTTTGTGGACCAATGAACGTTTTGTAGAGGAAGTGGAGCAAGTACGAATCGCATTAGGCTTAGACAGTTCTAACTTTTACCTGATGGGACAATCTTGGGGCGGAATCCTGGCAATGGAATACGCTTTGAAATATCAAAAAAACCTGAAAGGCTTGATCATCTCCAATATGATGGCGAGTGCAGCGGAATATAATGCTTACGCAAAAGACGTGCTGGCACCACAAATGGATCCTAAAATCCTAAAGCAATTGCAGGATATTGAGAATAATAATGATTTTGATAATCCAAAATACAGTGAATTGCTTTTCAAACATTACTACACGGAACATATTTTGAGAATGCCTCTGGAGAAATGGCCGGAATCCATCAACAGATGTTTCAAGCACATTAACCCAAATGTATATGTGTACATGCAAGGCCATAGTGAATTTGGTATCACCGGAAACGCGACACTTAAAAATTGGGATGTCAAAGCCAGACTAAAAACCCTTACGGTTCCTACCTTGAGTATTGGCTCTAAATACGACACGATGGATCCCGAACACATGAAATGGATTGCTAACGAAGTACAAAACGGACGCTTTTTGTTTTGCCCTAACGGAAGCCACCTTTCACAATACGATGATCCTAAAACCTATTTTCCGGGCGTAATCAAGTTCTTAAAAGATGTAGATAGCGGGCAGTTTAGGAAAGGATAGACTTTATTCAAAATAATACAAACTCATCAATTGCTGATGAGTTTTTTTTTAAAAAATCTAAAACAAAAACACAATCGTAAATTCCATATTCAATTGTTTTTTAACACATTATATGTTGTTTTGTTATTTTTCAATACCTTTATTGTGTTAACCAATAAAACCAAACATTATGAATGTAAAAAGTTTTTTAGTTTCGGGCATTGTAGGTGGTATTGTCCAATTTCTTTTAGGATGGTTGTTTTACGGAATCCTATTTAAAAACTCATTCCCTACTAATGGAAATGAAAACATGCTGTTCATATTTTTAGGATGCATGACTTTTGGATTTTTCGTTTCCTACATTTTTACGAAATGGGCCGGGATTTCAAATGCGGCAACTGGTTTTAAAGCCGGCGCCGTTATTGGGTTATTCATGTCCCTATACAGTAATTTCTTTATGAATTCTATGACAGCTGCCATCAATTATCAAACTATGGGGTTAGATGTTGTAATCACTGTTGTTATGGCCGCATTAGTAGGCGCCGTAATTGCTCTGGTGAATGGGAAACTAAAATAAAATATAAAAACACACCGGTAAACTCCTCATTTTATGAGGAGTTTTTTAGTTTAAAGAAAAATTTGCAAAAAAATATTTTAATATATTATGCATGCATAGTATTTTTTTTATTATATTTGAAATCGATATAGTTACTTATGAAAGATAAAACAATAGATTATATTTTACGTGCCACCTGGCAAGCAGTAGCCAGAATGTACAATGAAGAAGCTTCTAAATATGATGCGAGCATGGCCACAGGTTTTGCCTTGTTGAGTATTGATAAGGAAGGTGGAACTCCTTCTACTTCTTTGGGGCCAAAAATGGGAATGGAAGCCACCAGCCTAACCAGAACCTTAAAATCTATGGAAGAAAAAGGCTTAATCATCCGAAAGAAAAACCCTGAAGATGGCCGTGGTGTATTGATTTACCTTACTGATTTTGGTAAAGAAAAAAGAGAATTATCTAAGAATACAGTGTTAAAATTCAATGAAACAGTGAAACAACATATTTCTGAGGAAAAGCTGCAACATTTTATTGAAGTGGCCGAAACCATCAACGAATTAATTCTAGAGAAAAATATATTTAATCACACGAACGCCAGCGAACTGGCGGAGCACACTGAAAAAACAAATACAAACGAAGTATGAAACGCACAATTAAAAAAGTTGCAGTAATAGGATCCGGAATTATGGGTTCAGGAATTGCCTGCCATTTTGCCAACATTGGAGTTGAAGTGTTACTATTGGACATTATTCCAAGAGAACTTACCGAAGCGGAAGCTAAAAAAGGCCTCACTTTAGAAAGCAAAATTGTAAGAAACCGATTGGTGAACGAGCATTTAGCCAATTCATTAAAATCGAAACCCTCTCCTATTTACAATCACAGATTTGCCAACAGAATCACAACAGGAAATACTACAGATGACATGGCTAAAATTGCCAATGTCGATTGGATTATTGAGGTTGTGGTGGAACGTTTGGACATCAAAAAAATGGTTTTTGAGCAAATTGAAAAATTCAGAAAACCGGGAACTTTGGTAACTTCAAATACATCTGGAATTCCAATTCATTTTATGAGTGAAGGAAGAAGTGACGATTTTCAAAAGCATTTCTGTGGGACACACTTTTTTAACCCTGCGCGTTATTTAAAATTATTCGAAATCATTCCTGGTCCACAAACAGCAACAGAAGTTTTGGATTTCCTTACGGATTATGGTTCAAAATTCTTAGGAAAAACTTCGGTAGTTGCCAAAGACACTCCGGCATTTATTGGGAACCGAATCGGAATTTACGGAATTCAGAGTTTGTTTCATTTGGTAAAAGAAATGGGGTTGACGATTGAAGAAGTGGATAAATTGACTGGTCCGGTTATCGGAAGACCTAAATCAGCGACTTTCAGAACAGTTGACGTGGTTGGATTGGATACTTTGGTACACGTTGCCAACGGAATCTACGAAAACTGTCCAACTGACGAACAACACGATTTGTTTAAATTACCTGATTTTGTCAACAAAATGATGGAAAACAAATGGTTAGGAAGCAAAACAGGTCAAGGTTTTTATAAAAAAGTAGACAAGGATATTTTGTCTTTGGACTTAGACACTTTAGAATACCGTCCGGCTAAAAGAGCTTCTTTTACTACATTAGAACTGACAAAAACGATTGATAAACCAATTGACCGTTTTAAAGTTTTGGTAAAAGGAAAAGACAAAGCGGGAGAATTCTATAGAAAAAGTTTTGCGGGAATGTTTGGGTACGTTTCGAACAGAATTCCTGAAATCACAGATGAATTATATAAGATTGACGATGCGATGAAAGCCGGTTTTGGATGGGAAAATGGTCCATTCGAAATTTGGGATGCCATTGGTGTCGAAAAAGGAATTGAAATCATGAAAGCGGAAGGTTTAGCACCAGCTGCTTGGGTAAATGATATGTTGGCTTCTGGAAGTTCCAGTTTTTACACTATTAAAGAAGGCGCTACTTTTTTCTACAATATCCCTACAAAATCACAAAATAAAGTTCCGGGACAGGATGCCTTTATTATCCTGAACAACATTCGCGAAAGCAAAAAAGTGTGGAGCAATAGCGGAGCGATTATACAAGATTTAGGAGACGGCATTTTGAATTTAGAATTCCAATCTAAAATGAATACCATTGGTGGTGATGTTTTGGCAGCCATTAATAAAGCAATTGATTTATCTGAAAAAGAATATCAAGGTCTCGTTATTGGAAATCAAGCGGCGAATTTCTCTGTTGGAGCCAATATCGGAATGATATTCATGATGGCAGTCGAACAAGAATACGACGAATTGAACATGGCTATCAAAATGTTCCAAGACACGATGATGCGCGTGCGTTACTCTGGAATTCCGGTTGTGGTTGCACCACACGGAATGACTTTTGGAGGCGGTTGTGAAATGAGTTTACATGCTGATAAAGTAGTTGCCGCAGCGGAAACGTACATGGGATTAGTGGAGTTTGGTGTTGGCGTAATTCCAGGCGGGGGCGGATCGAAAGAAATGGCCTTGCGTGCAGCGGATTTATTTCATAAAAATGATGTCGAGTTGAACGTATTACAAGAATATTTCTTGACTATCGCTATGGCAAAAGTGTCTACTTCGGGTTACGAAGCTTTTGATACCGGACTTTTACAACAAGGAAAAGATATTATTGTAGTCAACAAAGACCGTCAAATTGCCGAAGCGAAGAAACACGCTTTACTGATGGCCGAAGCCGGTTACACACAACCGATTCGCAGAACGGATGTGAAGGTATTAGGAAAACAAGCTTTAGGTATGTTTCTAGTAGGAACGGACCAAATGGAAGCCGGAAAATACATCTCGGAACACGATAAAAAAATTGCTAATAAACTAGCCTATGTTATGGCTGGTGGTGATTTATCAGAACCAACGTTAGTAACGGAACAATATTTATTGGATATTGAGCGGGAAGCTTTCTTGTCATTGTGTACAGAAAGAAAAACGTTGGAACGAATTCAGTTTATGTTAACCAAAGGAAAACCGTTGAGAAATTAGAAAATAGAATAAAGAACTAAGAAGCAAGATTTCAAAACTGAGTTTTGTCTTTTCTCTAGCCTCTTGTTTCTTCTTTCTAAAATCTTTAAAAAATAAAAAATATGAAAACAGCCTATATAGTAAAAGCATACAGAACAGCCGTGGGGAAAGCCCCAAAAGGAGTGTTCAGATTTAAACGTCCTGATGAATTGGCAGCCGAAACGATTCAGTTTATGATGAATGAGTTGCCTGATTTCGACAAAAAACGTATTGATGACGTAATGGTAGGAAATGCCATGCCGGAAGCAGAACAAGGGCTAAACGTGGGAAGATTGATTTCCTTAATGGGATTAAAAATCGAAGATGTTCCGGGTGTAACCGTAAACCGATATTGCGCGTCAGGATTAGAAACAATTGGTATGGCTACAGCCAAAATCCAGTCTGGAATGGCAGATTGTATTATTGCCGGTGGAGCCGAAAGCATGAGTTTTATTCCAATGGGAGGGTACAAACCGACTCCGGATTATGCTGTTGCAAAAGCGGGAAATGAAGATTATTATTGGGGAATGGGATTGACTGCTGAAGCGGTTGCCAAACAATTCAATGTATCTCGTGCCGATCAAGATGAGTTCGCTTACAACTCACACATGAAAGCTCTGAAAGCGCAGGCTGAAGGTAGATTTGACAAACAAATTGTTCCTATTACAGTGGAACAGACGTTTATCAATGAAAATGGTAAAAAAGAAACTAAATCGTATGTCGTTAATAAAGATGAAGGTCCTAGAGCTGGAACTTCTGTAGAAGCGTTAGCAGGTTTAAGACCAGTTTTTGAAGCGAACGGAAGCGTTACTGCAGGAAACTCTTCTCAAATGAGTGATGGAGCGGCATTTGTTCTCATCATGAGCGAAGAAATGGTAAAAGAACTAAACCTTACTCCTATCGCACGTTTAGTCAACTTCGCTTCGGCTGGAGTGGAACCAAGAATCATGGGAATTGGACCTGTAAAAGCAATTCCAAAAGCATTGAAACAAGCGGGATTGACGTTGAATGACATAGATTTAATTGAGTTAAACGAAGCTTTCGCCTCACAAGCATTAGCAGTAACGAGAGAACTAAACTTAAATCCTGATATTATCAATGTCAATGGTGGAGCGATTGCATTAGGCCACCCACTGGGTTGTACGGGAGCAAAATTGTCTGTTCAATTATTCGACGAAATGAAACACAGAGGAAGCAAATACGGAATTGTAAGTATGTGTGTGGGAACCGGACAAGGCAGTGCTGGGATTTATGAACTGCTTTAATTTATTTTAAAAAGGTAGAAAGAAACAAGAAGCAAGATTTTAAGATATAATTTTAGTAGCAATTAGAATTAAAAAAGACAAATGAGACACAACTTCAAGAATTTGAAAATTTGGAATTTAGCAATGGATATCACGAATGATATTTATAAACTTACTTCTATATTTCCAAAATCTGAAATATATGGTCTAGTTAGTCAAATGAATAGATGTTCCGTTTCGATCCCCTCAAATATTGCAGAAGGTTCGAATAGAGGAGATAAACATTTTCAGCATTATTTAAATATAAGTTTAGGTTCATCATTTGAGTTACAAACTCAATTGCTAATTGCTTGTCAAAATGATTATTTATCGAAAGAAAAAACAGATCTAATAGAAAATAAAATAATTGAATTTCAAAAGATGACAACAGGTTTCATAAATAAGTTAGACAACAATCTTTCTTCTTGATTCTTTCATCTTTTATCTAAAAAAACAAAAAAAAATGAGCGACAAAACAAGAGGAGGTCAATTCCTGGTTAAAGAAACAAAGTGCGAAGATATCTTTACTCCTGAAGATTTTTCAGAGGAGCAATTAATGATGCGGGACTCTGTAAAGGAGTTTGTGGATAAAGAATTGTGGGCACACAAAGATCGTTTTGAGAAAAAGGACTATGCGTATACACAAGAAACCATGAAAAAAGCGGGTGACTTAGGACTTCTTGGAGTTGCTGTGCCTGAAGCGTATGGTGGATTAGGAATGGGATTTGTTTCTACAATGTTGGTTTGCGATTACATTTCGGGAGCAACGGGATCCTTCTCAACCGCTTTTGGAGCACATACGGGAATTGGAACCATGCCAATTACATTATACGGAACTGAAGAACAAAAACAAAAATACGTTCCTAAATTAGCCTCTGGAGAATGGTTTGGCGCGTATTGTTTGACAGAACCAGGCGCAGGATCTGATGCTAATTCTGGAAAAACAAAAGCCGTTTTATCGGAAGACGGAACGCATTACAAAATTACAGGACAAAAAATGTGGATTTCGAATGCTGGATTTTGTTCTGTATTCATTGTTTTTGCACGTATTGGGGATGATAAAAATATTACTGGTTTTATCCTAGAAAACTCCGCTGATAACGGAATTTCTATGGGTGAAGAAGAGCATAAATTAGGAATTCGTGCTTCTTCTACGCGTCAGGTTTTCTTTAGTGAAACGAAAGTTCCTGTAGAAAACATGTTGTCAGAAAGAGGAAACGGTTTCAAAATCGCAATGAATGCTTTGAACGTAGGTCGTATCAAATTAGCCGCAGCTTGCTTGGACGCTCAAAGAAGAGTGATTGCAAGTTCTGTTCAGTACGCTAATGAAAGAATCCAGTTCAACACTCCAATTTCTCAGTTTGGTGCGATTCGTGCAAAATTAGCAGAAATGGCAACGAGCTGTTATGCTGGAGAAAGTGCTTCTTACCGTGCTGCAAAAGACATTGAAGATAGAATCTCCGCTCGAGAAGCGGAAGGTGTTTCACATCAAGAAGCGGAACTAAAAGGAGTTGAAGAATATGCTATTGAATGTTCCATCCTTAAAGTGGCCGTTTCTGAAGATATTCAAAACTGTGCTGATGAAGGAATTCAAATCTTTGGTGGAATGGGATTCTCTGAAGACACTCCGATGGAAAGTGCTTGGAGAGATGCCCGAATTGCACGTATTTACGAAGGAACAAATGAAATCAACAGAATGCTTTCTGTAGGAATGTTGATAAAAAAAGCAATGAAAGGACATGTTGATTTACTTGGACCTGCATCAAAAGTACAAGAAGAATTAATGGGAATTCCATCATTTGAAACTCCTGACTATTCTGAATTGTTTGCAGAGGAGAAAGAAATGATTGGCAAATTGAAAAAAGCTTTTTTAATGGTTGCTGGTGGTGCTGTTCAAAAATACGGTCCGGATTTAGATGCACACCAACAATTATTGATGGCAGCTTCTGATATTTTAATCGAAATTTATATGGCTGAAAGTACTATTCTTAGAACGGAGAAATTAGCCAAAAAAGAAGGAGAAAATAAAGTACAGGAGCAAATTGCAATGGCAAAATTATATTTATACAAAGCGGTAGATATCGTTACTCAAAAAGGAAAAGAAAGTGTCATCTCATTTGCTGAAGGCGATGAACAACGTATGATGTTGATGGGTTTACGCCGTTTTACAAAATACACGAACATGCCAAATATTGTAGGATTAAGAGAAACAATTACAACAAAATTAGTAGCAGAAAATGAATACTGTTTCTAATTAGAAGATAGTTTTTAGTAATTTTATTTGTTAAAAAACCGCCTTGTTCCTTAAAACAAGACGGTTTTTTTTTATTGCTTCCGTAGTTAAATTATTTCGCCTATTTTTTCTCTATTGCTGTAATATCGCCATTATAAGAAATTGTACTTCGGTTATTAGAGCTAATAGAAAGTGTTGCACTCCCCTTAAAGAAAACAGAAAGCAACAACGTATAGGTATCCTTCTCTCCTCTGACAATTACTTTTATCTGATAGGACTTTTTGTCTTTTTCAATAGTAAACTCTTGAGGAGTTCCTTCAAAATGTAGTCCTGCATCACTCCCATAACCAACTCCACTAAATGCTCTTCCAAAAAAAGGCATTTCACTTTTGATCATAGTTGGATAAAATTGTACATAATTTGGATTCGTGGACAAATCCATAGTTCTAAATCCCTGAGGCAAGGCTGTTCTTCCAATAAAAACAAACTCTTTAGAATCAATCAAAGATGCCGTTTGTTTTTGCTTTTCTATTTTGCGTTCCTCTCTAGATTGTTTCTTACTTTTTTCCTGAGCATAGCTTACTGTTAGAAACAATGATAGAAAAAGTATCAAAATTGATGTTTTCGTTTTCATAGTATACTTTTTTAATGTTCTGATATGACTATTTCTCAATTCAAAAGCAATATAAATACATATTGAAAGATTCAGAAAAATGGATTACACTAAAACTCTATATTTATTTTTTCTCAAAACGCATCATTGCGATGTCACCCATGATAAAATTTAAAGTTTTTCCATCTTCAGATACAGAATACGAATTTATTTTTTCTAAAGTTGATACGTACACACTTTCACCTTGACCATCAAGACACATCATTCTGGTTACCGCCATTGGTTCTTTAAAACTGATTGTATTTCCATTAACACTTAATTTTCCCGTGTAATTATTACAACTGGTATTCCCTGAAAAACGATTTTCTTTCAAGTTAAAGATAATAGTTGGTTTTTTATTTGGATACAATCCATTAAAAGCTATTCTTGGTCCTGTAATATAATTTAATTCCCAAGTTCCTTCAAGTGAAGCTGTTTTACCTGTGATTGTTTTAACCGAATTGCAGGAAATAAATGCTAAACATATAATAGTAAGCGACAGAATTATTCTTTTCATGTGATCTATTTTTGATTTTTACATTTTTTTTAAACAGTCCAAAAACATTGCCAATGTGTCGTTTTTCAAAAGAAAATTATAAAGAAAGAGCCTTACAAAATTATCTTTTAAAGACACAAAACCCTTAAAATCAGAAATGTAAATTTAGCTCTTTTTTACCTCTACAACTTCTACCTTAATTGCTACAGCATACCCATTTGGAATAATTTTATTTCCATGCGCATTCGCATACACTTTAGTGAATTCAGCTCCAAAATACAGGATTATTGCCGAATAATACACCCAAATTAAAATAATTATGATGGAACCCGCAGCACCGTAAACAGTTGCAACAGTTGAACTACCTAGATAAAACCCAATAGCAAACTTACCAAACATAAAGAAAAACGAAGTGAAACTGGAACCTATCAAAGCATCTTTCCAATCAATATTTCCATCTGGCAACGTTTTGAAAATGATAGCAAATAACATGGTTGTCGTTGCAAATAAGATTATTATATTGAAAATATAAAATATATAAACCGTCGTGTCAGGGAAATAAACCAGTAATCGCGTGTTTATAACATCCATGACGGTATTGACCATCAAACTCACCATCAGTAAAAAACCAACCGAAGCAATCATCGAAAATGACATGAGTCTATTTTTAATGAATTTCATGATCCCTTTATTAGGTTTTGCTTTTAAACCCCAGATAAAGTTGATGGAGCTTTGTATTTCGGCAAACACTCCTGAAGCGCCTATTAGCAGCATAATTCCTCCAAAAACAGCTGCAAAGGCATTACTATCCGAAAGTTCTATATTCTTAATTGTCTCTTGAATTTGGATTGCTGCTTCATTCCCAACCATTCCATTAATTTGTCCAAAGAATCTTCCTGTAACCGCTTCTCTTCCGAAGAAAAAGCTGAAAATTGACAAAATAATAATTAACAATGGCGGCAATGAAAAAATTGTATAATAAGACAAGGAGGCACTTAATTTTATGGCATTGTCATCATCAAATTCCTGATAGGTACGCTTCAGTAAACTCCAACTTGTCAGAGCTATTTCTTTATGTTTCATTTTTATATTTTTATATTCTTTTAAACGAAAAAAAAAAATAAGATATTCTGATTTTCATTTGTTTACGATAACCCTAATCTGTTTTTGAGGTAATTTATTTGTTGTCGCTTTCAAAATTACAAAGATATTCTATACAAATTTGAAATGAAATTTATATAATTCCGATACCCTTTAAAATTCTTAAAATATATTGGAAACATAAAACTAATCAAATTTTAAGTATTTGTTAACCCATCCCTATCTTTTAATGTTTAAATTTATATCCTACTTTAACATCCTTTTTAGGATAAATTTTCAACCTATGGAAAATAATACACGAAGAAATTTTTTAAAACAAACAGCAATACTTTCAACAGGAACAATTATTGGCTCTAGCTTATTTAATTCCGCATTTGCTTCTGAAAGCCCTTTAAAAATAGAAAATCAAATCCAAGAATTAGACACCATGGATTTTCAAGGAAACTATAGCATACCAAAATTACCGTACGCTTATGATGCTTTAGAGCCTCATATTGATAAAATGACATTGGAAATTCATTACAGCAAACACCATCAAGCTTATGTGACTAATTTAAACAAAGCAATAGAAACTCTTGATAAAAACTTAGTGGAACATTCTAAATCATTAGAAAGCATCTTCGGGAAAATGTCTAAATTTCCGGAAGCAATTCGTAATAATGGTGGCGGACATTACAATCACAGTTTGTTCTGGAGTTTAATGAAACCAAATGGCGGCGGTACTCCAAAAGGAAAATTAGGAGACGCTATAACAACAACTTTTGGCTCTTTTGATGAATTCAAAAAACAATTTAGTGATGCTTCGATGAAGCGATTTGGTTCTGGTTGGGCTTGGTTAGTGGTTCAGGATGGCAAATTAGTTATTGGTTCAACGGCAAATCAAGACAATCCATTGATGAGTTTACGAGGTAAGGGATTAAAAGGAAAGCCAGTTTTAGCTTTAGACGTTTGGGAACATGCTTACTATTTAAAAAATCAAAACCGAAGAGCCGATTATATTGCTTCTTTTTGGAATGTAGTCAATTGGGAAGCTGCTGAAGCCTTATTCAATTCTTAAACACCTATAAAAGCCCTGTTTTCATTGCAAATCAGGGCTTTTTATCATACTGCTGCATTTTTGTATAAAAGTCCCTTTTTTATTAATGCCATTCTCTATCATTGCTATTAAAATAGTACCTGATTACAGCGTTTTTCATCAAAAATTATAACAATTAAATTTATCTTGTTTAAAACTAAAAAACAGTGCTAATTAATTATAATATCTGTGTTAAACTAAAAAACACCCGTTAAAACTACCGCAAAAAAGTATAGCTTTGTACCTTCAAATTAAAGCAATGATTAACCCTTCGGCATCAGGTTGGATAGATAAATTTTTTATTGAACAAAAAATTTTAGAGAAAACCGTTTCTAAAACTACGGATACATTTTATCAAAAAGTTAGAGAAACAGGATTTATTTATGGGCACATAATCACATTTGACACCGTAAATACTATTGAAACCAAAGGCTGGTTTAAAGAAGAAATCTCTAAAGTCGCACTATTAAACACTTTATACAATGTTTTTTGTTTGACGAATGACGAAATCAGTTCCAAAAATTTTATAACACAAACGGTTACTTTTTACAATCAAATGAATCCTCAAGGTTTCAGTTTGTTTAAAAAAATACTCCCTAAAAATTCACTTGCCTTAACACTCGAAAAAATAATTGATGAGCGTGTTCAAACGAACGATAGCATCATCAGTAAAAATTTCTCCCATCTGGTAACGAATGCGTTACTTTTTATCGATGTTCTGGCTTTTCGCCAATATTTAATACACGGTGAAATTCCAGAAAAATACCTACAGAAAATTGAAGAGACAATTGTAAATATTGTAACACTTGCGTTAAAAATCAAATCGGAAAAATCACAATATGATGATTTGTTAATCAAACTTTTTGAGGCTTCGATACGTTATAGTAAATTCTCGAAAGTTTCTGTTCAAAGTCTGGAAACATTACAATTGCATTATTTTACAAATGAATTAGAACAATATTATTTGATAGATATTGCAGGAATGGCGCTATGGAGTGATGGAAAAATTGAAAACAATGAGGCCTATTTTTTACATTCATTGGCTGAAAAACTATCAGTTACAGATGATTTTGTAAACCAAAGCATCGACAGTACTGATGCATTTATAACGAAATATAAAAAAGAAATACCCTATTTCAATTATTCAAATCCTGTAAAACATTTTTACGATCAAACGACACAAAGTGTTGTAACGCTAATAAGCCGTAATAAAAACCGATTGATCAAGGAAATTGTACAAAGCAAAGAATTAATGGTCCTACTGGCTTATTCTACCCGAAGAGATTTGGATGAAAAAGAAAAGAAAAAAGTCAAAAAACAACTGTTGGAAATTTGCAAAACCATTCCTTCGCTGACTATATTTTTACTTCCCGGCGGCAGTTTATTGTTGCCTATTTTAATAAAATTTATCCCTACTCTATTGCCCTCCGCTTTTAATGAAAATCTAGATAATGAATAAAAAAATCCGCTCATAGATTTTTTTATTCATTATCTTAATTCTCTTTTAATATTCCTAATCATTCATTGAGATTAAAAACTCTTCATTATTCTTCGTTTTCTTGAAACGATCATTGATAAAATCCATCGCTTCCACTGGGTTCATATCCGAAAGATATTTTCGCATAATCCACATTCTTTGCAATGTTTTTTGGTCTAATAACATATCGTCGCGTCTAGTACTTGAAGAAGTCAAATCGATAGCTGGGAAAATACGTTTGTTAGCAATTTTTCTATCCAATTGCAATTCCATATTACCAGTACCTTTAAATTCTTCGAAAATAACTTCGTCCATTTTTGAACCGGTTTCTGTCAATGCAGTTGCGATGATACTTAATGAACCACCATTTTCTACATTACGGGCAGCTCCAAAGAAACGTTTTGGTTTTTGCAATGCATTTGCATCCACACCACCACTTAATACTTTACCTGAAGCGGGTTGAACCGTATTATACGCTCTGGCCAAACGGGTGATGGAATCCAATAGAATTACTACATCGTGACCACATTCTACCAATCGTTTTGCTTTTTCAAGAACGATATTCGCAATTTTCACATGTTCTTGTGGCTCTCTGTCAAATGTTGACGCAATTACTTCACCACGCACACTGCGTTGCATATCGGTAACCTCTTCCGGACGTTCATCTATCAATAAAACGATTAAATATACTTCAGGGTGATTGGCCGCAATTGCATTGGCAATTTCCTTTAGCAACATGGTTTTACCGGTTTTGGGTTGCGCCACAATCATTCCGCGTTGCCCTTTTCCTATTGGCGAAAACAAATCAATAATTCTAGTTGAAATTGTGCTTTGCTTTTCTGCCAATTTGAATTTCTCTGATGGAAAAACTGGCGTTAAATGTTCGAATGAAACTCGATCACGAACCACTTGAGGATCGTGTCCATTTATTTTTAAAACTCGAACTAAAGGGAAAAATTTCTCTCCTTCTTTTGGTGGACGAACCACTCCTTTTACGGTATCTCCAGTTTTAAGACCAAACAATCTGATTTGAGATGTTGATAAATAAATATCATCTGGCGAAGCCAAATAATTGTAATCCGAAGAACGCAAGAAACCATATCCATCAGGCATCATTTCAAGAACACCTTCGCTTTCTATAATCCCATCAAATTCAAAATCAGAAGCAGCAAAATTACTCTTCTTATTTTTAAAATTTGGATTTAGATTACCATTTCCGTTTTGATTTGGGTTTGGATTCTGATTTGGATTCTGCTTATGTAATTGGTTTGGATTTATTTTTTTTACTGGAGCGACAGAAACTTCTATTTTTTCTTCAGCTGTAACATCTGCTGTTGCTACATTATCAGTACTCACTTCCTTTAAGTCTTCTTTATCCTTTTTTAAAGCAATTTTCTTTTCGTAAGCTGATTTATTAAATTTAATAATTTTACCTTCTTTTTTCTCATTCGCTTCAAATTCTGGTTTTGGAGCTGGTTCTTCTGAAATAGCATCAACAGGAAGATTATTTTCAACTGGAGCACTTGTTTCAGCTACAATTTCTTGCGTTTCAAAAAGAGGATTTTTTACAGCTTTCTGAATAGCCACTTTTTTGACAGGGACAATTCTAACTCTTTTAGGTTTATCGTCTTCAAAATCACTTTCCGCTTTTGTAGCTAAGGTTGGGTCAACGTTAGCCACTTGATGCTCTAAAATCTGACTGATTAAAGTATCTTTTTTTACACCGTTAAATTTTATGGTTTTAGCTGATTTAGCTATTTCTTGAAGCTCAGAAAGCTTCATTTCTTTTAATGCAGAAATATCAAACATGAATGTTCTATGAGTTTAATTAATTTTTGAAAAAATAATGTAAAAGAATAGGTAGTGAACTTTATTTTGAATCAACCGCAGTATGAAGTGCTTACGGTATTATGATGCAATAATACGAATAAAATTTAATCAGACAATAGTATTTATAAAAAAGAAAATATATTTTTGTAGAAGAAATTTAACAAATGATACAAAGAATTCAAACCATATACTTACTGCTTGCTTTTGTAGTTACTGGTATTTTACTGTTTTTTATTCCATTATGGACAATGAAAAATGGGAAAGACTTTTATTTTATGCAAAGCCAAGTGTATACCATATTGCTGGGATTGAGCACTACACTAACTTTGTTAAGTATTGTTTCCTATAAAAAAAGACAAAATCAATTTGTTATTGGCAGATTGAATATCATATTAAATTTGATTTTATTAGGATTGTTTGTATATCGTTCACTAAATCTATCTGGAGAAACACCTGCTGTTTCTGAGAAAGGTATTGGGATGTTTCTACCTGTAATAGCTATCGTGTTATTAGTTTTGGCTAATAAAGCGATTAAAAAGGATGAAGATCTTGTAAAATCTGTGGACAGATTGAGATAAACCTATAAACTTTAGTTTATTAGTGCGAAGAGAACCCGAATGTAACAATTCGGGTTTTTTTGTGTCTAACCTTTTTATTTTAGTTAAAAAAAAGAATAAAAATCTTATAAAATGATATTCTCCTATTTTTTTTATAAATTTGAAAATAGTAATTCCGATATGTTACAAAAAATTAAAATTCATCTTGCTGATGATCATCAAATACTTATTGATGGGATTCGTACGTTGCTACATACCTTACCTGATTTTGAAGTAGTTGGATTCTCTTTCAATGGTGAGGATATTTTCAATGAGGTTACTGAAAACAAAGCAGATATCCTTATTTTAGATATTAATATGCCAAAAAAAGATGGAATCGAAGTTATTAAAGAATTTGCTGAAAAAGGATTTCCTTGTAAAGTGATTGTTTTATCCAGTTATGATGATTTAAGAATAATAAAGGAAGTCATGAAATTAGGCAGTAGTGGCTATTTGACAAAAAAATGTGCCGGTGAAAATATCGTAGAAGCGATTCAGGCGGTATCCCGTGGAGAAGAATATTTTTGCAAATCAGTACGGGAAAAAATATTTAGTACAGTCACAAAAGACAATGTAAAATTAATCAAAAGCGAGGCTAGGGTAAATTCTATTTTAACGGACCGTGAATTAGAAATCATCACCCTAATATCACTTGAGTTTAGCGGTAAAGAAATTAGTGAACAACTATTTATAAGTATGAATACCGTTGAAACCCACCGTAAAAATATAATGAAAAAACTAGACGCAAAAAACTCCATCAGTCTGGTAAAATATGCCATTAAAAACAAATTAATCAAATCCTGATTTGTCAATCACAAATATGATTCGTTTTTAATTAAAAGCAACAATAAACAGAAAAAATTAAATTATCTATGCCGTACAAACAAATTGTTATAGTATTGATTTTACTACTTAATTTCTCCGGAATTACTGTTTTTGCAAATAAAAAATCACCCAAAAAAAAAGAAGTTACACAACTCACAAAAGAAGCTAATGAGCTTATGAAAGTGGGTAATTTTGAAAAATCATTAGTAAAAGCAAGACTTGCCCTCACCTATGCCATTGCTTTAAAAGATGATAATCTAATTGCGGCAACCTACAATACAATTGCGGCAAATTTTGACCAATTATCTGAATATGACAAAGCATTTTTTTATTATAATAAAGGACTCACTTACGCCAATAAAACGAATAATAATATTTTAAAGAACTGGCTAAATAATAATTTGGGAAACATTTATTGCTTTGACAAAAAGCAATATGAAAAAGGAATTTACTATTACAAAAAATCGCTGCAATACAGCACAAAAATTCATGATTCAGCTCAAATAGTTTTTACTAAACTCAATATTACCTGGGCCTATTTTGATATTGGTCGCTACGAGGATGGTCTTCCCTATTTAAAATACATCAATAAACACCACAAAAAACATGGCGATAAATCAACTATTGTAGCACTGAACATGCTTAATGGGATGTATCAAAGCTATAAAAATGATTCGGCAAAAGCGTTATTCTTTTTCCAAAAAGCCATTAAATTAGGAAACGAAGGAAATGAAAAATCAGATTTATCATATTCGCATCATGAGTTTTCTACCTTTTTATTAAAAAATGGAGATTATGAAAATGCGTACAAGAATTTGGCACTTTACAATGATCTTACTGTTAAATTAAATAATGAGGAAAAATTAAACAAAGCAAATGTTGCCGGAATAAATCTTGAAATTGACGAATATAAAAGAGAAATCGACAAAATAGGAAACGAATACAAAACCAAAGAATATTTACTAATACAAGAGCAATCCCGAAACAAAAAAATTGTGATTGTAATAATTGTTCTTTTATTATTTTTCTTTTTCCTTTTTTATATTTTCTCGGAAAACTCAAAGCTTAAGCAAAAAAATAAAATTAAAGACATACAAAGTCAACTGCAACAAAATACAATCAACGCATCTATTGACGGACAAGAATTAGAACGAAAAAAAATTGCTTCATTTTTACATGATAACATTAGTGCATTGCTATCCTCTGCAGGGTTGCACCTCAATGCATTTACCTCTCAAAGCCGCACTAATGCCGAAGAAATTATAAAAACCAAAGCCATATTAGAACAAGCACACGATCAAATAAGGGATTTATCTCATGAACTGATGCCAACCCTTTTAGCACGATTTGGCTTATTTTATGCCTTAGAGGATTTATGCGAAAAAAACTCAAACTCAGTAATTCAATTTAACTACACCATTGTGGTACCTACGAAAACACGTTACAATGAAGATTTTGAAATGAAAATGTATTTCATCATAATGGAACTGCTAAACAATATCATAAAACACAGTCGCGCCACTCAAGCAAATTTGACTATTCAAGAAAACAATAAATCACTCCAAATCAAAATCGAGGATAACGGTAAAGGATTTGACACCGATACATTTTATATCCTGGAAGGTTTTGGAATCAACCAGATTAAAGCCCGAATAAATAATCTAAAAGGAACTATCACAATAAATTCAAAAATTGATTTCGGCACATCTGTTGCTATTGAAGTGCCTATTAACTATCCAAAAAAAACAACTATACCCGTTTTTCCATCTCAATAATTTCCATATCCTTGATTTTATCACCCTCAATCACAAAACGCAACATCGTGCGTACTTGATGAAAGCCACTTTTCCCGGCTGCTCCGGGATTCATGTGCAATAGATTATGTTTCTTATCAAATATGACTTTCAGGATGTGCGAATGTCCACAAATAAACAATTTTGGAGGATTCGATTCCATTTCCGCTTTTAATGAAGGATTGTATTTCCCAGGATACCCGCCAATATGCGTCATCCAAACATCGACTCCTTCACACATAAAACGGTTGTGCAATGGAAATTCCATGCGCGCCTTAGCATCGTCAATATTCCCATACACACAACGCAACGGTTTTAGCTTTTTTATCGCATCCGTTACAGCCAAATCACCTATATCGCCGGCATGCCAAACCTCGTCAGCCTGAGCGACATATTTCAAAATCGTATCGTCAATGTGACTGTGCGTATCAGAAAGCAGAAGTATTTTTTTCAAAGTATTTTTTTTAGGAGCAATTTCCAGCTATCCGTTTCAATCTTTATTGTTTTTAAAGAAAAAAAAATAAAGGATTTCCACTGCAAATATTTACATTCACTGAACTCCTATGAAAATAAAAGTTTAGTGAAGTAATCTGGGCTAGGATTTTGCGGTAAAAATAAACATTCGAATTCCAAATAAAAAATGAAATCGAAACTTAACAAAGTTTGCCCCTGCGCAACTTCGTGGCAAAAAAATTAATAAGTATCTTTGTGGCTTCAAAAAAAATTACTTGAGATATTTCATCAAATTAGCATACAACGGAACCCATTATCACGGCTGGCAATACCAACCCAATGCTGCTACTGTTCAGGAAACAATGAACAAAGCGTTTTCGGTGCTATTGAACACAACCATCAATCTTATGGGAGCCGGAAGAACGGATACCGGCGTTCATGCCAAAGAGATGTATGCTCATTTTGATTTTGAAAACGAGTTTGAGATTCCAAGTTTAGTGCATAAACTCAATTCCTACTTGCCCAAAGACATTGTTGTTTATGACATTATTCCGGTACATGATGAAGCGCATACTCGTTTTGATGCGACTAAAAGAACCTATGAATACCATATTAATACCTTTAAAGATGTCTTTTCGCAAGAGCAAAGTTGGTATTTCCATCAAAAGTTAGATCTCGATTTGATGAATCAAGCGGCGCAACTACTATTCAATCACACTGATTTTCAATGCTTTTCAAAAGTAAATACCGATGTAAATACTTTTGATTGTACCATTTTTGAAGCTTATTGGACTCGAGGCACTACCGAACAGGGTGCAGACAAACAAGAAAACGGAAACCTTATTTTTACCATTTCGGCCAATCGTTTCTTACGCAATATGGTGCGTGCTATTGTAGGAACATTGGTAAACATAGGATTACACAAGATTACACTGGTGGATTTCACCGCCATCATAGAAAGTAAAAACCGAGATAAAGCTGGTTTTTCGGTTCCGGCGCATGGTTTGTACTTAACTAAAATAGAATACGATTACATTACACAATAGCCCTGATAGCAGTGAAAATCCTTTTATGTTTTTTCTTTAAAAACATAAAAGATTGTAACGAATAGCAGGAACAGCTCCAAAAAATATGAAAGCAAAAGCATTTGATACTAGATTATTCAAACGAATATTAAAATTTACTAAACCCTATCAATGGCGTTTTAATGGTGTAATTATTTTTGCCATTTCGCTATCGGTATTTGCGGCATTACGTCCGTATTTATTGAAACAAACCGTTGATGGTTACATCTCAACCCAAGACCAGCAAGGATTATTGATGTATGTAGTCTTGATGGGAATCGTACTTTTACTGGAGGTATTTTCGCAATTTTACTTTGTGTATTGGGCGAACTGGTTGGGTCAGGACATTGTAAAAGACATTCGGACAAAACTGTTTCAACACATTTTGAGTTTCCGAATGAAATATTTTGATCACGTTCCTGTGGGCCAACTCGTGACGCGTTCAGTTTCGGATATTGAATCGATTGCTCGAATTTTTAGTCAGGGATTGTTCATGATTATCAGTGACTTGATGAAAATGGTTGTCGTACTGGCTTTTATGTTTTATATGAACTGGAAACTGACTTGGATTGTAATTATCGCAATGCCAATTCTGGTTTATTTCACTCGAATTTTCCAGAAGAAAATGCAAGTTGCTTTTGAGGAAGTGCGTACTCAAATTGCCAATATGAATTCCTTTGTGCAGGAACGCGTAACAGGAATGAAGATTGTCCAACTTTTTAACAGAGAAGACATTGAGTCTGAAAAATTTAAAAGCATCAATGATAAACACAAAAAAGCATGGATAAAAACCATTCTTTATAACTCCATCTTCTTCCCTATTGCTGATATTATTTCGTCTTTAACTCTTGGTTTTATAGTACTGTATGGCGGAATCAAGATATTAAACGGGGATAATTTCACCACTTTTGGAGATTTATTTTCGTACACCATGTTCATCGGAATGCTATTCAATCCGTTGCGTCAAATTGCGGATAAATTCAACGAGATGCAGCTGGGAATGATTGCGGCCAACCGTGTTTTTGACATTTTGGATACCGAAGATCAAATTCAGGATACCGGAATTATCGAAGCGCCCATCTTTAAGGGAGATATCGAATTTAAAAAAGTTCGTTTTGGATACATTCCGGATGAAGAAGTGATAAAAGGAATTGATTTAGAGGTTAATGCAGGCCAAACGATTGCTATTGTTGGCTCTACAGGTGCAGGGAAATCGACGATTATTAACTTACTGAATCGTTTTTACGAAATCAACAGCGGTTCTATTTACATTGACAATCACAATATTGAAAATTACACATTGAGTTCCTTGCGAAAACAAATTGCAGTTGTATTGCAGGATGTTTTTCTTTTTGCCGATACTATTTTCAACAATATCACCTTGAATAATCCTGAAATTAGTAGCGAACAAGTTTTGGCTGCAGCCAAAAAAATTGGCGTACATGAATTTATCATGAGTTTACCGGATAATTATGATTTTGATGTGAAGGAACGCGGCGTTATGCTTTCTTCGGGTCAGCGCCAACTGATTGCTTTCTTGAGAGCCTATGTGAGTAATCCCAGTATTTTGATTTTGGACGAAGCCACGTCATCAATCGATACCTATTCAGAAGAATTGATTCAGCGCGCTACGGAAACGATTACCAAGGGCAGAACCTCCATCGTGATTGCACACCGCTTGGCAACGATTGTCAATGCTGATAAAATTGTAGTAATGGACAAAGGACTGATTGTAGAACAAGGAACGCATCAGGAATTAATCAACCGCGAAAGTGGGTATTACAAGAACTTGTACGATTCCCAGTTTTCGGTGGCGAATTAGTTTTTCCTGCAAAAGAATAAAGGAAAAAAGGTGCAGAGGCGCAAAGGTTTTAAGGCTAAAATCAGTGTAAATCAGCTGAATCCGTGTTATTTGTGTTCCATTTTTCATCAATGAGAATAAGAGCGTTAAGAGTGAAATGGGTTGAATCCATGTCCCTAAATTTCACTTTACTTTTTTACAAAGATGCAGTAGTTAAAAAAACAAAGCTGAATTTACACTGCTGTAATTTGTTTAAAACAAAAGTGTTTTTCTAAAAATTGGTTAGTTTGCCACTTTATTACTTTGAAACTTTCTCAAAACAGAATAAATCCTTAAATTCGTCCCATCAATTAAACAAGACAAATACACAAAATGAAATGAGTTTTTAGGAATTCATTTCACCAATAAAAAACAAATAAAAAACTTTGAAATGAAATACGATATTATAGTTTTAGGAAGTGGTCCTGGAGGATATGTTACAGCTATTAGAGCATCACAATTAGGCTTTAAAGTAGCCGTGATAGAAAAAGAAAACTTAGGCGGAGTGTGCTTGAACTGGGGTTGTATCCCAACAAAAGCGTTACTAAAATCGGCTCAGGTTTTTGATTATCTAAAACACGCTTCTGATTATGGATTGACTGTTTCATCATTTGACAAAGACTTCCCTGCTGTTGTACAACGTAGCCGTTCAGTAGCTGACGGAATGAGCAAAGGGGTTCAATTCTTGATGAA
The DNA here is from genome assembly GCF_048286535.1 of Flavobacterium glucosi. Classification (NCBI taxonomy): domain Bacteria; kingdom Pseudomonadati; phylum Bacteroidota; class Flavobacteriia; order Flavobacteriales; family Flavobacteriaceae; genus Flavobacterium; species Flavobacterium glucosi. The sequence continues at coordinate 6,165 of NZ_JBLVPK010000011.1, read as the reverse complement.
AAAAAATAAAATTGACGTGATTGACGGTTTTGGAAAACTAAAACCAGGAAAAAAAGTTGATGTTACGGACGCAGCCAATAAAGTTACTGAATACAGTGCAGACCATATCATCATTGCAACTGGAGCACGTTCTCGTGAATTGCCAAACTTGCCTCAAGATGGTGTAAAAGTAATTGGTTACAGACAAGCAATGACTTTACCAACACAACCAAAATCGATGATTATTGTAGGTTCTGGAGCGATTGGAGTTGAATTTGCACATTTCTACAACTCAATGGGAACTGATGTAACCATCGTAGAATTTATGCCAAATGTAGTTCCTGTTGAAGACGAAGACATTTCGAAACAAATGGAACGTTCTTTGAAAAAAGCAGGTATCAAAATCATGACGAGCTCCTCTGTTGAGAGAATTGATACTACTGGAGCAGGTGTTAAAGCATTTGTGAAAACAGCAAAAGGAGAAGAAGTTCTAGAAGCTGAAATTTTACTTTCGGCTGTTGGAATCAAAACCAACATTGAAAACATCGGATTAGAAGAAGTAGGAATTGCTACTGACAAAGATAAAATCTTGGTAAACGCATACAACCAAACGAACATTTCGGGTTATTACGCCATTGGTGATGTTACGCCAGGACAAGCATTGGCTCACGTAGCTTCTGCGGAAGGAATCAATTGTGTGGAGAAAATTGCAGGACTGCACGTAGAACCTATCGATTATGGAAACGTACCGGGTTGTACGTATGCAACTCCAGAAATTGCTTCTGTAGGATTGACTGAAAAACAAGCTAAAGAAAAAGGATACGAATTGAAAATTGGTAAATTCCCATTCTCAGCTTCTGGAAAAGCAAAAGCAGCAGGAACTCCGGATGGTTTTGTAAAAGTAATTTTTGATGCTAAATACGGAGAATGGTTAGGATGTCACATGATTGGTGCCGGAGTTACGGATATGATTGCTGAGGCAGTTGTAGCGCGTAAACTGGAAACTACAGGACACGAAATCCTAAAATCAATTCACCCACACCCAACCATGAGCGAAGCGGTTATGGAAGCGGTTGCGGATGCGTATGGCGAGGTAATCCATTTGTAAATAAATAATCATGTAACGTATAGACGCACTGCAGTGCGTCCCTACAGAAAAATATAAAATCCGATTTGTTCATACAAATCGGATTTTTTTTATGGAACCATTTCCAACACAAAGCATCCATTTTGTGGAAATTTAACATATTAACATTTATTTACATAGCAGGGTTATGAACCTATTCAATTCTGCTTTATATTTGTGTTTTGAGTCTTTTTATTAACGCCATTTCGATTTTACCATACCATAAATGAATACTGAAACCAACCGTTTTTCGAATACCCTACATGAAAACCAAAACAAAAATTGGGTAAGAGCCATCGATTCTTCTAAAATCATCAATTGGATTGATGATTTATTCAAAATATTATTCCCCGAGAAAGCTTTGGAAACCATTCAAATCGAATTGCTTTTGGACCAAAACAAAGCCAACTTTATCGCCATTCTTTCGGAGATTGTAAAAGACAAAACAGCTAATGAAATTCTGGATGACGCCGAATCTTTTTACACCACGCTTCCGGACCTTTACGGATTCATGCAAAAAGATGCGCAAGCCATATTAGATACGGATCCCGCAGCTGATTGTATTCAGGAAATCATCAATTCCTATCCCGGTTTTTTTGCCATTGAAGTGTATCGTATTGCCAATGCAATTGCTTCCCGAACCACGTGTCTGCTGCCGCGAATTCTGACCGAGTATGCCCATAGCAAAACCGGAATCGACATTCACCCAAGTGCCACCATCGACGTTCCCTTTATGATTGATCATGGCACCGGAATAGTCATTGGCGAGACCACAATAATAGGAAAACACGTAAGCATTTATCAAGGAGTGACTTTAGGAGCGTTGCAAGTCGAAAAAAACATGCAGGAAAAAAAACGCCATCCTACCGTAGAAGACCATGTCATTATTTATGCCAATGCCACCATTTTGGGCGGAAGCACCATTATAGGAAACCACAGTATTGTGGGCGGTAACACGTTTATCACCAAGAGTATGAATCCGTATTCCTTTGTTATGCAATCCAATAAAAACACTGTTTTGAACCAGCAGGAAATAAAAGATATTAATTTTTTCTCTATTTAAATATTATGAAATACAACAACATACTCGAAACTATAGGCAACACGCCACACGTAAGAATCAATCGTTTGTTTGGTGCCAACCATAATGTCTGGATCAAACTGGAACGTGCCAATCCGGGAGCCAGCATCAAGGACAGAATCGCTCTTGCAATGATCGAAGATGCCGAAGCAAATGGATTACTGAAAGCAGGAGGTACTATTATTGAAGCCACATCCGGAAATACAGGAATTGGACTCGCGATGGTTGCTGCCGTAAAAGGATATAAATTAATACTGGTGATGCCAGAATCCATGTCCATAGAAAGACGCCGACTCATGAGCCTTTATGGTGCCGAGTTTGTCTTGACTCCCCGTGAAAAAGGAATGAAAGGCGCACTGGAAAAAGCACAGGAATTAGTAAGCGAAATACCTAATGCCTGGTCACCGCTTCAATTTGAGAATCCTGCCAATATAGAAATTCACAAAACAACCACCGCTCAGGAAATCATAAAAGCATTCCCAGACGGACTGGATTATTTGATAACCGGCGTAGGAACCGGCGGGCATATCACAGGGTGTGCCGAAATATTGAAACAACATTTCCCCAACCTGAAAGTATACGCCGTAGAACCCGAAGCTTCGCCCGTTATCAGCGGTGGCGCACCGGCTCCCCACCCTATTCAAGGAATTGGAGCAGGATTTATTCCCACAAACTTACATACTGATGTATTGGATGGAACCATCCAAGTAAGCAAAGACGAAGCATTTGCCTATACTCAAAGAGCCGCCAAAGAAGAAGGTATGTTCGTAGGAATATCCTCTGGTGCATCCCTCGCAGCCGTGGCCAAAAAACTGCACGAAATCCCTGAAAATGCCAAAGTGCTGACTTTTTGTTACGACACTGGCGAACATTATTTAAGCATCGAAGGCTTATTTGTATAAACGAAAATCCCCTTTAAATACGAACCGATTTGTGAAAACAAGTCGGTTTTTTTATGGCTTTTTTGGCGTGTCCTTGTTGCAGTGCTATTGCATACATTACTTTGTATAGTTTAGCAACAAGGTCAGGCTGTTGGTTACAAACAAAGTTTACTGAACTCCGCTAAAAATTAAAAACATTGTGAAGTAATCTTTTATTGCGCTCCGCTTCATAAAAGGATTTTCACTGCCGTCCTTCACGCAAAACCGGACTAATTAGAAACTCCTACACTTATAAGAAGCATCTCACAAATAAAAGTCTATTTGATGATTTGTAAGATAATATATAAAGTGTATATTTGAAAGTAATACGCTACGCAGTAGCGCCTATCCACCCAATATGAGATGTATATGCGCTATTCTGTAGCGCCTATATACTAGTTGGCGAACAGTTTGGAAGCCACACAGAATGTTAACAAATAAATCATAATAATGAATTCCAAAATTATTGAAAAAACTACAAGTTTTTGTGTTGAAATTTTTGCAGACAAAAAAAATTACAGTCTCCCAGAGGAATACAATTATAGCCATCTTCCATTATGCGTAATTGATTCTGTTTTTTCAATTGGAGTCAAATATGAAATAGTCAAAAACACCATCAATAATTTTTGCAGACATAATAAAATTGACAAATTTTCAAAATCTGACGAATTATCAACTTCGTTTTTTTTGAATTTAATGGAACAAGAATCTATCAAAGAATTGACGGAAAAAATATACAAAAATCGCCAAAGAACTTCAACAAGAAGTGGAATTTTAAAATCTGAAGCAGTTATTAAATTCTTGAAAATTTTGCAAAAATATGAAGTAAACAAATTGAGCGATGTCTATAAAATTATTTCAAGTAAAGAGTTTGAAATAGACATTAAAGAAATTCCAGGTCAAAAAAGCGGAATTTCTTTAACCTATTTTTTTATGCTTGCAGGTTCAGACGATTTGATTAAACCTGACAGGATGATTATTCGCTTTTTAGAAAATATTTCAGGAGAAATTGTAAGTTTAACTGATTGCCAAATTATTCTTGCTGAAGTTTCAAAAAACCTTCAAAAGAATGGATTTCATATTACACCTAAAAAACTTGACAATTTAATATGGAATTACCAACGTGATTTAAATTAAAAACGAATATAAAACCGATTCGCCAACACACGCTACAAGCAATTTGGGTATTAGGCTTAATTTGAAATTGGTTTTGTATTTGGAAGATTTGGTAAATCCGAAAGATAACGCTGATTTAATCCCAAACTGCTTGTAGAGCGAGAACGTTAGGCAACATTCAATCAAATATTCAAGTAAAATTCATATGACAAAAGAAGAACTCATAAATCATATTGATAGAATACGAAATGTTATAGCTCAAAATCCTCCTGGAGGAATTATTCAAGCTAAACAGTTTGTAAAAACATATATTGGAGCAGACACACATTTTTCTAAATCGATTGACAAAATTAGTCCTGATACTTATCATGATTCGATACGAGCAGACGGAAATGCAATTCTTAATTCTTTGAAAGATTATATTGAGAATGGCTTGCATAGAACAATGTCTTATGAAAGAGAAATTCAACTTGAAACAGTTTCTGATTATCTTGAACAGGCAGAAAAATTATTGAATGATAAAATTGTTCATCCAGCTGCAGCTGCAGTAATTATTGGTGCTTCGTTAGAAGAATTTTTAAGGAATTGGTTGGAAGAGTCAGGCTTTGACATTACAAGTATAAAAAATAGTTTGGACGCTTATGCTAAAGAATTAAAAACCCTAGATAAAATTAACAAACAAGATATAAAAGATTTAACATCTTGGGGCGGAACTAGGAATGATGCAGCTCATGGTCATTGGCAAAATGTCGAAGACAGGCAGAGAATAAAACTTATGCTTGAAGGTGTAAATCTATTTATTCGAAAATACTCAACTTAACAGTATGAACGTTGCCTAACAGCTACTACAACGGATTTGGGCAATAGGCTTAATGGAAAGTTGGTTTTGTATTTGTGATGATTTGGCAAATCCGAAAATAGGTCTTAATTTAGTCCCAAACCCGCTGTAGTAGCGGGACGTTAGCGGTAATTGCTCGAAAATCAGGAAAAAACAAACGAAAAATCTAACAGTTTTCTTCAATCCATTTATACAAATAGTCGATAGTTAATCCCATACTGAAAAGGTTAGTTCTTAAATGTAGTGATGGAATATCTTTATCTTTTTCACGATGAGTTATTGTACGAATACAGCCCGGACATTTATAATGATCGTGAGAGGCTTTTGTTCTAAGATATTTACAGTTATGTGCTTTTAGAAACGAAATCCAATCTTTCGTTTTTACTGGTCTATTGTTTCCCATCTAAAAAATTTAACAAGCTACTTTATATTGCTTATTTTTTCTAATGGTTACATTCTCTAAACCTTGTAATAATCCATTCTCGTCAACAAATAATTTAGAAAAATTCTTTCTATGATAAGGAACTTGTGAAAATCCAAGTTTAACTAGTTCAGATTTCTTTTGTTCTGCATTAAGTTTCATAAAATCTTCACAAAAAGTTTCAACATTTTCGTCTAAAGAATCAATTGCTTCTTGTTCTGTAGAGCCGTATCCACTAATCATTAAAGAAGGTATAATAGATATAAAATGTTCTCCCTCTTTACCACTAACAACAGTAGCTTCCAAAGTTAAATCGCCTCCTTTGATTCGAATAGTATCCTCTTGTGGTTGATTTTCAAGAGGTATTTTTGTTAAATTAGCCATAAGTTTAAGAAATTTTATATATAAATATATTGGACAAATATATGAAAAAAAAGAAAATTAAAAGTACTCTTTTTTAAAACCTTAACTTATAAATAAAAACTACCGCTAACAGCTAGGGTTTCGTTGTGTGCGTAGCACGAACAATGAAGCCCGTGTTGAACGGAACCGAATACCTGTCGCCAACACTATGGAGTTATCGTAAAGATTGTAGAGGTATTTTCAAGAGGATTTTGTTCCTCTTTTTTTGTGGAGTTGTTTCAACTTGGTTTTTTTCATGTTTTCCTTCATTTTTGAACACAA
>NZ_JBLVPK010000010.1:0-71437 GCF_048286535.1 Flavobacterium glucosi | reverse complement strand
TGAAAAGATAGGCTTTTTTGTTTTATAGCCCCAGCGGCCTATTCAGCTAACTCCTTTCTCTCATCTGAACTCGTTCAGATTATTTTAAATCCTAATCATGTATGTGATGAGGATTTTTTGCTTGATGGATATCTGTGTCTTAACCATTTCAATTGGAATAAATATTCAAATGAGCCACATATTGGAATTATCTTTGTTTTTATAGTGCTGTAATTGAGTGTTTTATCGGCATGGCGAGATTTAAAACCTCTTGAGTTATGTTGCAATTTTCCTCAATGATTTTTTTTAGTTTGCAAGAGTATTAAAATCGGAGTAGGGTCCTTTAATTAATTTTCAAGTAAATATTTTGGAGTTAAGAATAGATTAATTTATTGTCATCAAGTATTTGTTCAGAGTTTGATTAAACTTTATGTTGTATTTTTGTTTTAAATATAAAAATATAATATGAAAAGAATTATTTTGTTTTTGACATTCATTATGTCTTTAAACTCACAAGCTCAACAACGTCCCAAATTAGTGGTAGGTATAGTGGTTGACCAAATGAAAATGGAATATCTATATCGTTTTTCTGATGATTTTTCTGCAAATGGTTTTAAAAGATTAATGAATAATGGATATACATTTCATAATATGCATTACAATTATGTACCTACTTATACGGCGCCAGGTCATGCAAGTATTTATACAGGAACTACACCCTCCACACACGGTATAGTTGGAAACGATTGGTTTATTAAAGCTACTGGTAAGGATATGTATTGCACTGATGATGCTTCAGTTAAAACAGTAGGTGACGGAACAGAAAAAGAGGGAGCAATGTCTCCAAAAAATCTTTTAAGCACAACCATTACGGATGAGTTGCGAATGGCGACAAATTTTAAAGGAAAAGTAATTGGGATGAGTATAAAAGATCGTGGAGCAATTTTGCCTGCGGGTCATTTTGCTAATTGGGCATTTTGGTTCAGTAAAACCGGAGCTTTTATTTCAAGCACTTTTTATGGATCGAAATTACCGAATTGGGTAACGGAATTTAACCAAGAAAAACGATACATGAATTACATTAATAAAGGATGGAATTTATTGAATCCCATAGCAACTTATAATGAAAGTCTTCCTGATGATAATCCTTATGAAGGAAAGTTAGATAAAGCTAATGCACCTGTATTTCCTTATGATTTAAGTAAAATGTACAAAGATAAAGGAGCTGATATTTTGAGAACTACACCTTTTGGGAATGATTTTTTGGCAGAATTAGCTATGAAAGCTATAGAAAAAGAAGAATTAGGGAATGATGATATTACTGATTTTCTTACGGTTAGTTTTTCTTCAACAGATTATGTTGGGCATACTTTTGGTCCACGTTCTATTGAGTTACAGGATACTTATTTGCGATTAGATCAAACTTTGGCTCAGTTTCTAAACTACTTAGACAAAACAGTTGGAAAGGATAATTATTTACTTTTCTTAACTGCTGACCATGCTGGGGCAGAAAATCCTAATTACCTTAAGGATAATAAATATAATGTAAAAAATATCCCTTCAAAAGATCTTGTTGATGCTTTAAAAAAATATTCTAACGAAACGTTCGGTGTTGATTTAATATTGGATTATTCTAACTTTAATCTTTTTTTTAATAAAGTAATACTAAAACAAAAAGGGTTAGAATTGGCAAAAGTAAAACAAAGTTTCAAAGACTTTTTGATGATGCAAGAACAAGTTAAAAGAGTGTATACTGAAGAAGAAATTTTAGCTTCGTCAGGAGATGATTATTTTTTAAGTTTCATTTCTAAAGGCTATGATCCTAAACAAAATGGTGAACTTGTGATACTAGATAAAGCGGGGTATATGCAATATCAAGCCACAGGAACTACGCATGGTTCCCCTAATAGTTATGATACACATGTACCTTTACTTTTTTACGGCTGGCAAGTGCCAAAAGGAGAACTGCATACTAAAAAAGTAATAACTCAAATTGCACCAACGCTTTCACAAATGTTAAAAATTCCATTTCCTAATGGAACAGAATCCGAAGTCTTAGAAACGCTTTTCGATAAATAGAAAATAAGATTATATTGTTAAAACAAAATCCCATTTGCCTTCCTTAGCAAATGGGATATTTATTTTAAACTGTTACAACTGTAACTGGTAATGGAATCTGATTTTTTAATAAATCTTCAAAGGTTTCATGTGCTCTGATCAAATGCCCTTCACCGTTCATCCATAATACTTCGGCTGGCTTATATCTGGAGTTGTAGTTTGAAGCCATAGAGAAGCAATACGCTCCTGCATTTCTAAACGATAAAATATCACCTTCTTTTATTTCTGCAATTTTTCTGTTATTAGCAAAAGTATCTGTTTCACAAATATATCCTACAACGGAGTAGAAACGCTCTTTCCCTTTAGGGTGTGATATGTTTTCGATATGATGTTGTGAACCATAAAACATTGGTCTGATCAAATGGTTAAAACCGCTATCTATTCCTGCAAAAACAGTTGAAGTAGTTTGTTTAACTACATTTACTTTAGCCAAAAAGAACCCCGCTTCACTTACTAAAAATTTACCTGGTTCAAATATCAAGGTAAGTTCTTTTCCGTATTCAGTACAAAAGGCGTTGAATCTTTTTGATAGTTTTTTACCTAATTCTTCAATATCAGTTTCGATATCGTCTTTTTTATAAGGTACTTTAAATCCACTTCCGAAATCTAGGAATTCTAGATTTTTGAAGTTTCTAGCGGCATCAAATAATATTTCAGCAGCATATAAAAACACTTCGATATCCAAAATATCAGAACCGGTATGCATGTGGATACCCACAATATTCATTTTTGTGTTTTCAACGATACGAACTAAATGAGGCAATTGGTGAACAGAAATACCAAATTTACTATCAATATGACCTACAGATATATTTGCATTTCCACCTGCCATTACATGCGGATTTATTCTGATACATACTGGAACATTTGGATATTTTGTGCCAAATTGCTCTAATATGGATAAGTTGTCAATATTTATTTGAACACCCATAGCCGAAACTTCTTCAATTTCTTCAAGAGAAACACCATTTGGAGTATAAAATATTTTTTCTGGTTCATAGCCTGCATGCAGTCCTAATAATACTTCTTGAATGGAAACGGTATCTAATCCTGACCCCATTTCTTTCAATAACTGAAGTATAGCAACATTTGACAACGCCTTCATTGCATAATTGATACGCAACTTATCTACCTTTGAAAAAGCCTTCGTTAATCTATTGTATTGAGATTGTATTTTTTCGGCATCATAAACGTATAATGGACTACCAAATTGTTCTGCTAATTGTACTAAGTCTTTTGATTGCATGATTATTAATTTTGAGCAAATTTATTACTCTTTATTTAGTCCCACAAGCTAATAATTGAATTCTAACAAATTCTAACATAAAGTTATAAATTAAACATTAGTTTGAAATTTTATAATAAAAAAAACCCTTGACATTTTTTCATCAAGGGTTATAAAATGTTTTTCAGACCTACAAGTTGGGTAAATCACCATTGCCTTTGGTTGGTAAATTGGTATAACCCATCAAGTATTTATCCACTTCTCTGGCAGCTTCACGACCTTCAGAGATTGCCCAAACAATTAATGATTGTCCTCTTCGCATGTCACCAGCAGTAAATATATGAGGAACATTTGTTTGATAATTAGTTGCTTTATAGTTACTTCTAAAATCTACTTCCAATCCTAATTGATCACTTAATGTTTTTTCAGGACCTGTAAATCCAAGTGCTAATAAAGCTAAATCACAAGGCCATATTTTTTCTGATCCTTCTTTTTCTATCAGTTCCGGTCTTTGTCCCGGTGTCATTTTCCAAGCTACTTCAACGGTTTTCAATCCAGTTAATTCACCTTTTTCATTAGAAATGAATTCTTTGGTATTGATTAACCAGTTTCTGTCACAACCTTCTTCATGAGAAGAGGAAGTTTTTAATTGTAAAGGCCAAAATGGCCAAGGAGTAGTTTCACTTCTTCCCACTGGGGGTTTTGGTAAAATTTCAAAATTAGTAACTGATTTTGCACCGTGTCTGTTTGAAGTTCCCACACAATCCGATCCAGTATCTCCACCACCAATAACTATAACGTCTTTACCAGTAGCTTTAATTTGTTCTGGTATAAATTCCCCGTATAATACTTTAGTTTGTTGGGTTAAAAAGTCCATTGCCTGAACAACTCCTTTGCTTTCTATTCCTTTAGTAGGTAAACTTCTTCTTTCGGTAGCACCACCGCATAATACGATAGAATTAAAAGAATTTAATTCTTCAATACTGAAATTTACACCTACATTTACATTTGTTTTAAAAGTAATTCCTTCCGCTTCTAAAACAGCAACACGTCTGTCGATAATCCCTTTTTCTAATTTGAAATTTGGAATTCCATAACGTAATAACCCACCAACAGCATTGTCTCTTTCAAAAACCGTAACAGTATGTCCTGCACGATTTAATTGTTGTGCAGCCGCTAAACCAGCAGGACCAGAACCTATTACAGCCACCGTTTTTCCTGTTCTAACTTCTGGAGGTTGTGGTTTTATCCAACCTTCGGCAAATCCTCTTTCGATAATATTTTTTTCAATATTTTCGATAGCTACTGGCTCACTAATAATTCCTAACACACATGATTTTTCACATGGAGCAGGGCATAAACGGCCAGTAAATTCTGGAAAGTTATTGGTTGACTGCAATATTTGTAATGCACTTTCCCATTCTTCCTGATGCACCATATCATTAAAATCTGGAATCAAATTTCCTAATGGACAGGCACTGTGGCAAAATGGAATCCCACAATCCATGCATCTGGATCCTTGTTCTTTGATTTTATCTTTTGCTAACGGAATTGTAAATTCATTATAATTTGATACTCTTTCTGGAACAGCAACATTACTTTCGTCAATTCTATTATATTCTTTAAATCCTCCTATCTTTCCCATAACTATAGTGCTAGTAGTTCTTCAATTTGTTTTTCTTCGGCTAATCTTTGTAATGCTTTTTTGTAATCAGTAGGCATTACTTTGATAAAATGGTTGCGTTGGTTTTCCCAATCTTCTAAAATCCTTTTTGCCAAAGGACTATTAGTATACATTGAATGATTTTTTATCAAACGTCTCAGTTTCGTAAAGTCATCCTCTTCCAATGTTTCAAAAGCGACCATTTCCATATTACATAAGGTAGCATCGAATTTTTTATTTGGATCAAAAACGTAAGCAATACCTCCGCTCATTCCTGCAGCAAAATTTCTTCCTGTTTTACCTAAAACTACTACAGTTCCTCCAGTCATGTATTCGCATCCATGATCTCCAATTCCTTCTACAACAGCTGTTGCTCCGGAATTTCTAACACCAAAACGTTCTCCAGCCATACCGTTGATGTAAGCTTCCCCAGTGATTGCTCCGTAAAGGGCAACGTTACCAATGATAATGTTTTCTTCTGGTTTGAAAGTGGCTGTAGGTGGAACTTTTATAATTAATTTAGCGCCAGAAAGTCCTTTTCCTAAATAATCATTACAGTTTCCATGAATTTTAAAAGAGAGGCCATTTGTTGCAAAAGCGCCAAAACTTTGTCCGGCAGAACCTGTAAAGTCAACTAATATCGTGTCATCTGGCAAGCCTTGGGCACCATATATTTTTGAAATTTCATTACTTAATATTGCACCAACAGAACGGTCTGTGTTTTTGATATCAAAAGTAACTCTAGTTTTTTCTTTTCTATAAATAGAAGGAATAGCCGCTTTTATAATTTCAAAATCAAGTACATGTTCTAAAGCATGGTCTTGTGTAGTCGTATTGTGGTTTGGAACTTCTTTAGCCTTTTCTGGTTTGTATAAAATAGTAGATAAGTCTAATCCACTTGCTTTATAATGCTTAATGGCTTTATTGACATTCAATTTTTGAGATTGTCCCACCATTTCTTTTAATGTTCTGAATCCTAATTGTGCCATGATTTCTCTCAACTCTTCAGCAATAAAATACATGAAGTTGATGATGTGTTCTGGCGTTCCTTTGAAATTTTTTCTCAATTCAGGATCTTGTGTGGCAATACCAACTGGACACGTATTCAAGTGACACGCTCTCATCATAATACAACCAGATGCGACTAACGGTGCAGTTGCAAAACCAAATTCTTCAGCACCAAGTAAAGCAGCAATGGCTACGTCACGTCCAGTTTTCAATTGTCCGTCACATTCTAGAACGACACGACTTCTTAAATCATTTAAGATTAAAGTTTGCTGTGCTTCGGCAAGTCCAAGTTCCCAAGGAATACCGGTATGTTGTAGTGATGTTAATGGAGCAGCTCCGGTTCCTCCATCGTATCCTGAAATCAAAATCACATCGGCTTTTGCTTTAGCAACACCGGCAGCGATTGTTCCAACACCCACTTCGGAAACTAATTTTACATTAATCCTTGCTTCACGATTGGCATTTTTTAAATCAAAAATTAACTGCGATAAATCTTCAATAGAATAAATATCGTGGTGTGGTGGCGGTGAAATCAATCCAACATAAGGTGTTGAATTCCTAACTTCGGCAATCCAAGGCACTACTTTTTCGCCTGGTAATTGACCACCTTCTCCGGGTTTTGCACCCTGAGCCATTTTTATTTGAATCTCTTTAGCATTAGTCAAATAGTTGATAGAAACTCCGAATCTTCCAGAAGCAACTTGTTTAATGGCACTATTTCTAGAATCTCCATTTAAGTCTTTTTGGAAACGTTTTGAATCTTCTCCACCTTCTCCGGAATTACTTTTTCCGCCAATTCTGTTCATCGCAATCGCTAGATTTTCATGAGCTTCTTGGCTAATAGATCCATAAGACATGGCGCCAGTTTTGAATTTTTTTACAATTTCCGTCCAAGGTTCTACTTCGTCAATTGAAATTGGATCTAAGTTATTGAATTCAAATAACCCTCTAATAGTCATTAAGTTTTCACTTTGATCATTGACCATTTTAGCGTATTCTTTATAGCTTTCAGGACTGTTTAAACGTACTGCTTGTTGTAGTTTAGAAATCGTTGTTGGATTAAACATGTGTTTTTCTCCTGATCTTCTCCACCTGTAAATCCCTCCAATTTCTAAAGGCAATAAATTGCTGACTTTTGAATTTGGAAATGCTTTCTGGTATCTTTTCTTGATTTCTTTTTCAACTTCCATCAGACCAATTCCTTCAATTCTGGAAGGAGTATATGGGAAATATTTAGAAGTGAATGTTTTGTTTAATCCTAAAATTTCAAAAATCTGTGCCGCTCTGTACGAATGTAAAGTAGAGATACCAATTTTGTTCATGATTTTCAGAATCCCTTTTGCAATCGCTTTATTATAATTTTTAATGGCATAATCCGCTTTTACACCAGTGATAAAACCTTGGTTAACTTGGTTATGAATAATTTCATTTACCATGTATGGATTAATCGCGCTGGCACCATAACCAAATAATAAGGCAAAATGATGTGGCTCACGAGGTTCTGCGGACTCGATTATGATTCCAAATTTAGAACGAGATTTCAGGATGTTCATGGAGTGATGAATATAGGAACATGCCAATAACATTGGTATTGGAGCCATTTTTTCGCTAACACCTCTATCTGAAAGAATCACAATATTGCAACCTTCAGAAACTGCTTTGAAAGTCGCTTTAACTGCTTTTTCCAAAGCGCGTTCTAATCCGTTTACTCCTTTTTCTATATCGTATAATGTAGAAATAGTGACTGATTTGAAATCAGCATGATCAATGTTTCTTACTTTATCTAAATCTTCGTTTGAAATAACTGGATTTTGTATTTTTAATTTTTTACAATGTTTTGGAACAATATCAAAAATATTATAATCTCCACCAATCGCTAAACTGATATCAGTAATGATTTCTTCCCGAATACCATCCAATGGTGGATTGGTAACCTGAGCAAATAATTGTTTGAAATAGTTGTATAAAAGTTGTGGCTGGTCTGATAAAACGGCTAGTGGCGTATCGTTACCCATAGAACTTAATGCTTCTGCACCTTGAGTTCCCATTGGGTTTATGATTGTTTTTAAATCCTCTATCGTGTAACCAAACAAACGTTGTCTCGTTTCGAAATCAATATTTTCGGTAGGGATTGGATTGTCAGTGTACGGAATTTGTGCTAATTGCAATAAATTTTCATCCAACCATTGTTTGTAGGGACGCTTGGTAACAATCGCATTTTTGATCTCGTCGTCTTCGATGATTCGACCTTCATTCATGTCCACCAAAAACATTTTTCCGGGTTCTAAACGCCCGTGCTGAATCACATCTTCGGGTTTGATGTCAAGAACACCAATCTCTGAAGACATAATTACAAAACCGCTTTTAGTCAAAGTATAACGAGAGGGACGTAAGCCATTTCTGTCCAATAAAGCACCAATAACGTTACCATCTGTAAAAGGAATAGAAGCTGGGCCATCCCATGGTTCCATGATACAAGCGTTGTATTCGTAAAATGCTTTTTTATCTGCTGACATCGTTTGGTGTTTTTCCCAAGCTTCCGGAACGACCATCATCATGGCTTCCGGTAAAGAACGACCGGTCATCAATAACAGTTCAATTACCATATCCATTGAAGCAGAATCTGATTTTCCTTCTAAAATAATTGGAAATAATTTTTTGATATCATCACCAAAAACATCACTTTTCATCAGTTCTTCACGAGCACGCATACGGCTAATATTCCCACGAAGGGTATTGATTTCACCATTGTGGCACATGTAACGGAAAGGTTGTGCCAATTCCCAAGATGGAAATGTATTGGTAGAGAAACGTTGGTGAACCAAAGCTAATCGGGTTACCAAGTCGTCATCTAACAAATCAGTATAGTATCTGCTAATGTCTTCCGGCATCAACAACCCTTTGTATATAATGGTTGTAGTCGAGAAACTTGAAAAATAGAATCTGTGACTTTCTGAAATTCTTGAATTTCTAATGGTGTGTTCTGCAATTTTTCTTGCCGCAAACATTTTGGCGTTAAACTGTTGTTCCGTAAGATCTAATCCATTTTTACCAACAAATACTTGTTTTACCGTAGGTTCCTTTTCAGCAGCGATTTGACCTAAATTAGAAACATCTACAGGGACATCTCTCCATCCTAAAATTTCTAAATTTTGATCCCGTACTGAAGCCTCAAAAGTAGTTTTGCAAAAAGCAACTTGATTGGAACTTTTTGGCATAAAAACCATTCCTACAGCATACTGTCTCGCTTCCGGAATTTCAAAGTCACATACTTTCTTAAAAAAAGCATGAGGGATATCAAATAATATTCCAGCTCCATCTCCAGTTCTACCATCAGCACTCACAGCTCCACGATGCTCTAATTTTATTAAGATATCTAATGCTTTGTGTATAATATCATTGGACTTAATTCCATTCAAATTACAAATAAATCCTGCGCCACAATTGTCGTGTTCAAATTCGGGCAAATAAAGACCTTGTTCTTTAACTTTCATGCTTAATATTTTTTTTACAAAATTAAAGATTTAGTAACATATAATAGGCTTAAAAGTTAAAATAGCCTTGTTTTTACAGTTCTAATAGAAAAAGGGTAATTAAATCACAATAATACCATTTAAGGATAGCTGATTTGATTTTTCGACAAAAACAAAATGAAATTTGAGCACTGAACGCGGTGATTTTGAAAGAAATATTTTACTGATAGTTTTTGTTTAATATTTATAACAAATTAGTAGTTAATTTTTATATTTTGACGTCAGTTATTGATGGGTTTAAAATATCTAAATTTAGTCTCCATTTAAATTGAAAAAAAAATAACAGTTAAGTTTAATTTTGCTATTTTTGTGCCACTTTTATTCTGAAATAAATTCAGAATCCAGACAAATTCTACATTATGAACATACACGAATATCAAGGAAAAGAGATTTTAGCTAGCTACGGAGTTCGCATTCAACGCGGAATTATTGCTAATAGCCCAGTGGAAGCGGTTGCAGCTGCAAAACAATTAACTGCCGAAACTGGTACAAGTTGGTATGTTGTAAAAGCCCAAGTTCATGCAGGTGGACGTGGAAAAGGTGGAGGAGTTAAACTTGCCAAAAATTTGCAACAAGTAGAAGAGATTTCAGAGCAAATCATAGGAATGCAATTGATTACACCTCAAACTTCTGCTGAAGGTAAAAAAGTACATAAAGTTTTAATCGCTGAGGATGTTTATTATCCTGGCGAAAGTGAAACTTCTGAGTTTTATGTTTCTGTTTTATTGAACAGAGCTACAGGTCGTAACATGATTATGTATTCTACTGAAGGTGGAATGGATATTGAAGAAGTTGCGGAACACACACCACATTTAATTTTTACAGAAGAGGTTGATCCTTCTGTTGGATTACAAGGTTTTCAAGCAAGAAGAATTGCTTTTAACCTAGGTCTTTCAGGGAATGCTTTTAAAGAAATGGTAAAATTTATTGATTCTTTATACAACGCTTATATTGGATCTGATGCTTCGATGTTTGAAATCAACCCGGTTTTGAAAACATCTGACAATAAAATTATGGCTGTAGATGCTAAAGTAAATATCGATGATAATGCTTTATACAGACAAAAAAAATATGCTGATATGCGTGACATTCGTGAGGAAAACCCAATCGAAGTTGAAGCAAAAGAAGTAGGTTTAAACTATGTAGATCTTGACGGTACAGTAGGATGTATGGTAAACGGAGCTGGTTTAGCTATGGCAACTATGGATTTAATCAAGTATGCTGGTTTTGAGCCTGCTAACTTCCTTGACGTAGGTGGAACTGCTGATGCAAAACGTGTTGAAACTGCTTTCCGTATTATCTTAAAAGATCAAAACGTAAAAGCAATTTTGATTAATATTTTTGGTGGAATTGTTCGTTGTGACCGTGTGGCACAAGGAGTTGTTGATGCTTACAAAAATATGGGCGATGCAATTAAAGTACCAATCATTGTTCGTTTACAAGGCACAAATGCAGCTATCGCAAAAGAATTAATTGATAATTCAGGAATGCCAATTTTATCTGCTGTTGAATTCCAAGAAGCAGCGGATCAAGTAAAAGCAGCACTTTCTTAATATAAAAAAATGTTATATATTTAAAAAACCTGAGTTTATAAACTCAGGTTTTTTTTTTCTTCTGTATTCGCTAATAAATTATTTTTTGATAATTACAAAAGTTTCTACGGTTATCTTGTCTGTTTTGTCATCGTAAGATTCTAAAACTAAGTTTCCATTCATATCAAAGTAGCCATAAGAAGTTTTGTTTTTTGAGCTATAGATATAGTTGTTGTTGGATGTTTTTCTCAATACAGCGGCTTTTTCAGCATTAGGTTGGTATATCGTATATCCACTTTCGGCTAATTTGACTTGGTATTTCTCTCCGTTTAAATCATAATATGCGGATCTATCAATATCAACAATGTTTGTAACTCCATTTGCAGTTAGAGTAGTAATTGCAGTAACTTCTACTGGTGTTTCTTTTGTTTCCTTGTTTAAAGCATTCGATTCAGCATCTTTTAGTTCAATTTTTTGAATTTCTTTTACTTCTTGAGTTTTTATCGATTTTTTTTGTCCTTCAGAATTTTTTACAGTAGTAACGATCGTTTTAACTTCGGATTTAACATTTTTATTTTGAGCTTGAATATTTATTGAAAATAGAAAAGCAATCATTCCAAGAATTATAGTCTTCATAATATTTAATTTTGTGATTTATATAAATCAAATTTACAATCCTCTGTCTGATTTCTTGTTACGGAATTATGATAAAAGATTATATAATTTACATGAAGGGCGATAAAAAACTATGTTTTATTCTGTCTGGCAATAATTACAAATGTGGCATACGCATGGATTTTCGGTCAATTGTTCTAATGATTTCAAAGGTATTTAGATATAAAAACAATTGTATTTCATTTAAGGTAAAAACGTGAATTGTAGAAAAATCATCTGCAATCATTTGTTTTTCACCCTTTTTTAAGGTGTAATATTGCGCAGTCCACTCCAGTGTAAAATTTTCTGCTGAAGTTATTTCCAGTTATAGATGTGTGATAACGACTAAATTCTAGGAGAATAAACGAAATAAAAAAAAGGGCTATCGTAAGATAGCCCTTTCAAATTATTCGAAACTAAATTAGAATTTATAGTTTAAAGATAAATTAAACATCGTTCCTAATTGGCTAAAGTGATAGCCATCATACGTCATTTGAGAATAACGTTGGTTGAAAGTAATCAAGTTAGATTGGTTTTTTACTTGAACAGGATCGTTTAAAAGCTCAGTGCCTTTAGCATTTTCAGCTACAAATTTCCATTCAGGTAACACATTTAATAAATTGTTTACATTTAATGCTAAAGTTAGTTTTTCAGTTGCAGAAAAAGTAACTCCTAAATCAGTAACAACTTTTGGAATAAACTCCGTTTTTAAATTAGCTTTTAAATAATCTACAGATCCAACGGGAGCATTAGGATTATTTGTAGCTAAACCATCTTGATTAAATGTGCTTTTTCCGAAATAAGTATTGTTAAGAGAAAAGCTAAATTTTCCAATTTCATAATTCGCTCCTAAAATCCATTTTGTTTCTGGTCTTGAAGTAAACATTAAAGATTCAAGTATTGGTCCAAAATTACCACTTTTTACAGGTGATATTCTTTCATTTTGAAAAGTAATGTTTCCAGATAAGTTGAATCCTAATTTCCCTGTTCCTAAATCAATATTATTATAATTAGCCACGAAATCTAAACCAGAAGTTCTTGAGTCAAATGAATTCTCAAACCAAGCTACATTACCAAATTGAGTGTCCTGTCTGTCTCCTAAAACAATTCGGTCTTCTACCTTAATGTTATAGTAATCAATTGTGAAGTTAAAGTTTTTCATAGGTTTTGCTCCAATTCCAATAGTGATGTTTGTTGATTTCTCAGCATCTAATGGAGCAATTCCTAATTGGCGTGCTTGTGGTGATACGTTATTAATGATTCCACTTACTTGGATTCCTTGTCCAGGAACGAATGAATATTGTGATTTTTGAGTGTAAATTTGGTGTAATGTAGGTGCTCTAAATCCAGTAGAAATAGACCCTCTTAAAGTAATTTTATCGTCCAAGAATTTATATCTAGAACTCAATTTCCATACTGTAGCATCACCAAAATCGCTATAATCTTCATAACGTACGGTTCCATTTATTAAGAAATCTTCAGTTACATCATAAGCAAGATCAAAATAAGCACCTAAATTATAACGGTTCCATTTTGCTGAATTTTCCGGTCTGTTGCCCGCAAATGAATCGGCTCCAATACCCTCCCAAGATGCTTTGTCGCCTTCCGTTACTTCAAAAGTTTCTGTTCTGATCTCAGAACCAAAACCAATACTAATTTTATCAGATAATACTTTAGATATGTCTAAGTTTCCTACAATATGATTGAAAGCAGTTCCTCCTGGCTTAAAAGAGATTGGACTATTTTCTAAATAAACATTATTTCCATTACCATCCTTAATGTTAGATCTATTAAAGGAATTGTCAACGGAATAGGTTTGGGTATTTCCACCTACAGTAATACTAGCATCTGTATTCCATTCGTTTTTTGTTGATTTGTAACCTAAAGTTGCGTTGTAATCATTTAAGTCTCCTGTAAATGTTGGTACGTAACCTTGATAAGAACCTGGAGTTCCATCACCAAAAAAGTCTTTAAGGAATGGGTAATCAGCTAAAGTTCTCCAATACGGAGTTCTGTAATTAGCAAAAGAATTTACTTTCTTGTATACGTAAGCTGCATTATAATATAATAATGTTTCATCAGATAAACTAAATCCACCGTTTACTAGAAACTTAGCTGCTGCAGTTTCTGGTGAACCATTGATATTTCCAGCATCTGGTTTTTTAGCAAGAAAGGCTTGAACATCTGAAAGAGAAGCTCCAAAATCTCCTGCTTCACCTGCAGCATCAACTGTTCCGGGTCTGTTAGCTAGGTTAACTTTAGAAAAATCAACAGTATAATTTACAAATCCTTTTTCTCCCACTGTAGAACCATTGTTCATACTTACGCCTAACATTTCACCATCACCTTCGGAAGTCATTCCACTTCTTACCGTTACTGATCCGCCGTTTGTGTTCTTTTTTAAGATAATATTCATTACTCCTGCAATGGCATCTGAACCGTATTGAGCAGAAGCACCATCACGAAGTATCTCTACTCTTTCGATAGCATCAGTAGGAATTGCTGAAATGTCTGCACCTGTTTCACCACGTCCAGGAGACGTTTGTACATATAGTAAAGAACTTAAGTTTTTACGTTTACCGTTAATAAGGATTAAGGTTCTACTTGGTCCCATATTTCTAATTTCATAAGGATCCAGTAATGATGTCGCATCATTCACTGGTGTTTGAACCGTATTAAAGGATGGGATTTTATATTGTAACGCTTTGTCAAAAGAAGCTTGTCCGGTTGAGGCTAAATCCTTTGCAGATATTACATCAATAGGCAGCGCAGATGTTGTATTACTTCTTGGGGCCGTTCTGGTTCCCGTAACTACAACTTCGTCTAGATTTTGTCCGCCCTCTTCGGATAATACAACATCTAAAACTGAACCTGTAACTGCTTTTTCTAATTTAGAAAAACCTACATAACTAAAAACTAATGTAGCGCCTTCTTTAACTTTTATCTTGTAGGCACCATCCATATCGGTAGAAACCCCATTTTGTGTGCCTTTTTCAACAATGTTTACCCCTGGCAAGGGGTTGCCGGTATTGTCTTTAACAATACCCGAGACTTCTTTTTGTGCAAAAAGAAACGAGACGTTAAGGAGTAATAATAATAATGCAAATTTTTTCATAATAAGTTGAGTTTGGTTTAAAATCCGGTGCAATATAATTTTTTTTTAACAAAATATTAGCACATCGTTTAATTTTTTATAAAAAACATATCATGCCTGTTTAAACTGTAATTTTTACTTATTTAAACCTTTATAAAATCTTATATTTGCAAACTTTTAGAGTAAATGCTAAACCTTTAACTGGCAACCGTTATCGGTAAAGAAAATAATCATAAAGTCTCAATCGTTCTGTTTTAAAACAATAAGATTGCGATACAATATTCCATTAAAAATAAATATTATCTACATATGAAAGCAGGAATTGTAGGATTACCAAATGTTGGAAAATCAACATTATTCAATTGTTTATCTAATGCCAAAGCGCAAAGTGCGAATTTCCCCTTTTGTACTATCGAACCTAATATAGGTGTTGTAAATGTTCCGGATGCCAGAATAGAAAAACTGGAAGAATTAGTAAAGCCAGAGCGAGTGCAAATGGCGACTGTTGATATTGTTGATATTGCAGGATTAGTAAAAGGAGCCAGTAAAGGAGAAGGTTTAGGAAATCAGTTTCTAGGAAATATCAGAGAATGTAATGCTATTATTCACGTTTTGCGTTGTTTTGATAATGATAATATTGTTCACGTTGATGGGAATGTAAATCCAATTCGTGACAAAGAAACAATCGATATTGAGTTGCAGTTGAAAGATTTAGAAAATGTTGAAAAACGTTTGGAAAAAGTAAAACGTGCCGCTAAAACCGGAAATAAAGAAGCAATCGTCGAAGAAGCGTTGTTAAATAGAATTAGAGAGACTTTACTTCAAGCGAAATCAGCCAGAACTATAACTCCACAAAACAATGACGAAGAAGTTTTGATGGAAGGTTTTCAATTGATTACTGCAAAACCAGTATTGTATGTTTGTAATGTAGATGAAAATTCAGCAGTTAACGGAAACAAATATGTAGACCAAGTTCGGGAGTTGGTAAAAGATGAAGATGCAGAAGTTATTGTACTTTCTGTAGGCGCTGAAGCAGATATTACCGAATTAGAAAGCTACGAAGAACGTCAGGTTTTTCTGGAAGACATGGGGTTAAGTGAGCCAGGTGCTTCTGTATTGATACGTGCAGCTTACAAATTACTGAAGCAACAAACTTATTTTACAGCAGGAGTTAAAGAAGTTCGTGCTTGGACTATTGATGTTGGTTCAACTGCGCCACAAGCCGCAGGGGTGATTCACACTGATTTCGAAAAAGGATTTATCCGTGCCGAAGTTATTGCTTACGAAGATTTCGTTCATTACGGTTCAGAGGCTAAATGTAAAGAGGCAGGAAAATTCAAAGTAGAAGGAAAAGAATATATTGTAAAAGATGGCGATGTGATGCATTTTAGATTCAACGTCTAAAAAAAACGCATCAAGTCGAAAGGCATCAAGTCGAAAGTTAGTAATAGCTTTCGACTTTTTTTTGAACCCAATCCTGCTTTCCACTTCAAGATTGATCTGAAAAATACTTTTCGTTGCAAACAAAGTTCACTGAACGCCAATTAAAATAAAAGCCTTAGTGAAGTAAACTGGGGTAAAATCGATATCGGTGAATATCAGATTTCATAGTTTCATATTCGTTTTCAAAAGGGGTGAATCTGTGGCTAATTATTTTGTTGCTATTTTATTTTCACTACATTTAATAAAAACTAATCATTATGAAAATCATAGCCTTTGGCGCAAGCCCCAGTAAAAAATCGATCAATAAAAAATTAGCAATTTACGCAGCAAGTCTTTTCGAAAAGGCCGAAGTGGAAGTTTTGGACTTGAATGATTTTCAAATGCCAATTTTTACTGTTGATATAGAAAAAGAAATCGGTCAGCACGAGCTAGCAAAAACATTTTTGGCTAAAATTGCCACTGCTGATATTTTGGTGGTTTCTATGGCAGAAAATAATGGGAATTATTCAGCAGCTTTCAAGAATATTTTTGATTGGTGTACCAGAATAAATGCGAAGGTTTTTCAGGAAAAGCCAATGCTACTGATGGCTACTTCGCCAGGAGCCAAAGGTGGAGCAAGCGTTTTGGGAATTGCAAAAAACGCTTTTCCTTTTTACGGTGGAAATATAAAAGCTACTTTTTCACTCCCAAGTTTTGATGCTAATTTTGATATTGTAAACGGTAAGATTTCCAATCCGGAATTAGACAATCAGTTAAAAGAAATTATCAGGAATTTTTAATTTTTTTTCAATTTTTTAATTTTTCAATCTTTAAATAAAATGTCAATATCATTCTTGATAACTTTGATGGCTTCCTATTTTAAATTTTATCGAATTACACTACATTAGCACAAAATCCACAAAATTCACAATGTCCGATCAAAATCAATATACCGAAGATAATATTCGGTCACTCGACTGGAAAGAACATATTCGCATGCGTCCCGGAATGTACATTGGGAAACTGGGCGACGGATCTTCCCCAGATGATGGTATTTATATTCTTCTAAAAGAGGTTCTCGATAACTGTATCGATGAATTTGTCATGGGCGCCGGTAAAACAATCGAGGTAACGATCAAAGACAAAACAGTTACTGTCCGAGATTACGGACGTGGAATTCCATTGGGAAAAGTGATCGATGTGGTTTCTAAAATGAATACTGGGGGAAAATACGATTCCTTGGCATTTAAGAAATCTGTGGGTTTGAACGGAGTAGGAACAAAAGCCGTAAATGCTTTGTCTAATTATTTTCGTGTAGAATCTGTTCGGGACGAAAAACAAAAAGCTGCGGAATTCTCTGCAGGAAATCTGGTTTTTGAAGAGGATATCATTGAAACGACTAAGAGAAAAGGAACCAAAGTTATTTTTATTCCAGATGAAGCAATTTTCAAAAATTATAAATTCCGATATGAATATATAATCAAAATGCTTAAAAACTATTGTTACTTAAACAATGGTTTGACTATTATATTTAATGGTGAAAAATATTTTTCGGAGAATGGTCTGAAGGATTTATTGGAAGAAACGATTCACGCCGAGGATTTGGAATATCCAATTATTCACTTGAAAGGCGATGATATCGAGATTGCATTAACACACAGCAAAACACAGTATAGCGAGGAATACCATTCGTTTGTAAACGGACAAAACACCACACAAGGAGGAACGCATTTAGCAGCCTACAGGGAAGCGATTGTGAAAACCATAAGGGAGTTTTATAATAAAAGTTTCGAAGCTTCAGATGTTCGAAAATCTATTGTTACAGCTGTTAGCATCAAAGTAATGGAGCCCGTTTTTGAGTCACAGACTAAAACCAAATTAGGTTCGACTGATATGGGTTCTGAACCGGGAATGCCATCTGTGCGTACTTTTGTAAATGATTTTGTGAAAACGAAGTTAGATAATTATTTACACAAGAATCCTCCCACTGCAGATGCTTTACTTCGAAAGATTCTTCAAGCGGAGAGAGAGCGTAAAGAACTTTCCGGGATTAGAAAATTAGCAACAGATCGTGCCAAAAAAGCGAATTTGCACAACAAGAAATTAAGAGATTGCCGTGCGCATCTTCCAGATACTAAAAATCCTAAAAATTTGGAAAGTACTCTTTTTATTACTGAGGGGGATTCGGCGTCAGGTTCTATTACCAAATCGCGTGATGTGAACACTCAAGCCGTTTTTAGTTTGCGTGGTAAGCCTTTGAATTCGTATGGAATGAGCAAGAAAATTGTTTATGAAAATGAAGAATTCAATTTGTTGCAAGCAGCACTTGATATTGAAGACGGATTAGAAAAATTGCGGTATAACAACATCGTAATTGCAACGGATGCCGATGTCGATGGAATGCACATTCGATTATTATTGATTACTTTTTTCCTGCAGTTTTTTCCGGAGTTAATCAAAGAAGGACATTTATACATTTTGCAAACGCCACTTTTTAGGGTTCGAAATAAAAAAGAAACGATTTACTGTTATTCTGATGAAGAGCGTAGAGCAGCGATAGAAAAACTAAAACCAAAACCAGAAATTACCCGATTCAAAGGATTGGGAGAGATCTCTCCGGATGAGTTTAAGAATTTTATCGGAGAAACCATTCGTTTAGATCCTATTATGATGGATAAAAATACTTCGATTGAGCAATTGTTGTCTTTCTATATGGGTAAAAATACGCCGGACAGACAAGAATTTATCATCAAGAATTTGAAGGTCGAATTAGATGTAATTGAGAAAGTTTAAATAGTTATAAAATGCCTACAAAAAGAACATTGATTTTTATCGCTTTACTATTTGTGATTAGTTTTTCAGCTACCTTTTTTATGATAAGGAGTAATGATCATAAAGAATGTGAGATAGTTATAAAGAAAGAGTTGGATAAAAATGGAATTGAGGTTACGACGGAAGAGCATGTTTGTAAAGAAAAATATTCTTTTTAGCACAAAATTAGAATAGATTACGATTCAATAGAATATATTTAATGAAAGACGAAGAAAATATAATTCCAGAAAATCTTCAAAATAAAACTTTATTTTCTCAAGTAGTCGCGCTATTGCAAAACGCCCGTCAACAGGTTTTACGTACCGTAAATTCAACAATGGTTTATGCCTATTTTGAAATAGGAAGAATGATTGTTGAAGAAGAACAAAACGGAAAAGATAGGGCTGAATATGGAAAGCGATTATTGAAAGGACTTTCTAAACAGTTGACTAATGAGTTTGGAAAAGGGTTTTCTGTGGATAATTTGCAGAACATGAGAAAGTTATTTATGACTTACTCAAATTACGAGTCACTGACTAGTATTTCTGAAATTAAATCAAATTCTGTATCAAATATTTCTGAAATTGAAAAAATAAAATCACTGATTTCGTTTTGTGATAATTCAATATCGAAATTACCGATTTCGATTTTCAAACTGACTTGGACACATTATGTTTTCTTAATGCGAATGGAGGATGAGAAAGAAAGACGTTTCTATGAAATAGAATCCGAAAAATACAATTGGAGTGTTCGAGAATTAAAACGACAATATGATTCAGCTCTTTATACACGATTGGCTTTAAGCCGAGATGCCGCAGGAGTTTTGAAACTTTCACAGCAAGGTCAGATTATAGAGAAACCCAAAGACCTTATTAAGGATCCTTATATTTTGGAGTTTTTAGGATTACCTGAATTGCATCACTATTCGGAATCTGAATTAGAGGAAGAAATCATCAATAAACTAGAACATTTTTTACTAGAATTGGGTCATGGTTTTACTTTTGTCGCCAGACAAAACAGAATTACTTTTGACGATAAACATTTTCGAATCGATTTGGTTTTTTACAACCGAATTTTAAAATGTTTTGTACTGATTGATTTGAAAATAGGCGATTTGAAACACCAGGATTTAGGACAAATGCAAATGTATGTCAATTATTACGATAGAGAAATGCGTTTGGAAGATGAAAATAAAACTATAGGAATTGTACTTTGCCAAAACAAAAGTGATTTGGTTGTGGAATATACTTTACCTGAAAATAATGAGCAAATTTTTGCCAGTAAATACAAAACAATTCTGCCAAGCAGAGAAGATTTAATACAATTAATTTCGGAATCAAGATAATGAAAGACGAAGAAGACGATAACACAATCCCAGAAGGTCAGGACGAAGAAAATAATTCAGAGGGTCATTCTAGTGATGAAAATCAAGAAGAGAATGATGCAGATGGAATTATTGAAGTAAACACCAAATCTTTTGAAGGACAGCATTTTTACGATAATCAAGAAGATGAAAACGATACCATAACCAAAGTTACGGGAATGTACAAGGACTGGTTTCTAGATTATGCTTCCTATGTAATTCTGGAGCGTGCGGTTCCTGCGATTGAAGATGGTTTCAAACCGGTGCAACGTCGTATCATGCATTCTCTGAAAGAATTAGATGACGGTCGTTATAATAAAGTTGCCAATGTTGTAGGGCACACCATGCAGTATCATCCTCACGGAGATCAGAGTATTGGTGATGCGATGGTGCAAATTGGTCAAAAAGAATTACTGATTGACTGTCAGGGAAACTGGGGGAATATCCTAACAGGTGATGGTGCTGCAGCTTCTCGTTACATTGAAGCAAGATTGTCTAAATTCGCTTTGGAGGTTATTTATAGTCCAAAAATTACCGATTGGGGCGTTTCTTATGATGGAAGACGAGCCGAGCCGAACAATCTTCCGGTGAAGTTTCCGTTGCTTTTGGCACAAGGCGCAGAGGGTATTGCTGTGGGTCTTTCGACGAAAGTGTTACCGCATAATTTCAATGAATTAATCGATTCTTCGATAAAAATATTAAAAGGAAAACCTTTTACACTGTATCCTGATTTTATGACACAAGGTATTGCCGATGTGTCTAATTATAACGATGGATTGCGTGGCGGACGGGTTCGGGTTCGTGCCAAAATTGGTCAGCTGGACAAGAATACCTTAGTGATTACCCAAATTCCGTTTTCAACTAATACGACGACTTTGATTGACAGTATTTTGAAAGCGAATGATAAAGGGAAAATCAAAATCAAGAAAATTGAAGACAATACCGCTGCTGAGGTAGAGATATTAATTCACCTTTTTCCGGGTGTTTCTCCAGATAAAACTATTGATGCGTTGTTTGCTTTCACGGCTTGTGAAACTTCGGTAGCGCCATTAGGCTGTGTGATTGAAGACAATAAACCCTTATTTATAGGGGTTTCTGCAATGTTAAAAATTTCAACAAACAGAACGGTTCAATTGCTGAAAAGTGAACTCGAAATTCAATTGAGCGAATTGGAGGAACAATGGCATTTTCTTTCTTTGGAGCGTATTTTTATCGAAAATAAAATCTACCGTGATATTGAAGAAATGACGACGAGAGAAGCGGTAATTAAGGCTGTTGATGATGGTTTGAAGCCACATACGAAGCATTTAAAACGCGCTGTTACCGAAGACGATATTCTGCGTTTATTGGATATCCGAATTATGCGTATTTCCAAATTTGACAGCAATAAAGCACAGGATAAAATCGAATCTTTGGAAGGCGACATCGAACAAGTAAAACACAATTTAGAACATCTTATTGATTTTGCTATTGCCTATTTTACCAAATTAAAAGAGAAGTACGGAAAAGGGCGGGAACGTCAAACTGAGCTTCGTATTTTTGATGATATCGAAGCGACCAAAGTAGTTTTAAGAAATACTAAATTATACGTCAATAAAGAAGAAGGATTTGTAGGTACGAGCCTGAAAAAAGACGAGTACGTTACAGATTGTTCTGATATTGATGATGTAATTGTTTTTCTGCGTGACGGAAAAATGATGATTACCAAAGTAGATGCGAAAACATTCGTGGGTAAAGATATTATTCACATTGCTATTTTTGATAAAAGCGACAAGCGTACCATTTATAACATGATTTACCGTGATGGAAAATCTGGGCCATCTTACATCAAACGATTCAATGTTTCAGGAGTTACCCGTGACAAAGCTTACGATTTAACCAATGAAACTGCGGGTTCTCAGGTAGTGTATTTTTCTTGTAATCCAAATGGTGAAGCTGAAGTAATTACGATACTATTGCGTCAGGTAGGAAGTGTCAAAAAACTGAAATTCGATATTGATTTTGCCACTTTAGCGATAAAAGGGCGTGCTTCAAAAGGAAATTTGGTAACTAAATATCCAATCAAAAAAATAGAATTGAAGGAGAAAGGGATTTCTACTTTGTTGCCCAGAAAAGTTTGGTTTGACGATACTGTTCAACGATTAAATGTTGATGTAAGAGGTGAATTATTAGGGGAGTTCAGACCTAATGATAAAATTTTGATCATATCACAATCTGGAAAAATAAAAGTAATTACACCAGAATTATCTACTCATTTTGATGAAGATATGGTAGTTTTGGAGAAATGGATTCCCAAGAAACCAATTTCGGTGATTTATTATGATGGAGAAAAAGAACGGTATTACATTAAACGTTTCTTGGTGGAAACGGAGAATAAAGAAGAAAGTTTTATCACGGAACATCCTAATTCACAATTAGAGATTGTTTCAACGGAGTATCGTCCAGTGGCTGAATTGATTTTTACAAAAGTAAAAGGAGTTCAAAAAGAGGCTATGACGGTAGATATAGAATCATTTATTTCCGTGAAAGGATTTAAAGCTTTAGGAAATCAATTAACAACCGATAAGTTGAAGCAAGTTAACCTGCTGGAATCTTTGCCGTATGAAATTCCCGCTGAGGTTATTGCTGAGGATTTAGAAGTAAAAGGAGAAACGGATGCTGATGATTCGGACATTCAATTGGAAGATGACGGACAGATTACTTTGTCCTTAGAATAAATAAAAGTCTCCTGAAAAGGGGCTTTTTTTTATGCGTTTTACCAATTTTTAGATGCTTATTTAAACAATTGTTTTAAGATGATTTCTTTTTTCTCTCTCAATTTGTTTAGAATTTTCAAAAAAGCAATTGCAGTAATATAGGCATCTCCCATTGCGGTATGCCTGTCTTTTTTGGAAATATCAAATTTATCGGCAAGCTCATCTAGACTATAAGTTTCTTTACGTTCCAATAAATTAGATACTAATAATGTTTTTTTGTACAAAACAGCCGTGTCTAAAGTCTTGTTTTTTAATTCCGGCAATCCGTTTCTTTCGAGTGCCTTATTAATCATAGTAATGTCAAATAGGGTATGATGTGCAATGATAATAGAATCTCCTAAAAAATCTAAAAACTGTTGTAGGGCTTCTAATTCTGTGGGACGGTCTATGACAAATTCTTTCAGAATTCCATGAATTTTTGCAGTTGCCTGATCGTAATGTTCTTGTTGAATATAAACTTCAAAACTTCCATTAATAGGAATCGTATTGTTTTGAAGAACAACAGCACCAATGCAAAGTATTCTGTCAGTTGTATAATCAAATCCGGTGGTTTCTGTGTCCAATACAACAAAGCGCGCAGCATCAATATCGTTTGATAGCTTCTCATCGGATGGTCTTTCGGATTTTCCCAAAAAATCAAATAAAATTGCTTTACTTTTTTCTAGAAAATTAGTCATCATAATATGTTTGAAGGATTAAATCGGTTGGTAATGAGTTCTTGCAGCTCCTTAATGGTTTTGAAAGTTCGCTTTAGCTTAATCTTTTCTAATTTAGATAACGCTTCGAGAGCAATAAATTGCCCGGAATCATTATGTAAAAGCCCTTGTTTTGTTCTGAATTTCAATAATGCTTTATAGGAATACGAACAGGCTAAATATAATTCACTGTTGTTGGGTTCTAATTCTGCCAATTTTTCAAAACGTTCGGGAGTATTGCTAATTGATTTTACAGAATGTGATAGAATTAAAACTCTTGCGGCATCAATTAGTGGCATTAAAGCGCGTCTTTTTATATCAAAAAAATCTTTGTGTGCACCATCTTGTTCAACTAAAAATTGTCTAAAGAACCCAGTTGGAGAAGGACTTTGTAGTGCGCCACTGACCAGATGAATATAAAAAACAGGATTGGCTTTTATGTTTTCAAAAATAAATTCAGAAAGCTTGTTTACCAGTTCGCTGTCTCCATACGACAGACTGTAATCAAAAAATATAAAGGACAGTAAAACTTCATTTTTCCCGGGATTGGTAATCCAATGATGAACCTGACTTTCCCATTCGCCAAGACTTAAGCACCACTTTGGGTTAGAAGCCATCATTTCTGCCGGACAGTAATCATAACCAATTTCAAAAAGCCCTTTATTGACATGAGTAGCCAATTCTAAAAAATAGTTCTTGGTTTTTTCTTTTAATTCTTCGGGAACATCCTCATACACTAAAGCATTGTCCTGATCAGTATGCAGTAATTGTTCACTTCTTCCTTGACTTCCCATCGCCAACCATCCAAATTTTACAGGAGGAGGCGTTTTCATTTTCTTTAAGGCGATTTCAATGACTTGCTTGATACAGGCATCATTTAATTCTGTAATTATTTTAGAGGTCAGTGTCATTGGAATATTTTGGTCTATATATCCTTGCAACAATAGCATTATATTGGCGCGTATCGGTTTTATTTGTTTGGCTTTTTTAGCTCTTTTTACCGCTTTTATCAATACTGCTGGATTATTACCAAGTTCTACCATAACATCATGTTTGGATAGAATTCCAACAGCTTTGGAGTTTGGCGTGCCATCTTTCGTAAGACATAAATGACTGATATTGCTTTTCATCATAGCCATTTGTGCTTGCGTAACTGTCATTTTCTTGGGATAAGTAATAACAGGAGTTGTCATTATTGTGGCTGCAGTTGTTGTAATTGGGAATTCTCCAGTCACAATTTTGTTTCTTAAATCTTTATCTGTAATGATGCCGATGGGGAGCGAATCTTCGACAACAAGAATAGCCCCCACATTTTTTTTGGTCATGGTCTCCGCAATATCTTTTACAATAGTGTTTGAATAACAGGTGATTAGTTTTTTAGAATATTTTACGGGCTGTAAGTCCAATAGTTGTCTACTAGTGTCAAGGTCTTCTATTCCTGTTGTTTCGCCATATAGTTTTCCGCTGTGACTTTTGGAAAAAGGATTGTGGGTATTGGAAGCAAAGCTTTCGATTAAAAAATTTCCCACCGCCCTGTTTTCTAATGCATAAGGTTTAAAAATTGCGATTGGAATCGCATAAAGAATGCTTTCTTCATGGGCTCTGGCTTCCATTTTATAGTTTTCATTGGCTATAAGTGGCCTCAGTCCAAAAATATCTCCTTCATCACACATATCTAAAATATCGTTCTCCAGATTTGTTCTAAGCGCCACTGCTCCTTTGTGTACAACATAAAAAAAGGAATGGGTTTCTTCATTTTTGGCAAAGATGACGCTGTCCTTTTCTTTATAAATAATGGAGATTTGTTCAGAGATAACTTCGATGTCTTTTTGATGTAAAAAGGAAAAAGGAGGGAAGTTTTTTAAAAAGTCAGCAACTCTATGGGAGATGGTATTTTTCATGGTGCTTATTTGTGTCTAAGGTAATTTATAAAAAATAGAATAAAAAGAAAAAGACCCCATTAAGGTGTTTTTAGTGTTTCCCTATTTAAGCAGGAATATATTTTTAAAATAAAAAAAAAGCTCCCGAAAAGGAGCTTCTTTATCAAAAAATAGTTTGATTATTTATTTTTCTTCATTTTCATATTCAGTACTTCGACTAATAATGAGAAAGATATGGCAAAATACAAGTACCCTTTTGGTACTGGAGTAACGTGATTTCCAAAGATTGAAGCATTCGATAAATGAGCACTTTCAGTAAGCAACATCATTCCAATTAGAATTAAAAAGGATAAACCAAGTATTTGTATAGAAGGATGTTTGTTGACAAAGTTTCCAACAGGAACAGCAAATTGCATCATAATTAATACTGAAATAACTACCGCAGTAATCATAATGTATAAAGCCCCTTCAACTCCGTTTGTCATTCCAACCGCGGTAAGAATACTATCAAAAGAGAAGACTAAATCAATCATGATAATTTGTAACAGTACGTTCTGGAATGATTTTGTAGCAGCTTTTCCTATTTCTTTTTCTTCATGACCTTTCTCATCTACTTTTTCACGAATTTCATTCGTACTCTTATAAATCAAGAATAATCCTCCGCCCAGTAAAATAAGACTTTGGCCAGTAATTCCAGCTGAAAACCAACTAAAATCAATATGGAACCAAGGTTCTTTCATTTGAATCAATAAATTGATACCAAATAAAAGCGCAATTCTCATAAACATGGCAAGGAACATTCCTATTTTTGTCGCTCTCTTACGTTGTTCAGCAGGTAATTTCCCTGTGGCAATTGATATGAAAATAATGTTGTCGATTCCTAATACAATTTCCAAAAATGTCAATGTTAAAAGGGCAATCCAAGCATCCGGATTTAAAAATACTTCCATGTTTAGTTCGTTATTATTTATTAATTTGAGTTTATATGCTTAATCGGAAATTTTAGTAACGGTTCCTCTTTGTTTTTCATCAACACCAACCATTCCAAATTCAAAGGTATAGGAATTTTTTGTGGTTGTCAAAATTTTCATACCAATAGCCTTTTCCTCAGCCATGTTTTTTGGATGCAATTTCAGTAAGATATATTCGCAATCATTTACCCATCGTATCGAAGCAGTATCAGTCTTTCCTTCAAAAGTTTCTATTTCAATACTGTCATTACGCTCAAAAAGGGCCGTTTTTTTTACACCGTCAACTTCATATTCAAATTTGAATTTTCCGGTTTTAAAATCCTTGCAATTGCGTTCCGCATCATAGCATGACATTAGTAACAGTATTGGGAGGAGGAATATTATTTTTTTCATTTCTTGTATGTTTACTTTTTAACTATTGTATTTTAATATCATATTTATCCAGAAGTCCAATGATTCCTTGTGTCGAAAACTTGGCTTTTTTCATTGGATTGAATTCGGGATCAATTTTAAAATTAGTTGCTTTTGAAAAATCGGATCCGGCTAATTGCGTATTGTTAAAAATAGCGCCATCCAAATTACTGTTATCAAAAACAGAACTCGTAAGATTGGTGCCAACAAAACTTACTTCTCTTAACGAGCAGGAATTAAATTTTGTCTTTGGCATTTTTTTATTGGCAAAAGAAGAATAATCCAAAACACATTCTTGAAAATTGACGTTAAACAAGAAATCGTCGCATTCCTCAAATTGAATACCCAATAATTTACAGTTTTTGAATTGTACGCCTTTCATACTTGTTCCTAATAATTTGGTCATAGCAAGATTACAATCAATGAACTCGCAATCCATAAAAGTGCTATAGGAGAAATCACTATTTGATAAATCACAGTTTTTAAAAACGCAATCTTCAAATTCTCGATTGTTTACTTTTTTATCGACATAAACGATTTTTTCAAATGTTTTTTGAACGTGAATTAGGTTATCCATGGGAGTTTTTTCGATTTTCGGGCGTTATGTCTCACACGGAGAATTTGAATTGTAGTTTCAGTAATTTGATAGGATATGCTGTAATCGTAAATTAGATAAACACGGAAAGTTCCATCATTATTGGTCTTTTGTATGTCTAGTTTAAAAATTTCGGGTTGGGTTTTTAGAATTTCGGTACTGTCAAAAATAGCTTCGATTACCCTGTCTGCAATTTGGATAGATTTACTTTCAAAAAAAATATAAAAATGAATGTCTTCCAGTTGGACTAAAGCATTACTTGACCAAATTATTTTCTTCCCCATTTTTTTGAAATTGATCTTGCTTCTACATCAGAATGAAAATCACCATTTTTGATGCTTTCTAATGCATTATCAATATCAGTATTATAATCAGTATTAGTTTCATCAGCTGTTGAATTGAGAGATTGTAAAAGATGTTTTAGTTTTTCAACAAAAGATGGGTCTTTTACTTTATCAATTTCTTGATGAATCCAATTTATTTCGGCTTGAATGTCCATGATTAAAATTTTTAGTAAATATACGAATTAGTCGTTAAATAAGCTTTTCATAATTATTTTTAATCCCAAATACAACAAAAACATAGCTGCTAAACAAGCAATTATCCCTATTGCTAAAACCAAATAATGCCACACATTTTGCTTATTCATGAATGCATTATAAATCACAGCCGGTCCCAAGAATAGTAATGGTAAAGCGCCTGCTAAATATTTGATTCCTTTAGATAATAATTCTTTGTTGGTTGCCATAATTTAATAATTAAAATTCATAATCCACACAATATCTCAAATCTCTAATTTTACCGATCCATTCAGCAACAATATTATGTGTTGGATGATTTTGGTATTTCTCTAATGTTTCAAACGAATTAAAATAGGAGTGCAGCACGGCATCAAAGTTTGAATATTCACTTTCAATATTTATTCCTACCCGTATTTCAACTATTTCAGGAATATCCTTTTTTAAACCTTCAAGCCTCTCTTTTAGAATAATTGCATTTTCGGCTTTGCTTTTGCCTTCTGCAAAATCTTTTAATTTCCACATTACGATATGGTGAATCATTGTTGTTTATTTTTTAAAATTAGCAACAGCTTTTCTTACACTGCCGTATTTTTTCAATAATTCGGCGCCTTCGTCATAAGAAACAGGAATTTCTCCCATAATCATTTTTACACCGCGATCGACCAGTTTGCTGTTGCTCAATTGCATATCGACCATTTTGTTTCCTTTCACTTTTCCCAGTTGAATCATGGTGGCAGTGGTAATCATATTCAGCACCAGTTTTTGGGCTGTCCCTGCTTTCATACGAGAACTCCCGGTTACAAATTCTGGACCTACAACCACTTCGATAGGGAATTTTGCAGTTTTCGAAAGCGGACTTCCTGCATTGCAAGAAATACATGCTGTGGTAATATTATTTTCGTTACATGCTTGCAATCCTCCAATAACATAAGGTGTTGTTCCCGAAGCCGCAATTCCCACAACGACATCTTTTTCATTGATATCGAAAGTTTTCAAATCAATCCAGGCTTGTGTGGTATTGTCTTCGGCATTTTCTACGGCTCTACGGATTGCGGTATCACCACCGGCAATAATTCCGATTACTAAATCGAAAGGGACTCCAAATGTTGGCGGACATTCCGAAGCATCCAGAATTCCCAAACGTCCCGAAGTTCCTGCGCCAATATAGAATAATCTACCGCCGAGTTTCATTTTAGCAACGATTTCAGTCACTAAATTTTCTATTTTTGGCAAGGCTTTTTCTACGGCAAGCGGAACAGTTTTGTCTTCCTGATTGATATTAGAAAGCAATTCCTGAACTGACATTTTTTCTAAATGTTCGTATTTTGAGGATTGTTCGGTCGTTTTTGTGAAAGTCATATTCCTGTTATTTTTGAAGGGATAACTCGCGAGTTGTCCGTACATTTATTTTTCTGCGTGAGGGATT
Organism: Flavobacterium glucosi; assembly: GCF_048286535.1. NCBI lineage: Bacteria > Pseudomonadati > Bacteroidota > Flavobacteriia > Flavobacteriales > Flavobacteriaceae > Flavobacterium > Flavobacterium glucosi. The sequence continues at coordinate 41,780 of NZ_JBLVPK010000010.1, read as the reverse complement.
ACTTCACTTTGCTGTTATTTTATTGGAGTGCAGTTAACTTCGTTTGTAGCGGAAATACTTTTTTACTCCTGGAGCGATAGTGAAGGGAGAAAAAAGATTGCAGCGTATAGCCCGACCCTTGTGGTCACGCCCAAATTATAAAATTATATAAAATACGCCAACGCTATACCTATCACAATCATCGAAACTTTGGCGATATTGAACTTGTGTCCTTCGCTGGTTTCAAAAATAATGGTGGATGAAATATGAAATAATATTCCTATTACAACGGCTGTGATTTCAGTATAATATACGTTTAAGATGGGCATATAATCAGATAAAAATGTTCCTAACGGCGTCATAATTGCAAAGGTTACCATGAAGAAAAGTATCGCTTTTTTATCCAGACTTGCATTGATGAAAAATGTCGTCAATATGATGGCGATTGGCAAATGATGAATGGCAATTCCCACCGCTAAATCATGGTGATGGCTTACGGGAAATCCTTCCAGAAAGGCATGAATACAGAGGCTGATGAATAGCAACCACGGGATTTGGGTCATTGTTTCATGACCGTGTACGTGACCGTGTTCGGCACCTTTGGAGAAAAATTCCAATATGATCTGAAATAAGATTCCCAGCATGATGAAAACACCAATTTTTGGATTAACGCTTTCGTAGACTTCGGGTAACAAATGCATTACCGTTAATGAAAGTAAAAAAGAACCACTGAAAGCCAATAGCAATTTTAGGTTGGTTTTGTTCTTTGGTCGTATAACCAATGCGACGATGTATCCTATGATTACGGAAAGTAAAGGTAAAAGGTAATTCATTTATTTAAAAATCATGATTAGGCGTTCACTATCTGTTTTATGGAATTTTTTTAATTTGTAATCCCCAAAAATATCCAATAAGTAAATTCCGGCTTCTTCCATTAATTCCTCAAAATCTTTTAGCGTTAGCGCTTTTACTTTTTCGGTAAAATGAAATTTTTGGCCTTTGTCTTCAAAATCAATTTCTTTATAAATATGACCGTCTTTTAAGTAGCGTTTGATATGAAAATCGATTTCTTCGACTGTTTTTGTTTCTTCGGGAACTAATGTTTCCAGGACTTGAGCAACATTCATAAAATCAATCACGGCAAAACCATATTCCGAAAGGCTTTCTTTGATGGCTTTCAACGTAGTTAGGTTGTCTTCGTCATTTTCGAAATAGCCAAAGCTGGTAAATAAATTGAAAATGGCATCGTACTTTTCTTCAAAAGGTTCACGCATGTCGTGTACTTTGAAATGAAGGGTTTCATTCGTGTTTTTAGTGGCTTCGGCAATGCTGTTTTCAGATAAATCAGCTCCAAGAACATTAAATCCTAATTGGTTCAAATAAATAGAATGTCGGCCTTTGCCACACGCTAAGTCCAATACTTTCGCCTTTTCAGGAAGATTGAGATAATGGGTAAGATTATCCATAAAAACCTGAGCTTCTCTATAGTTTCTGTCTTTGTAAAGGATGTGGTAATATGGAGTGTCAAACCAAGAGGTATACCAGTTTTCAGATGATTTCAGATGATTTTCAGTTGGTGGATTTTGTGCTACAGACATTTATTCTTTTTCAATTAATTCGATTGATGCAAATTTAGTGTATTTTTGCACCGAAATCTTGATTTTACAATGGAAAATAATTATAAAATGGTTGCCAAAACCTTTTTTGGTTTTGAAGAAATATTAGCAAAAGAATTGCAAAACCTTGGTGCACAAAACGTGGAGCAGGGGGTGAGGATGGTGAGTTTTAAAGGGGATAAAGGGTTTATGTACAAAGCAAATTTGTCTTTACGTACGGCTTTGAAAATCCTGAAACCTATTTATTTTTTCAAGGCAAATAATGAGCAGGCTCTATACAAAGGTATTTCGGGAGTGAATTGGTCTAAATTACTGAATGCCAATCAGACTTTTGTGATTGATACAACAGTACATTCGGAATATTTTAATCACTCGGAATTTGTTTCCCAAAAGTGTAAAGATGCAATCGTAGATCAGTTCAGAGAAAGAACAGGACAACGACCAAGTATTGATAAAGTACACCCTGATTTAAGAATCAACATCCATATCGATAAAGATCAAGTTTCAGTGGCACTGGATACTTCAGGAAATGCATTGAACCAGCGTGGGTATAGAACCGCTACCAATATTGCGCCTATAAACGAGGTTTTGGCAGCAGGAATTCTATTGCTTTCCGGTTGGGATGGTCAAACTGATTTTTTGGATCCAATGTGTGGTTCGGGAACATTCTTAGCCGAAGCAGCCATGATTGCCTGTAACATTCCGGCAAACATCAACCGTAAAGAATTTGCTTTCGAAAAATGGAACGATTGGGACAATGATTTGTTTGATAGTATTTCAGACAGTTTACTGAAACGTGTTCGGGAATTTCATTACACCATAAAAGGCTACGATAAAGCACCAAGTGCGGTTCAGAAAGCCAAAGACAATATCAAAAACGCCAATCTTGACGAGTATATTTCTATTGAGGAAAAGAACTTTTTTGACACTGAAAAAACTTCAGAAGGAAAATTGCACATCGTTTTCAACCCGCCGTATGATGAGCGTTTGGATATTCACATGGAAGAATTCTACAAAAATATTGGAGATACGTTGAAGAAAAATTATCCGGGAACAAATGCTTGGATGATTACAGCAAATTTAGAAGCATTGAAATATGTGGGTCTTAAACCTTCGAGAAAAATCAAGCTTTTTAACGCTGGATTAGAAGCACGTTTGGTAAAATACGAAATGTACGAAGGAAGCAAAAGAACGAAGTTTCAGGTAACTGATAGTGCTGAATAAGCAATATTTAATTTTTTACTTTCGACCTTTGACTTTAAAACTTTAAGACTTAAAAAAATGACCAAATTACAAATACGAGCATTTCTATACCAACTGGGATGTTTTGCAATATTATTTATTTCCGCCCGATATGTAGTGGCCCATTTTACTAATTTAACTAGTTTTTGGATTCCGTTAACCGCATTTGTCATTGGAACACTTTTGTCTCCAAAATTTCATGCGATTAAAACCAAAGACGGTGAAAAATTATTCATGAAGTGGATTTTCATGAAAGGAATTAAGGAAATAGGATAGTTTTTAAATCACGAATTAAAATATTGACCGCTAATTTGCTGTTTTTTAACAAAAATAAAAAGTAGCGAATTGGCGGTTATTTTTTCTCAACTATCTTCGGAGCATTTTTTTTCTTGTAAATAGGAACAAAATAAGTGACAGTATAGTTGACACCTACTCCAAAACTACCATCATAAGTCCTGTTAAATCCAGGAATATATAGGTTGGAGAAATTTTCTGGTTCTTTGTTGGTTACCAATCGGTTCAATCGAAGGCTGAAACCTACAAACACATTATTGAATACTTTTGCTTTCACTGCAGCCACTACTTCAATCCAACTCGCGGATAATCCATCAAACTTTTTACCGGAGGGAATTACAGGAACTTCACCAAAATAAGGATTAGCATTGTAAATTCTATAATTGTTTAACTGCTGATTAAAAGTACTAAAACCGTAACGCATTCCTATAGAAATAATGTTTTCCATATCCAGCCAGTTTTCGTAGGCATTATAATCAAATCCTACTTTTAGATACGAACCTTTGGTGGTAAAATTAAGGCGGTCATCATCCGTGGTTTTGTTTTCGTTTCCAATTTCGGCAGCCAAAAAATATTTTTTCGTCAATCTATAATCTCCCACAAACTCAATTCCCTTATAATCTTTGTCATATAAAAAACGTGTCAGTTTGTATAAATCGAGTCCAACACGAATCCCGTATCGGTCCGTTTTTACAGGAATCGAATCGTTCGTTATGATTTCAGGACTAATTTCGACCAATGGTAATGGCGCTTCAGGAATCATCTGGTCCGTTTTAGTGTTTTTTGGATCACTTTTGACAGGAGTAGTCTGCTTCGCCAGTTCGCCTTTTGGGCTCGGGTCTTGTGCTTGTGCCAAAGTCAACGATAATAGTAGACAAAAACTAAAAAAAGATCTTAATGTGTGTTTCATTTTCGTTTTCTAAGTTACTTTTTTCAACCGAGATGTATGCTATCCATTTTGTATCTGCAACTGCAGCATCGGTATGTGTGTATGGATTTATTGGGTCTAATACAAAGGTAGTTTTGTAGCCACAAGCTCTCGACACAAATAATTCTTGGGTCGTATAATCAAACTTTATATTGTCTACGTTTACCAAAGCTGGATTTGTATTGCCGGAATTTAGAGTAAAACTATAACTGGTGCTGGTTCCAACTGTTTTTAGCGGAATAGAAATGGTGTTTCCGCTGGTCGTTTGGCTGCCATTGAAAACAATTCCCTCAGTCATTCCTTCGCCCACAACTTTCAAATTAGATACGTTTTTTAAAACGGAAGGATTTAAAAAATCATAAAACTCTATTACCAAACGTGGCGTTGTGGGAGTATTTGCATCGCAAATATCGTCTTTCTCACAACTGGAGAAAGTGAAAGCAAAAAACAATACCAATAAAAATGTCTTTTTCATATAATGATATTCAGTGTTCAGTGTTCCGTTTTAGTGTTCAGCAATATACATCCTGAATACTAAAAACTGCAAACGGACTACTATTTTCTTTTTTCCAAAAGTACAACATTCTCCACGTGATGCGTTTGCGGAAACATATCTACAGGACGTACCCGAGTCACTTTGTATTTTTCGTCCATTAAAGCTAAATCACGCGCTTGTGTAGCCGAATTACAACTAACATAAACCACTTTTTCAGGAGCAATTTTCATAATTTGTTCAATAACGTCTTTATGCATTCCATCTCTTGGCGGATCGGTGATAATTACATCAGGATGTCCGTGTTGAGCGATGAAACTATCGTTGAAAACCACTTTCATATCTCCTACAAAGAACTCACAATTAGTAATTTCATTGCGTTCTGCATTCAATTTGGCGTCTTTAATCGCTTCAGGAACACTTTCCACACCAATAACTTTTTTTGCTTTTTTCGAAACAAACTGAGCAATAGTTCCCGTTCCTGTATATAAATCATAAACGATTTCATTTCCGGTAAGTCCAGCAAAATCACGTGTTATTTTATACAATTCGTATGCTTGATCGGAATTGGTTTGGTAAAAAGATTTTGCATTAATGCTGAATTTTAAACCTTCCATTTCTTCTAGGATGTAATCTCTTCCTTTGTATAATTTAATGTCAGTATCGTATAAAGTATCGTTCGCTTTATTATTGATAACATATTGCAGCGAAGTAATTTGCGGAAATTTTTCATAAAGATGGTCCAAAAGTAATTCTCTGTTGGCTTTGTCGTTTTCAAAAAACTGAATCAAAACCATGATTTCACCAGTTGAAGCCGTACGCAACATCAATGTTCTCAGCAAACCTTCATGTCCTCTTGGATTAAAGAAAGTCAAGCCATGCTCATTGGCAAAATCTCTCACTTCGTTTCTTATCGCATTCGACGGGTCTTCTTGCAAATGACATTTGTTGATGTCCAAGATTTTATCCCACATTTTCGGAATGTGGAAGCCAAGTGCGTTTCTGTTTCCTAAATCTTCGGTGCTGTCAATTTCTTTTTCGGTCAACCAGCGGCTGTTCGAAAACGAAAATTCCATTTTGTTCCTGTAAAAAAACTGTTTTTCCGAACCTAGAATCGGTTCAAATTCCGGAAGTTCTATTTTTCCAATGCGTTGCAAATGGTTTTTTACCTCATTCTGCTTGTAATACAACTGTTGGCTGTATTTCATATTCTGCCATTTACAACCGCCACAAACACCAAAGTGCTCGCAAATTGGGTCTACACGATGCTCTGAATATTCATGAAAATGAACTGCTTTTCCTTCGTAATAGGCTTTGCGCTTCTTGAAAGTCTGCACATCAACCACATCACCCGGAACCACATTCGGGATAAAAACTACTTTTCCGTCGGGAGCCTTTGCTACCGATACGCCTTTTGCACCAGCATCAAGGACTTTTATTTGATGAAAGACGACTTTGTCTGTATTTTTCTTTGCCATAGCGCAAAAATAAGTTTTTGATTGGTTTTATAAATTCAAATTGTGAAATATTTTTACTTTTAGTTGTTTTTTATTGGAGCCCATTCCCGCTTTCCGCTACAAATCCTTGTTCCGCAAGCAGCAACACTACGCCAGTAAAGGAGCTTCCGTTGGTCGCTCTTTACCGGCAAGTGTTTTAAAGCTTTCGCAACTGCGGGTTTTTCGCTATAATCGAGGGCAGAAGAATTGTGGTAAAAATTGGTTTTTGTTCTTCGGATAAGCGCAATTGTGTTTTATTTTTGTAGAAAAGTCTAAATTCTAAATAAAAGAATCAATTTTAAGAACCGAACACTCTATTTAGACGTAAATGGATTGAAAAAAATACTTATTTTAACATTATATTTGGAAAGGTAAAAGTATAAGTGAGAAATTAATCATTTCTTTTGTTGTTTTTAATTCCTTGTTGTTAAAAGGCTAAAATAAAATTTTCTATGCAATTATATAAAAAATTATCTCACATCGGTTTTCTTAAAAATAATTATGCGTTCAAATTTTTATTTGTTGCATTTATAGGAATTCATATCCCATTGATAGGGCTGTTGTTTTTTGTGCTTTATGGCAGTAAAACTATTTCTGCAGATACTATTTTGATTTTTGCACTCATAATGACCTTAGTCGCTACAGGTACGACTTTATTGTTTTTAAAACAGCTAATTAAGCCAATTGAAGTTGCCTCTAAAGCCTTGAATGAGTACAGGAATACGAGAATTGTTCCTTCTTTGCCAACTAATTTCTCTGATGAAGCAGGTTTGTTGATGAGTAATATTCAGGAATCAATCGCTGAAAATGAAACATTCATTACGGAAAAACAAGATTTAGTGTATTTGCTTTCCCATGATTTAAGAAACTTTGTTGGGAATTCTAAGTCGGTGGCGTTACTTATTTTAGAGGAAGAACCTTCAGAATCCATAACAGAGTTAGCCCAATTAATACTTCAATCAGCAGAACAGCAATACAATTATATTGAAAATTTCATCAAGCTACTGAAAGAGCAGGATCAAATTATAGAAAAAAAATCTGAAAATGATATGGTGCAGTTTTCTTCTATTTTTTCTGTGGTAGCAAAGCAATTGGATCAGTTGTTAAGTCATAAAAACATTAAACTTGATTTGTCAATTGAAGCCGAAGAAGCGCTTTTGAAAATTGATAAAATTTTGTTGATTCGAGTTTTAGTAAACTTAATTGACAACGCTATAAAATTCTCGTTTCCGGATAGTGAAATTAAAGTTCGGGTTTATGTGCAAGACAGTAAATTGGTTTTTACAATTGCGGATAAAGGTTTGGGTTTTGATCAAAAGCAAAGCCATGAATTGTTTGGTAAATTTACTAAAATGAGTAAATTAGGCACATTAAATGAGCCTTCAACAGGAATTGGGTTGTATTTGTGTAAAAAAATAATAGAAAGACACGACGGACAAATTTTAGCGGAAAGTGATGGAATTAATAAGGGAGCTACTTTCTCTGTTATTTTTTAGAATATCATACACTGCAACGAACTTTAAATTTTCGTTAAAAAATCCTATTTCTAAAAGCGTTTTTTTACAAATGAACTAAATTTGAAAAAACATAAAATTTATAATTATGAAAAGAAATGCAACCGCAGTCTGGAATGGTTCACTCAAAGAAGGAGCCGGGAAACTTACCACACAAAGTACCACATTAAAAGACACACAATATTCGTTCAAATCCCGTTTTGAAGAAGGCGTAGGAACTAATCCAGAAGAATTGATTGCCGCAGCGCACTCTGGTTGCTTTACGATGCAACTTTCGGCTTACATCACTGAAGCTAGTTTTGAAATCGAAAGTATCGAAACTAAATGTGATATCGACTTGGTAGATGGAACAATTATAACGTCACACTTAACGGTAAACGCAAAAGTAAATGGAATTACAGAGGATGTTTTTCAACAATTAGTGACTAAGGCTGAGAAAAATTGTCCTATTTCTAAACTACTGAATGCAGCAATTTCAACTACAGCTACTTTAGTATAAAACAAGAATTTATATAAAAAAGGCTCGATTTAACTTAAATTGAGCCTTTTTTTATGATAAAATAGATTACCAAAGTTGGTGTACTTCGGGTTTTATATAACGGTCATAAATTTCATTCATCGCTGCAATTTTCTCGTAGGTCAATTTAGGTAAATCATAAACCGATAAATTAGACAGTACATGACTTTCATTAGAAGCTCCGGGAATAATACAGCTTACTTCATCAAATCTTAAAATCCATTGTAAAGCAATTGGAGCCAAATTTGTGCTTTCAGGAAATAATGCTTTCAATTCCTCTACGGCTTTTAAGCCTAGTTCGTAATTAATACCGGAGAATGTTTCGCCTTTATCAAAAGCATCGCCATTTCGATTAAAATTGCGGTGATCTTGGATGTCAAAAGTAGTTTTGGCATTGAATTTTCCCGTCAGAAGTCCGCTAGCTAGTGGAACTCTTGCAATAATACCCACATCCCGTTTTAGTGCTTCTTTGAAAAATAGTTCAGATGGACGCTGGCGAAAAAGATTAAAAATAATCTGAACCGAAGTTACATTTGGAAATTCAATCGCTTTTAGCCCTTCTTCCACTTTTTCGACGCTAACGCCAAGATTTAAAATTTTCCCTTGCTCTTTCAAACGCTCAAACATTTCAAATATTTCCGGGCGGTAAAATACTTCAGTGGGTGGACAATGCAGTTGTATTAAATCCAGTGTTTCTAATCCAGTTCTTCGCAGGCTGTCCTCTACAAATTTTTGTAATACTTTAGGTTGGTAGCCTTCATCAACATGTGGGTTGATGTGGCGACCGCATTTTGTAGCCACGTAAATTCGTTCAGAACGGGAACGAACCACTCGACCTACCGCAGTTTCACTCCATCCGTTTTCATAAACATCGGCTGTATCAATAAAATTTACGCCATTGTCGATAGCGGTATTGATTAACTTGTCTGCGGTTTTATCATTGAAAGGAGAACCCCATTTTCCGCCTACTTGCCATGTGCCAAGAGATATTTCTGAAATTTCAAAATCTGTTTTTCCTAATCTGCGATAATTCATTTTTTATTTTTTTTTACTGTGAGAATTTATTTCTGCGATAAAACCTTGGCAATTGCTTTTTCGGCAAATGGTGCCATTACTTGATACCCTTTTTTATTGGGATGCACTTCATCATTAGAATACAAAGCAGGCAAGCCTTTACGTGCATCGACCATAGCCGAAAAGTAATCAAGATAGAGAATGTCATTAGCGTCAGCGTAATTTTTTATCATTTCATTTAGAGCTATCACTTTTTCAGCCGGATTTTGATTGGGTTTCCAAGAGAAATCATAAGCGGGCAAAACAGAACAAAGAATTACTTTAATCTGGTTTGCTTTTGCCAATTCAGCCATAGAGAAAATATTATTTGCTATCATCTCCAATGTTGCAGGACCGGTATTGCCGGCAATATCATTTATTCCAGCCAAAACTACTACCGCAGCGGGTTTTAAAGCAATAACATCAGCTCTAAAACGAATTAGCATCTGAGGTGTCGTTTGACCGCTGATACCGCGATTAATATATGGTTTACCGGCAAAATATTCGGGGTCTGTTATACTCCAAAATTCGGTTATGGAATCGCCCATAAATACAATCCTTTTTTGTTCGGGCGCTATCGGTTTCAGATTTGCATTTTCATTTTGGTATTTATTTAAATTTGGCCAGTCTTGAGCCTGTACTTTTCCTCCCATAACGATTGATAAAAATAGAATGCCGTAAATTAATGGTGTGTTTTTCATTTGTAACCAGATTATAAAGTGTGAATCAGTTAATAGTTTATTTATTAAAATAGAGATTGTTCTTTCTTAAAATCGAAACAACCTTCCTTTTCATATCCGAAAGATATAGAAAAGGAAGGTTGTTTTTATAAGGTCAAAGTAATTTAGTCAAACAAATCCGAAGATAAATAACGATCGCCACGGTCACAGATAATAGCTACGATGACTCCTGATTCTAATTCTTCAGCTATTTTTATCGCTGCTGCTACTGAACCCCCACTGCTCATTCCTGCAAAAACGCCTTCTTCCAGCGCCAAGCGTTTCGTCATGACTCGCGCTTCTTCTTCAGATACTTCAATGATTGTGTCAACTTTCTTGGCGTCAAAAATTTTAGGCAAATATTCTTCAGGCCATTTTCTGATTCCCGGAATTTGAGATCCATCTCTGGGTTGAGCGCCTACAATTTGAATCGCAGGATTCTTTTCTTTTAAGTAGGTTGAAGTGCCTATAATTGTTCCTGTTGTTCCCATAGCAGAAACAAAATGGGTTACGGTTCCTTCCGTATCATTCCATATTTCAGGCCCTGTAGTTTTGTAATGTGCTTTCCAGTTGTCATCGTTTGCAAACTGATTAAGCATGATGTAACCGCCTTCGGCTACTTTTTTATCAGCATAATCTCTGGACCCAATTATTCCGGTAGCGGCAGGTGTCAAAATCACTGTTGCGCCATAAGCACGCATGGTTTGAGTGCGTTCTTTGGTAGAGTCTTCGGGAAGTACCAATTCAATTTCGATATTGAATAATTGGGCAATCATGGCCAAAGCAATTCCGGTGTTGCCACTTGTTGCCTCAATAAGTTTATCCCCTTTTTTGATTTCTCCCCTTTCTAATGCGGAGGCAATCATATTGTAGGCTGCGCGATCTTTTACACTACCTCCAGGATTGTTTCCTTCGAGTTTCAGTAAAAGTTTTACGTTTTTATTTTGTATCAAATTAGTAGTTTCTACTAATGGCGTGTTTCCAATAAGGTCTACTATTTTTTGTGGTCTCATGCTATTTTGTGTCTTGTGTTTTAATTGTAATAATTTGATGATAGAATTGATTACAATATGTATTCGTTTTTGAACAATGTTTTTAAAGAGCGTATTTTAAAAATAGCAACAACAATAGCAGAAAGGAATATTTATGTAGTTCAGTAACATTTTCATGGGTTTTAAAACGAATCACAAAGATATTGAACTATTTCGAATTATTTCTTTCTTAAATACAAAGCTATCGGGTTTATTTAGGTGCTTTTGTTAAATAAATCGATATTAATTGCAGTGGTATTGGAGATTTTAATTTTTTAATATAAAAAAATGGTACTTATCTGTTTTATTTTCAATGTATAGGAACTGATTATTAGTTTTGATGAAAGTGTTTTTTTAAATTAGCAAATAAATAACAATTCATGAAATCCAATACTACTTTTACAAGCGATATTTCAAAAAAAGAATTTCCAATAGCGGATAAAATTTCGGCGAAAACTATTCGAAACCCAATATTAGCGCTTATTCAAAAAGATTATCCTAATTTTGGTGAGGATAAATTCCTAGCAATTGGGGAGTTGAATATGTATCGAGAGAAATATATTTCTAATTATTTAGTAGTCGAAATAGGGGAGTTGTCGAATCTGGAGACGAAGGTTATTGGATCTTTAAACGAAGATAAGTCTTTAGTGAGTGTTGTAGAGGATGAAATTGGCGTTCGAACAGTGGGGCAAAAAGTGGCGGATAATGTGGCTGCTTTTGGCGGAAGCTGGAAATTTATTATTCTTTTTGGAGTATTTATTTTATTATGGATTTTGGCTAATATTTACATCCTCTTGAATAAAGGATTTGATCCATATCCATTTATTTTGTTGAATTTAATTTTGTCTTGTCTTGCCGCACTTCAAGCTCCAGTAATTATGATGAGTCAAAATCGCCAAGAAGAAAAAGACAGGGAAAGAGCCAAAAAAGATTATATGATTAATCTGAAATCAGAACTCGAAATTAGAATGCTTCATGAAAAACTGGATCATTTGATTATGCATCAACAAGAAGAATTAATAGAAATTCAAAAAGTACAAATCGAAATGATGAATGATATTTTGACTCGAATCAAATAATTTTTTTGTTCTAAAAAGTAACTTCTTAGTAATGCTTAAAATAATAACCCACTATCATAAAAACACCATTTAGGATTGCTGAGCCAATGATGATTATTTTGTAATTTCTAGTTTTATCGATAAAATTTAAACCCAGAATTCCCAGAAATAACAGGGTGGTAAAAAGAGCTGGATACATCTTAAAAGCGCCTTCGAAATCTCCTTGCAAAAGCAACAAAAATCCTCGCTGAAAACCACAGCCCAAACACTCGATTCCAAAGAGTGTTTTACTTAAACACGGCAGCATGTATTTTTCTAAATCCAATGGTTTTTCTTTTTGCAATTTTACGAAAAAATAAGAAACGGTTGCGATATTAATTGATGCAATTTTAAATTCATTACTTTTGATAGCTGAAATTTAAAAAGATGAGAAAGTTTATAATTCCAATAATGGTTGTGGCGATAACTGTTGCTTTATACGAGCAGGTGAGTGCCGAAAAAAATGTATATATAATGGTAATTGCAATTGTGGTTTTCATGATGGGAATGATGCAATTGAGTACCAAAACGCCAAGTAAAAATCAAGATAAAGAAGACGAAAATGTTTAATAAAGGAGATAAGGTTTCAGTGCTGGACGAAGCCATCAATGGAGTAGTGTTGTCAGTCAACGAAAAGCAAGTTACGATTGAAACGGAGGATGGATTTATGATGACATTTTTTGTCAATGAATTGATTAAAATAAACGATTCCAGTAACTTAATGGATTCTATCAGAAGAATTAATGTAAGTGAGGTTTCAAAAGAAAAAGAGATTCCAAAACCACGAAGTTTTGTTAAAGAAAAGAAATCAAAGCATGAAATTCCCGCTCCGGAGTTTGATTTACACATCGAAAAACTGGTGCCAAATAAACGCGGAATGTCGAACTATGACATTTTGAATTTGCAAACTGAAACGGCAAAGCGACATATAGAATTTGCGATTCGCAATCGCATTCCAAAGATTGTTTTTATTCACGGCGTAGGCGAAGGAGTTCTAAAAGCAGAGTTGGATTTTTTATTGGGTCGCTATGATAATATTGCTTTTCAAGAAGGAAATTATCAAAAATATGGTCAAGGCGCAACAGAAGTTTTTATCAAGCAAAGTGCTATGTAAATTTTATTTTAATTTTTAAAAGCTCAAAAAAAGGTCCGATTTTTAAGCAGTTTTCATTTGAAAATTTACTTAAAAACGGACCTTTTTTTTGGACTAAAAACGAATGTTTTTTGTCTCTAATTTTGCTTCTTATTTGGGATTAATTCGTAGTTAATAATTCACCGTAAATATAAGTATCGCCTAAAATAAAATCGCTGTTTCCTTTCTTCATTTTTGCTTTTTTAAGGACAACGGTGTGTTTGAAACCAGTTCCCAAAGTAGTAGTTGTTACCTCCACAATTCCGCTTTCGTTTGCCACTCCAGCCACCGCAATCCATTCTTCACTTACTGCAGGAGTTGCCGGAAAAGTAGTGTTGCAAAAATAAGCACCCGTTACTAAACCGGAGAATAAACGATAGGTAAGTTTGTTTTTTATATTGCTTATTAATCCAGTTCTTGGAGTATTTAGGGGTGTCGCTTCATTAACAATTAAAGCGGGATCAATGTCTAGAATAAGTGCTTCGCTGCTATTGTAATCATACAATTGTTTAGAAGAGCTGCATTGTTCAAGCGTCTTATTAAATGCAAAAGGTAAAGGAGTAGCGCTAATTACATAGTCGCCAAAAGGGAATGTTTCGTAAACTTGTGTCCCGTTACTTTTTACAAATGTGATATTTTTGAATGTAATATTATGATTATAACCTGTAATTTTAGTACTATTATCAGTGGTATTAGTTGTTTTGATAGCGGTAGTATTTATGACTATTTTTCCGCCAGAAGTAGTCCACTGATCCGTGACGATGGGAGTTGCCGGAGGTATTGATTCGCAGATTGTCAAATTGCTTACCAGACCATCATAAAAACGATAAAGAATGCGATTGGAACTACCGATACTTAATTCTTGTGAAGTGGTTTCCGTTGGGAAAGTAATTCCGGTTGCTTCAAAAATAAGCGCTTCACTCTCTTTAAGTTTATAAATGATGCTGTTTGTAGTACATTTTTGTGCGGTAACATCTTCAAAATTGATGTCTTCTTGAATTAAATCTCCATCATCACAACTGTTTAATAGTAATGCAAAAACCAACAAGCTAAGGACTCTTTTCATTTTTATAATATTTCTAACAAAAATAGAATTTTTAATTTGTTCCAATTGCATTCCCTTTTAAAAATAGATTATTTAACAGGATATTGGGTTTATAATGTAATAATTGTACTGTAAATGACAAATATAGGGTTGGTAGGATTGTAGTCATTTAAAGCCAATAGAATTTATTATCTTTGCACCAATTTAATACTGTTCATGAGACTTAACAAATATTATTCAGCTGCTTTTTTAGCTTTTTTTGTGTGGGGTTTTTTTAGTTTTGCTTTAAAACCGTTGCATAATTATCCTTCTTTGGATATTTTGTTTTATCGAGTGTTTTTTAGTGTGAGTACGATGGTATTAATCAATGTTGTTTTTCGAAGAAAAGTAATGCGACAAAATTGGAATCATTTCAAAAGTATCTCTTACAAGCAACAAAAAAGTGTTGTGATGTTGACACTTGGTGGTGGCGTATTTCTCTCCTCAAATTGGTTTGTTTACATTTATGTGATGAACCATGTCAGTGTAAATGCTGCTTCATTAGCCTATTTGATTTGTCCAATTGTGACAACTGTTTTTGCCTTTTTTATGCTGAACGAAACACTCACTAAATGGCAGTGGATTGCTGTTTCAATTAGTTCTTTTAGTTGTATTTTATTGTCATTCAACCATTTTCAGGATATATTTTACAGCCTTATTACTGCTGCTACCTATGCATTGTATCTAGTGAGTCAACGAAAAAATAACGATTTGGATAAATTTTTGGGTCTTACGATTCAATTGATTTTCACATCGCTTGTTCTCTTGCCTTTTTATCCAAAATACAGCGGAGCAATACCTACGGAGCCTTTGTTTTATACCTGTATGTTCCTTGTTGTTGTGTTTTTTACCATTATACCATTGTTTTTAAATCTCTATGCGCTCAAAGGAATTAACTCTTCGGCGGTAGGAATTATGATATATATTAACCCAATTATTAATTTTTTACTGGCCATCTTTTATTACAATGAGCAAGTAAGTTTCCTTCAATTGTTTTCTTATTTCCTAATTTTGATTTCCATAGTTGTTTTTAATGAAAGAATTCTCTTTTCCAGAAAAATGAAAAGGATTCCAACAGAAATAGAAGGCTTAAAATAATTTTATAATTTTCAAAAAATGAAAAAAGTATATCTAGATAACGCTTCTACAACTGCTGTTCGTGTCGAAGTAATTCAAGAAATGACCAAAGTAATGATGGAAGATTATGGGAATCCTTCCTCAACGCATAGTTTGGGTCGTGCCGCCAAAAGTATATTGGAACTTTCCAGAAAATCCATAGCTAAAAATTTAAATGCCACTGCACAGGAAATTATTTTTACATCGTGTGGTACCGAAGCTAATAATTGGATTCTTCGTTCTGCGGTTAAAGATTTACAGGTAAAACGAATTATAACCAGTAAAATAGAGCATCATGCAGTTTTATTTACGGCTTTAGTTTTAGAAAAAGAATACGATATTCAAATTGATTATGTGAATGTTAAACCAAATGGAGAAATTGATATTACACATTTAGTGGAATTACTTTCGGAAGAAAAGAAAACTTTGGTGAGCTTGATGCATGTGAATAATGAAACCGGAAATGTTTTAGATTTGGAACGAATTGGTCGTATTTGTCAAGAACACAACACCTTATTTCATTCTGATACGGTGCAATCCATTGGAAAAGCAACGATTGATTTACAAACCATTCCTGTTGATTTTATTGTGGCAAGCGCCCATAAATTTCATGGACCTAAAGGTGTTGGTTTTGCTTTTATTCGAAAAAATTCCGGGTTACAACCTTTGTTTTTCGGTGGAGAACAAGAAAAGGGATTGCGTGCCGGAACCGAAGCATTGCACCAAATTGCAGGTATGGCAAAAGCTTTGGAAATTTCCTATGCCAACTTAGAAACGGAACAGAAACATATTGAGGAGTTGAAAAGCTACTTGATTGCCCAACTCAAAATGGAATTTCCAGAATTTAAGATTAACGGAAATCCCAATGGGTTTTATACTGTTTTGAATATCCTTTTACCTTTTGCAGCAGCAAAAACGGCGATGATATTATTCCATTTAGACATGAAAGGAATTGCAGTTTCCCGAGGAAGTGCCTGTCAGTCTGGAAGTATAAAGCCTTCACACGTTTTAGTGGAAATGCTTTCTGTAGAAGATTTAAAAAAACCAAGTTTGCGCATATCGTTTAGTCATTTGAATACAAAAGAGGATATTGATTTACTTATTGATGCGTTAAAAAGTATTTAAAAAGATGAATGGTAATTTGAAAAAGTTGCTAAGCCGCATTTTATTGATGAATAGGGATTTATCAGTAACATTTTTACTCCTTTTTGAAGTTCCATGGTGCTTTTTCTAACATTGCTTTCTCAATTCAAGGAGTAATTCGTTAATATCTAATTTTGCTACGGCAACATGCTTATCAGCGACACCGTAATAGAGGTAAAGATCATTCCCAAATAAAGCATGACCGGTTGGGAATACAATATTTCTTACTTTGCCTTCTATTTCCCATTCCTTGGTAGGAGAAAATAGCGGATAAAGCAACCTAGAAAGTTCAATTTCGGGCTGGTCTAATTGTAGTAATGCTGCTCTGGCATGATATACTTTTCCTGTTGTAGTTTCCTCTACACCATGGTAGATTATCAACCAGCCAAATTCAGTTTCTATAGGTGGTCCGCCAGCTCCAATGTAGTTTACTTCATAAATGTCTTTTGGATCAAGTACAATATGATTGACAAGATTTTTAAGATAATCTTCCCAAAAAGATTCCGTTAAATCCTTCCAATCATCAAATTCCACAATCTGAATTCCAGGCCAAATGCGGTGCAATAAAACAAATTTTCCGTTTATTTTCCTTGGGAATAAAACTACATCTTTATCTCTGAGTAATCTGAGTTCGTCTTCCACTAATCCTATTTGAGCAAAAAGGTTATAGTATTGATGGTATTTTGGATTTAACTTATTTTTATTGATGTCACAAAAAGTTACAAAATTTTCATATTCTTGGTAATTTATGTTCGGAGTTATGATTCCATGTTTCTCAAAATGAATCAAATCCTTTGACGTGGCCAGTGCTCCCATTGCATTGATGCCATCATAAGCAGTATAGGTTATGTAATAAGTATCTTCAATTTTTACAATTCGGGCATCCTCTACACCATGTTTTTCGTAATCAAAGTCACGGGTTATCAATGGCTTTTCATGCCGTTCGGTAACTTTAAGTGGGCCATCCATTTTTGCATAACCTATGGTTGAGAAATTTCCGTGTTCTACTGCTCGGTATAAAACATGAATGGTATTTCCATCCTGATAAATACCGGGATTGAACACGCCACTATTTTCAAATTCATTGTCAGTAGGGCTTAGAATTATTCCTAATTTCTCTATTTTAACCATGATTCCATCTGTTTTACAGTTCAATATTTTTTATCCGTTTCTTCTTTCTTTGGTTCTTTATTTCTTGCTTTTTCCTGTTTTTTAAAATACCCCCGAAATAAAAAATTATGCTTCAAGGCTTCCATGTTTTCATTCAAACGGGAACTTGCTTGGTTAATATTTGTCATTGTAGAGTCTATTTTCCGAACAAATTGCGGATTATTCGAGAAGTAGTTTATAGCTCCTTTTCCATCTTTAATATTTGTAATTGTCGCATTTAGGTTGCTTACTACTTTATTTATTTCAGTGCTGGATTTGTCTAAATTGCGAATTACTGCTTTCATACCATTGGCAACAGCCGTATCTTTCAAAAAGCCTATCACATTATCTTTATTCTCTAAGGAAGAAAGGAGTCGGTTTAATTTTGTCACAGACTCCGAAGTTCCTTGTCCAGTACTTTTCAAGTACTGCATGGTTTGTTTCAGGTTATTGGCTAAAGTGGAATCTTTAATCAATACCCCCACCGTCCCGTTACCTTGATTTATTTCCTTTGTAATTTTAAGTAAATCAGCCGTAAGAAGCGCCGCATTTTTATTGGTCACACCAAGGGTATTCAGTAGATCATCCGTTCGGATTCGGCTCAATGATTGAATTTCATCCCCCGGATTCACAGTAGCTTCCATCCCTTTTCCGGGGATAATATTTATAATCATATTACCTACCAAACCATCAGAGCCTATCGTGGCAACAGCATTTTTTTTGATGTGAGGGAAAATGGTTTTATCTATGAGCATATCGACTTTTATGGTAGAGTCGTTAATCATTTCTATTCCCCTGACAGTGCCTACATTAATTCCGGAGTACCGTACATTATTCCCTAATTGTAAGCCGCTTACATTGTTGAAAACCGCTTTAAGATGATTGGTTTTTCCAAACATTTTTTGCTTGTCGCCAATGAAATACACTGCCAGTACAAATAGCGTTAATCCGATGATTACAAAAAGTCCAAGGCGTAGTTTCTGTGATGTCGTTTTTTCCATGTCTATTCTTATTTAAAGAAAGCTTGTACTTTAGGATCTGTTACCGTTGATAATTCCTCAAAAGTTCCTTCGATATAATTGATACCGTCTACCAATAAAATCATTCGGTTCGAAATCACTCTGGCGCAATCCACATCGTGTGTTATGATAATTGCCGAAGTGTTGTATTTTTTTTGGATAGACATCATTAGCAGTAAAATTTCCTTTGCCGTAATAGGATCTAAACCAGTAGTAGGTTCATCATAAAGAATTATTTTTGGCTGCAGAATTAAAGTTCTTGCCAAAGCGATTCTTCGTTTCATTCCTCCCGAAAGTTCTTCGGGCATTAAATTTATGGTATGAGCCAGCCCCACATTTTCTAAAGCTTCCATAACCAGTGGCGTGGTATCGGTTATTTTTCCAAATTTTTTTTTGTGGCGACGTAAGGGAAATTCTAAATTTTCCCTGACGGTCATAGAGTCATAAAGTGCGCTTCCCTGAAAAAGAAAACCCACTTCTGTCCGAAGGTCATCCAGTTCTTTCTGGCTGAGCTCACTAATATCTTTTCCCATTATTACTATGGTTCCGCTGTCATGTTCTTCTAATCCAATAAGGCATTTTATCATAACAGATTTTCCTGAACCTGATTTCCCCATGATGACCAGATTTTCTCCTTCATTCAAAACCATATTAAAACCATCCAAAACAGGATTATCACCATAGCTTTTTTTTAAGTCTTTGATTTCTATTATGGCCTTTTGATTTGGTATAGATGTATTCATAATCAGTTATAAATCATAAAAAATAGCAGTGATAAAAACAGCAATAAAATCAATAATAAACAATAGCATTGAGGTAAAAACTACAGCAGAATTAGCCGCTAAACCTACACCTGCAGTCCCTTTTTTACAATAATATCCTTTAAAACAACCCACTAACCCGATGGCAAAGCCAAAAAAGAACGTTTTAATGGTTGCCGGTATTAAATCCCCAAATTCCAACGCATCAAAAACTTGATTGTAATACAATAAAAAAGAAACATTCCCTTTTATGTTTTCTACTAAAAATGAACCAAAAATGGCAATGGTATCTCCAAAAAAAACCAAAATCGGAAGCATGAAAGTAGTCGCTAATATGCGGGTTACCACTAAATACTTGAAAGGATTTGTACCGGAAACTTCCATGGCATCAATTTGCTCTGTAACTCTCATAGAACCTAATTCAGCACCTATTCCAGAGCCAATACGACCAGCACAAATTAAAGCTGTTATGATGGGCCCAATTTCTCTGATAAGTGAAATACTTACCATTGACGGCATCCAGGAAACGGCTCCGAATTCCTGTAATGTGGGACGTGATTGTAAAGTGAATACTAAACCAATGATAAATCCTGTAACTGCAACAAGCAACAAGGAACGATTTCCCATATAAAAGCATTGTCTAAGGAACTCTTTGAATTCCGAAGGGCTTTTAAAAGCTTCTTTAAAAAAACGCCCGGCAAAATAGGAGAGTTCGCCAACTTCAAGTAAAAAACTTTTAAACAATTCGATTATTTTAAAAATACTATTCATTAGCAAATGAATTAATTTTTAATAGAAAAAAAGCTACTCAAATATACGATTATTTACCTGATTACCAGTATTTAAATAGGTTGTCAGGTTGTTTTTTTGAGGGTGTTGTCGAAAAAAAATGATTAAATAAATCCAGTTACTTTCTTAAATACCACTCTTTATCTCTTTGTTTATTAAAGTCCTGAATTTATTTACAAATCAAAAAAACACAGGAATTTGAGAGATTAAATGGTATTGTAACGTCTGTTTTTAATCCATTTTTCTATTTCTCCAGACCAAAATACGATGCTTGATGCCGCTAAGGTTAGTCCCAGTTCATATAAAGATAAAGGTTGGGTCTTAAAAATTTCGTTAAAGAAAGGTATGTAAATAATCATAAATTGAAGAACAATAGTTATCAATAGGGCACCAACCATAGGTCTGTTAGAAAAAAAACCAATTTTGAATATAGATTCACGCCCGGAACGAATGACCATTACATGTCCTAATTGACTAAAACAAAGCACCGTAAAAGCCATCGTTTGCCAATGAGCATTGGCGTTATATATAGCGTAGGCCTGCATTCCTATGGTGACGCAACCCATCAAAAAACCAATCCATAAAATGTGTAATGCCATCCCGTTTGAAAAAATATTTTTCTTCGGATTTCTGGGGGATCGTTTCATAATATTTGCTTCAGATGGTTCAGAGGCTAGTGCTAATCCAGGTAAACCGTCCGTTACCAGATTAATCCACAGAATGTGAATTGCCAATAGCGGAATGGGTAACCCAAAAAATGGAGCTAAAAAAATCGCCCATATTTCGCCTGAGTTTCCTGTCATAATGTATTTGATAAATTTTAGAATGTTGTCAAATATTTTTCTGCCGTATTTAACCGCAATAATAATGGTAGCAAAATTATCATCCAATAAAATCATGTGCGAGGCTTCTTTAGAAACTTCGGTTCCGTTGATTCCCATAGCAATACCAATATCAGCATTTTTTAAAGCCGGAGCATCATTTACACCATCGCCAGTCATTGCTACAAAATGATTTTTGGATTGTAAAGCATTAATGATTCTTAGTTTCTGTTCCGGATTTACACGGGCATATACTTTTACCTTTTCGACAATTTTTACAAACTCACTTTGTGTTAATGCTGTTAGTTCTGAACCCGTTAAAACGAGGTCGTCATCCGTGACAATAATGCCTAATTTTTCGGCAATTGCTTTGGCAGTCAGTTTGTGGTCACCTGTAATCATTACCGGAATAATACCGGCTTCCTTACATTCAGAAACTGCCTGTTTTGCTTCTTCTCGTGGGGGATCAATCATGCCTACAAACCCAATGAGTGTTAACTCATTTTCTATCAAATTAGCATGCGAAGTATCCGGTAAAGACGAAAGTGTTTTCATGGCGTACCCTAAAACCCGATATCCTTTTTCGGCCATTTCGTTGACCTTACGTTCAAATTCAGGTATACGTGATTTTTGATTGTCATTCAGTTTATGAAACAATACATCGACAGCCCCTTTTGTAATCACGATAATTTCACCATTAGAATTTTGGGTTTGATGCATTGTAGTCATGCATTTTCTTTTAGAATCGAAAGGCAATTCTGCAATTCTGGGCAATTTTAGTTCTAAATCTGAGCGATTCAAATTTTTATCGGATGCATATTGTACCAATGCCAGCTCAGTTGAATCTCCTAACCATTTTCCGTTATCCTCTTTTGTAACATCATTATTTAAAGCGATAGCGTGGAGCAATATGTTTTTTTCTTTAAAAAAAGGCTCATACTTTGTATCTGATGTTTCAAAAATTTCCTGCACGGTCATTTTATTCAACGTAAGAGTTCCTGTTTTATCAGAACAGATGTAAGTGACGGAACCCAAAGTTTCCACAGCCGGTAATTTTCGAATTAAGGCATTGCTTTTAGCTAATTTTTTGGCACCAAAAGCAAGTGCAATCGTAACTAATGCGGGTAAAGCTTCAGGAATTGCAGCAACAGCGAGTGAAATAGAAGTAATTAACATTGTCAAAACAGATTCTCCCCGCAACCATCCGATTAAGAAAATTATAGCACAGATAATAAGTATAATTACTGATAATCGTTTGCCAAAAGCTGCTAACCTCTTTTGTAAAGGCGTTGAGGTTTCATCAGTTTGAATCATTTTTGCGATGTGTCCAAGCTCCGTATGCATTCCTGTTGCAACAACATAAGCCAACGCCCGACCATTGGTAATATAGGTTCCTTTATAGCCCATATTAGTTTGGTCGCCAAGCGCATAATTTCCTTCGGGAAGTTCCTCTGGATTTTTTTCTACATTGTTTGATTCGCCCGTAAGTGCTGATTCATCTACTTTTATTTGATGGGTTTCAAAAAAACGGACATCAGCAGGAATAACATTTCCCGCTTCGAGCACCACTACATCACCAGGAACAATATCCGATGCTGGAAGATCAATTGTTTTTCCTTCACGTAAAATACGGGCATGGTTTGCTGCCATATTCTTTAATGCTTCCATTGCTTTTTCAGCCCGATATTCTTGGATTAATCCTACAGTGGCATTAATAATAATGATAGCAAGAATAATTATTGTATCCGTAAGATCACCTATTATGCCTGAGATAATTGCCGCTGCAATGAGGATGAGAATCATAAAATCAGATAACTGAGAAAGCACCATCTGTAGAATTGTCTTCTTCTTTTTATCTTCAATTTGATTTTTCCCATGTTCGCACAAGCGTTCTGACGCCGAAGTATCATCAATACCGGATGGAGTTGTATTTAGCAACTGTGTTATTTCTGATAGCGGTAGTAAATGCCAGTTCATATTTTTTACTTTTTACATTCAGTAAAAGGATATTGGGATTATTAAATCTCAATTTTCATACAAACGCAATCTATTTTTAGTGGAAACAAGCTCATTTTGCAAAGCATCAATTTTTTGCAATAGATTAAACACCACATCAATTCCTTCCATATTAATATCTAATTCCTGATGGATGCGTATCATTTTCTCTATTTCATAGATGGCATTCGGATGGATATATTGTGTTTCTTCGATTGTTTTTATTTCGAGCAAACCCATTTCGCTGAGGTTGTCAAAAAAGGAAAGTTCTACTTTATAATGAATGCATAATGCAGGTATCGGTATGAGGCTTTCTATGTTCATGATGTTCTTAACTTTGTGAGTTCCGTAAATAATTCTTTTTCTTTTTCGGTAATATTTGTGGGTATTTGCACTTGATAGGTAATGTATAAATCTCCAAATTCCCCTTCCTTTTTATAGACAGGAAATCCTTTTCCTTTCAGTTTTACTTTTGTTCCGTTTTGAGTTCCTGGTTTTACGGTTAGTTTTACTTTTCCGTCAAAAGTATCAGCAGTGATTTCGCCTCCCAATATGGCAGTATATAAATCTAAGGGAACAGTAGAGTAGAGGTTGTGTTTGTCTAACTTAAAGTTAGTATGATTTTCAATAGTGAAAGTAATGTACAAATCTCCTTTTGGGCCAGTGCCAG
This sequence comes from Flavobacterium glucosi, assembly GCF_048286535.1. NCBI lineage: Bacteria > Pseudomonadati > Bacteroidota > Flavobacteriia > Flavobacteriales > Flavobacteriaceae > Flavobacterium > Flavobacterium glucosi. Next base: position 18,122 of record NZ_JBLVPK010000010.1, on the reverse strand, counting down.
CGCCATCACCACCAAGCCCGCTAATTTTTATTTGCTGGCCATTTTCGACTCCGGCAGGAATAGTAATACGGATGTTTTTACCGTTAATTGTCAAGGTGCGTTTGTGGGTGGTGTACACGTCTTTTAGGTCAAGATGCAGTTCAGCATTAAAATCCTGACCCTTGAACTGTGCACTGCGACGACCTCCATTTCCTGACGTGCGACCTCCAAACATAGACTCAAAAAAATCAGAGAAATCTCCGCCGCTACTGAATCCTTCTCCTCCAAAACTATCTTGTTGGCCACCTCTATTATAGTGCTGTTGTTGTTTTGATTTTTCAAATTCCTCCGCATGTTGCCAGTTTTCGCCGTAGTCATCATATTTTTTACGATTCTCGGCGTGGCTCAATACTTCATTAGCCTCATTGATTTCCTTAAATTTTCTTTCGGCTTCCTTATCGTTGGGATTTAAGTCGGGATGGTATTTACGGGCCAGTTTTCGATAGGCCTTTTTAATCTCGGCTTCGGATGCTTTTTTATCTACTTCAAGAATCTTGTAATAGTCTATAAATGCCATCTGGATTGTTTTTATATAATTTGTAGGCTTTATTAATATTTTAATCGGAGGTATTTACTGTTTAATGAACTCACAATCTGCTTTAATTTGTACTTCATCACTAATCATTTTCGAAGGGAATTTGGAACCTACATTAAATTCAGAACGTTTTAAAACTCCGCTAAACTGGAAGCCTGCAGTGATTGCTTTTGATTGCTCATTCACTATAGTTCCTCTATACCACATCGTAATTATTGCCGGTTTTGTTATACCATGCAATGTGAGCGTACCTATAAGTTTATATTTATTCTTTCCGATTTTTTTTATGGAGATGCTTTTAAAAGTCATTTCTGGATATTTTTCTACGTCAAAGAAATCAGCACTTCGTAAATGATTATCACGCATTTCCACTTCGGTGTCAATAGAGTTAACATCAGTGGAAAGTTCAAATACTGCATCGCTAAAATCGGTTTTGTTAGTTGTTGCGGTTATCTCAAATTTTTTGAATAATCCCGCTATATCCGAAATACCATGATGCACGGTGCTAAAAGTAAGTTTTGAGTGCATTGGATCTGCTTTCCATGTTGTTTGTGCCAACATAAAAGTAGAGAAAAATAGTGTTGTGATAATGGTTGTTATTTTTTTCATGAGGTGTTATTTTTTAATTATTTGATAGGTTTTAAAGACATACGGACTTTGTAATCTTGCTTTTATCAATATCAATATGCATGAAAAGACAGCACAAATGATTGTGATTTTTAAACATTTTGCGCTATCAAATTTAATTAATTTTAGGTATTAAAACAGCAGCAAATAGCTTTATTTCAAGTGTTTGTGAAAATAAAAAAAACTCGAAAAGGAGTTTTTATGAAATATTTTTTTTACCAAGAATGTTTTTCAATTCTTATATTGGTAATAATTCGTCTTCCATAGCTTTTAAATTCTGTTTCTTTTTTAAATCTTTCAATATAGATTTATACTCTAAAAATTCGATGTCTTTTGGATTTATTTGTAGTACAAAATTTATTTTCCCAAATAAATGTTCGAGATAATTTTTTTGGTTAATTTCTTTGTATTCGCGGTGTTCCTCTAAACCAAATTTCTTGATATAATACATGGCTTGTCTTAAATCATTGCGTTTGTGGAATGCCACTTGCGGTTTTTCATTCACAACAATACCAGTCACGGTTTGGCGTGTATTGGCCGTCATGAGTTTAGTCTTGTTTTTATTGATGCGAAGGTTTAATTTTTCAACAGTTTGAATAACTTCATGGAGCAGTTTATTTTCCTCAAAATCCCCCGAAAAACTCATATCGTCAGCATAACGGGTATATCTTATTTTATGCAATTTGCAGTAAGCGGCAATCTCCGCATCGGCATCTTTAAAAATTAAATTCGAAAGATACGGACTTGTGGGTGCACCTTGAGGCAAAGTTCTGTCTCGGGTACATAATTTGGAGAGCAGTCTCGATACCATTTTAGAATATCCCAATTGATGAAACTCTTTTTCAACTAATTGAATAGTGATTGATTGGAAGAAATTTTCTAAGTCTAATGTATATACTTTAGACTGATTTTTATGGAATTTCAGGTTTTCTAGAAGGCTTACATTGGTTTTGTATGCTTTCGCAAAAGGGCTTATGGGAACTCTATTGAGGATATTTCTCAAAATCCAGATTTGGATTTCTTTCAAGCTTGGAAGCGGTTCAGAAATAAGTCGTTTTGTGCCATTTTTTTTTGAAATCTCAAAATCACGGTAAAAATAGCGGGGATAAACTGCCGCTTTTTTTAAGTATTCTTTCTTGTATCCCACCAAAAGTGATAAATGGGTTGGATTGTAAATAACCGGTACGTCATGTGTGAATAATACTTCGGCATAATCCAGACAACGTTGGATATTGGTCGGGGAATAGCCTAGTTTATGTGATTTTTCGGTAAAGGTTTCTTTGTATTGAGTAAAATCCATAGCGTTGAAATCGTTAATGGAGTAGGGACTATTCTGTCCCTAACCCCGATTAAGAATACCGGTTTAAAAGTTCGGAGCTCTGCGGAGAATCTTTTAAACCTGGTGCTTGAAAGAACATTCAATTACAGAGCAGTGACTCACGGCTCCGATGTTAACCTGAGCTAACAAATTTCGTTGAGAAATGAACTAAAAAAATAATTCATCCTGACTGGGAATAAACGCTGTTTTACTGCTTAATTTGGGAATTTTACTCTCCAAATCTTTTTGAATCCAATCCTCTTTTTTTTTAGTTTTTAGGTGGTGTGGCTTCATTGCTTTTTTTTATATAAAGTACTTATTACTAATGTCTTAAATGATTAAAATCATATATAAAGTTAATTAAAAATAATTTATTAACAGTACTAATAAGGATAATTTTATCAACAATAATTTTGATTTTAGAAACAGAATATACTTTTTTGTTTTTTACACAAAAATACTTTTAACCCTTGATCTCCATTTTATAAATCAATTATTGAATCGCTTATAAGGAGTATAAGTGACAATTATTTCTATTATACGGGTAACGCAATACGAAAGAAAGTTAATGGATTTTGCAAATAGATTGTTCTTTATTTTTAGTGATTGAGGTGTTATGCTTTGGCATTGAGCAATAATTGCGAGGAGGTGTGCTTGAAACATTTTAGAAAATAAATCAGAATTTATTTCAACATTCATTTCAAGGCTTCCGTACGAACTTAGATTATTCAAATTAAAAGATCCTATTGTGGTCCAATTGCCATCTACTACTGCCACTTTTCCATGTAAGATGGATTGGTCCCATTCGTACAATTCAATATTATAGTTAAGCAGTTTGTCATAGAGAAAGCAGGTAGCGCGCCTGGTGAGCGGTAAATCTGATTTTCCGGAAAGAATTAATTTAATTTTAACCTTACTTTTAGATGCTTTTTTCAAGGCTCGAATGATTCGAATCCCAGGCAGAAAATAACTTCCCACAATAATGATCTCTTTTTTGGCATTTCTAATGGATTTTATATAGCCATCACAAATCTCATTTTTGTTTTTTAACCAATCATTCTGAAGAATACGAACCATGGCGTCTTCCTGAACCAGAAAAGGAGATTTTATTTTTTTGTTATGAAAACGTCTTTTTTTTAAATAGATATCGCTGCATAATTTTTGAAGCGGTTCGGCAATTTCTCCTTTTAATTGAACAGCATAGTCGAGCCAAGGAGCTTCTGTATTCGAACCACAATATTTATCGGCTACATTTATACCGCCAATAAGCACGACTTTTGCATCAGCAACAATAACTTTTCGGTGTAGTCTTCTGCCAAGATAAAAGGTATAGGTTGAAAATAAAGGAGCGAAAAAACGAATGTTTATACCGCTTTGTCTCATTTCTTTTAGTATTTCTGAGGGAAATGATAAAGACCCCAAACCATCCAAAAGGACATAAACCTGAACCTTACGCAAAGCGGCTTCTTTTAATGCTTTAATAATTCTATTTCCGGTTGCATCGTTTTCAAAGAGATACATTTGCAGGTGAATTTCAAACTGCGAATTACGAATAATAGCTTCTAAACGAGAAAAATAATCTTCGCCACTGTAAACAAGCTCCAGATTTTTTGGAACACTAAGGCTATTTTTACTTTCTATCATGGACTTTATTTATTTTTACTTCGTTAATTAAAAGAAATTCCATCATATTTTCAACATCCAAGATACCAACAACTTTATTATTTTCCATAACGAGCATTAATCTTGATTTATTGAGTTGAATGAGCTCAAAAACTTTTTCTAAAAAAGAATCGCTGTCGAGGTAAACCAAATTTCGGTCCATGACGTTGTAAATAAATTCAGCATCTCCTTTTTTTGAAAGGGCTATAATGATTTGGTCCCGATTCAGCGTTCCTACCGGAATGCCTTCTTCAGTAACCAGGAAATTCTTGTTTTGGCTGTCCAATACTAATTCAACCGCTGTTTTTACAGTATCATTTGCATCAATCGTCGGGTATTGTTTCATGACAACATCATGGACTTTAAAGCCTTTTAAGAGGAACTTGGACTCCGTATAATCTGCTTCAACCTGAGCTCCAATAATCACAAAAATACCGATAAAAACTAAAAAGGGAGAAGTGAAAAATCCAACAATAATGAATCCCATTGCCAATAGTTGTCCTATCCGTGCCGAAATTCTTGTGGCAACATGCCTTTGTAATTTGAATGATAACAGTGCCCGTAAAATCCTGCCGCCATCCATAGGGAAAGCAGGAATTAAATTAAAAATTGCCAACCAGAAATTGACTAAAAAAAAGTTAAGTAAAAAATTAGAAGCATTTATACCGTTAGATAATTCGACCATTAATTGCTCTGAAGTATCTGGAATTGTAATGAAAACCCCCGTCATAAAGGCCAGCGCGATATTTACCAAAGGTCCCGCAAAAGCGACTATTAATTCTTCAGATGGTTTTTCTGGTATTTGCTCTAATCGAGCCAATCCGCCAATAGGTAAAAGGGTGATGTCTTTGGTTTTTATATTGTATCTTTTTGCTGCTAAAGCATGACCCAGTTCGTGTAATAAAACAGTAACGAATATGCATAAAATAAACACTAAAGACCATATTGTCTGAGTCGCATTTTGCCCTGATTTGTAGTTCATGAAAATGATAAACAAAATAAGTAGAGAGAATGTCCAGTGTACGAATATTCCAATACCAGATACTTTTCCGAGTTTAAAGGATCCTTTCATCTTTTGAGTTTTTAATACTATTAACCGCAGCATGATTAGAAAAAAAAAACAAGCAATAAAAAATACATTCGTTCAATGAATGAATGTAAAGCGGGTATCAGTTCACCTCATTTCCAGAGATACCGTTATAGGCCCAAGCATTTAAATTAGCAATCGTAGTATGTGCAATTCCCTCTAATGCCTCATTTGTCAAAAAACCTTGATGTCCAGTAATCATCACATTAGGAAGGGAACGAAGTTTTAAAAACAAATCATCATTTATTGGAGTATCAGTATGATCTTGAAAAAATATAGGTTTCTCTTTTTCGTAAACATCTAAGCCTGCTGCGCCAATGGTTTTATTTTCGATTGCTTCTAATAAATCTTTGGTGTTTACGATTCCTCCACGAGCAGTATTAATAAAAATCACTCCTTTTTTCATTAATGAAAATATATTTTTATTAAACAGATGATTTGTTGTCCCATTGAGCAGATAATGTATGGATATCACATCTGCAGTGGCACATAAATCTCCGAGTGATGCGTAAGTAATTGGAATTTCATCCATGAGTTCCTTGTTCTCTTTAACATCAAAGGCTATTATTTTACAACCAAAACCATGCATTATTTTTGCAAATGCAGCACCTATTTTTCCAGTTCCTACAATACCTATTGTTTTTCCATGCAAATCAAAACCTACCAAATGATCCAAACGGTAATCGCCAATTTGCATTAACGTCTGACCTAAAACCAGTTTTCTGTTTAATGCCAATAATAGTGCTACTGCGAGTTCAGCAATAGCGTAAGGCGAATATGCAGGAACATTTGCAACTTTCATCGCTAATGATTTTGCTCGGGCCAAATCAACATGATCGTAGCCTACGGAACGCAGGGCAATATATTTTACACCACAAGTATATAGTTTTTGCAATACTGTTTCTGAAGCATCATCAGAAGTGAAAAGTGAAACAGCATCAAATCCCTCAGCAAGGTCAACGGTACTTTCATTCAAAGGCTGCTCCGTAAAAAATAATTCGTGATTACCGTGTGCTGCTTTTTCTAGAAAAGCTTTGTCAAAACCAAATATGCTATAGATTAATACTTTCATTTTTGTTGTTTTTCAGTTCTAAAAAAATACTTGTTAAGGTAGTGAATTTTAAACAAACTTGTTTCAGGAATTTTAATTCTTATTTTTAAATTTAAGGAAGCTAAGCTCTTTTTAATCAGAAGTATTAAGGGGTGAAAAGAAGCTTCTGTTGCTTCTCAAATTAGTACTTTTTATCAAAAAAATCAATTCCGATAAATCATCTTTTTTACGGTACTTATGATATCATTTTTTTGAGGAATGGCAGCTTCTTCTAAATGTAAAGGGTAGGGAATAGGGACTTCAATGCCACACAATCGTTGTACTGGGGCAAGTAAGTCATAAAATCCGTTTTCCATAATCCGTGCGCTTACTTCTGAGGAAATACTTACGGAACGCCAAGCATCTTCGACTATCAGCACCCGATGCGTTTTGGCAATCGAAGCTAAGAAAGTGGCTTCATCCAATGGCCGTAAAACCCGTAGATCAATGACTTCAGCATCAATCCCAACGGAAGCTAATTCGGCAGCAGCCTCTAAACTTTTATACACTCCTGTTCCGTAGGTGATAATTGAAATGTCCTTTCCTTCTCGTAGCACTTTGGCTTTAGAGAGAGAGGCAATTGGTAAATCAGTTGCAATCTCTTTTTCTAGATTCAACAGCATCGTATATTCAAACAAGAGCACGGGATCAGAACTTTGCAGAGCAGCATGCAGCATACTTCTTGCATCCTCATGCGTTCCCACTGCGAGAACAATTAATCCAGGAATGTGCGCATAAAAGGATTCCCAGCAATGCGAATGTGGTGCTCCCAACAAGCGTCCATTACCGCTTCCCATCCGTATAATTAGTGGCACATTCAATTGTCCACCCGACATGTGCTGTAATCTGGCCGCATTATTCACGATTTGGTTCATTGCGGACAAACCGAAATTGACGGTCATTATTTCAATAATAGGTTTCATTCCAGCGATTGCCGCTCCAATTCCGGCTCCCACAAAACCTGCTTCTAAAAGTGGGACATCCATAATGCGGTCTTCTCCAAACTCCTGTAATAATCCTTTGCTTACCGCAAAGGCTCCTCCGTAGCGGCCCACATCTTCACCCATCAAAAAGACACGTTCATCATTTTGCAATGCTTCGCGAAGCCCTTGATTCAGAGCCTCTCGATAGGTGATGGTTAGTGTAGTCATACTGTTTTTCAAGAGAGAAATAATTATTGTTGTATGCATTTCCAACGTTTTAATGCAGGTAAAACATTTACGGCTTTTTGAATCATATAATTGGGCAATTTTCTTTTTTCCATATATGTTTTTACAACATTTTTCATGTCATCGAGATTCATTTCTGGATTTTTAAAATCACTGTTTACATAGCAATACTTGCAATAGTCATTGCTTTTAATCCCGTTATTTTCAGTTCCTTTTAGTTTTTCTGCAATTAGTGGCATACCGCAACTTTGACAAAATTGTATGTCTTCCATACTGTTTTTTTTTAAAGAGTTTAGTGTAAAGTTTTTCATAATGTTTCTGATTTTAATGTTTCTAATTTAAATTTCGGTGTAAATAAATTTTGTCAATTGCTCTAATGGTTCCCGGGCGCTTTCTTCTGCAAAATCTAGTGCTCTCTGGATTTTTGTTTTTATTTTACTTTCAAAACCAGCAATCTCACTTTCTGTAATCCATTGCTGTTGTAAAAGAAACTGCTCAAATTGCGGAATTGGATCTTGTCTTTTCCATTCCTCTACTTTCTTTTTTGCACGGTATAATTCGACATCAAACATGGAGTATGCTCTAAAACGATAGGTGTTACAAATCAGTAAATAGGGTTTTTCGGTACTTTTTATTTTTTCTACAGCTGCATTGGCAGCCTGCATTACTTTTATTAAATTCATACCATCAACGGCTGAAGATGCAATGCCTTTTTTTTCTGTTCCTGTTGCAGTGTGCGAATACCGGACAGTGCTACCCGAAGCATATAGATTGTTTTCACAAATAAATAAAACAGGAACTTTCCAAAGTGTTGCTAAGTTCAGCGCTTCCTGAAATTCACATTTGGTAATATCATCTTCGCTAAAAAAGCAACAGGTGATATTGTTTTTATTTTGTTTTTTGGATGCCAATGCCATTCCAACAGCTATTGAAAGATTGCCACTCACGACAGCATTATTTCCGTAAAATTTTTTTGAGACATCAAAAAGATGCATTGCACCCCCTCGACCTCTGCTGCAGCCTTCTATTTTTCCATACATTTCTGCCATGATTAGGTCAGGATCAATACCGCGTGCCAAAGCATGACCATGTTCCCGATAGCTACTTAGCACAATGTCATCATCCGTTAAAGCCTGCAATACTCCCACGGCGGTGGCTTCTTTACCAATATATAAATGCAGGAATCCCCTGATTTTGGACTTAGTGTACAACTCAGCAGCTTTCTCTTCAAATCGTCGAATGAGCAGCATTTGGTACAGAAGTAAAAGTCCTTTTTTCGCATCCATGAATTCTCTTTTTTAAATCAGTTTCTGACTCGTTATTTTGTTTTGTGCTACTATTGAAATCAAGGACACACATAATTATGATTTGTTTTATGGAAATGCTTTCTGAATGCTATTCTAAAATGAATTGCCAAGCGGAACAAGATTATACTCAATAATTATTTCTGGCTCTAACCGAATGGTAGTTTTAACGGCATTAGAAATCAAGCAGGCCTTTTCACTCATTTCCAAAATATGTTTTGCCCGTTCTGGTTTTTGGGAATAATGGATGACGAGTTTGGGTTGAAGAATGATTTCGGTTATGGTATGTTTCCCATTAATTTTATCGACATTACAAGTCGATTTACTCTCAAAACTTATAAACTGCAGTTTTGAGTTTTCGGCAATCGACAGGAAAGTAGTTAATAGACAACTGTTTATTGCAGCAACAAACAGGTGCTCTGGAGACCAAATTTTCTCCATTCCTTTAGGTAATTCAGGAGGTGTCGCAACTTCAATATTTTGAAGCAAAACGGGAGAACTTAACATCCCTTTCCTTTTGTCGGACCATTTTAGATTTACTTCGTAAGTATACATCCTATACATTTTTTAGTGGTATTAAAACTCTAAAATTATTGTGCTACAAATCCGCCTTCTACTGCCATCGCATGTCCAGTTACAAAAGAAGCTTCGTCTGAACACATCCAGACCACTGCATTTGCTATTTCTTCGGGTTTGCCAAAACGTCCTATTGGCTCTAACCCTGTAAACTGTTCTATTGCTTCTTTCGGTTTTCCGGTAAGTCGATCCATCATTGGCGTTTGGATCACTCCGGGGCAAACGATATTGACTCTGACTCCTAGTTTAAAACATTCAAAAGCTGCTATTTTTGAATGTTGCATCCATAATTAATCGATTTACATTAAAATTTTCCTTTTTGTTTTCTTTTCCGCTTCCAAAATATTTTCAATTCCTTTTATCAAAGCATCTGGATTAAACGAGATGCTGTCAATGCCTTCGTTCACTAAAAATTTGGCAAATTGGGGGAGATCGCTCGGAGCCTGTCCGCACAATCCCACTTTTATTTCAAAACGTTTGGCAACCCGAATCGTTTCTTTAATTAAAGATTTGACAGCAGGATTTTCTTCGCTGAACAAATAACTTACCAGTGCGGAATCGCGGTCTAAACCTAATGTGAGTTGTGTTAAATCATTGGAACCAATAGAAAATCCGTCAAAGAGTTTTGCAAATTCATCGGCCATTAATACATTACTCGGAATCTCAATCATGACATATACCTGTAATTCGTTGATGCCTTGCACCAATCCGTTTTTAGACATTTCAGTAAGCACATTTTCACCTTCTTCAACGGTTCTGCAAAAAGGAATCATCAGTTTTACATTGTGCAGCCCCATTTCGTTTCTTACTTTTTTCATGGCTTCGCATTCTAAAGCAAAACCTTTTCGATAGAAATCACTGTAATAACGTGAAGCACCACGAAAACCAATCATGGGGTTTTCCTCATCGGGCTCGTAATATTTCCCACCGATGAGGTTGGCATATTCATTACTTTTAAAATCACTCATTCGAACAATAACCTCTTTTGGATAAAAGGCGGCGGCAACCATTGCTACAGCTTCGGCCAGTTTATCAATAAAATAGTTTTTAGGATCTTCATAGCCTTTTGTCATTGCGGCTATTTCAGCAATAATTTTCTTATCTGTTATTTTTTCAGGTTCGCACAACGCCAGCGGATGAATTTTAATAGTATTGGAAATGGCAAATTCCATTCGCATCAAACCTACGCCTTGATTGGGATAATGACTTAGTTCAAACGCTCTTTCAGGATCGGCAAGAATAAGCATGGGCGCTGTTTTTGGCATTTCAAGTTTACTGAAATCTTGTTCTGACACTTCCCATTTCAATTTTCCGTCGTAGATGTTTCCTTCTTTGCCTTCAGCACAGGAAACGGTAATTTCCTGACCATTTTTTATCATGGAAGTAGCGTTTCCGCAACCTACTACTGCAACGGTTCCCAGTTCTCGGGCAACAATCGCTGCATGGCTGGTGCGTCCGCCTTTGTTGGTGATAATTGCTGAGGCTCTTTTCATAATAGGATCCCAATCCGGATTAGTCAAATCGGTTACTATGATTTCACCATTTTGCAATAAATCGCCTTCTTGCGGACTGCTTAGAATGCGCGCTTTTCCAGCAGCAATTTTATCGCCAAGTGCAATTCCTTGTGTCAAAAGTGTGCTTTTTTCTTTGAGTTTGTAGATTTCCCGAACATGTTTATTCGCTTTTCCATGAACAGTTTCCGGTCGGGCCTGAACGATGTAGAGTTGGTTATTCAAACCGTCTTTTGCCCATTCAATATCCATTGGTTTTTTATAATGTTTCTCAATTTTAGAACACCATTGGGAGAGCGCAACGACCTCTTTATTTGTTAGCGAAAACTGGTTTTGTTTTTCGAAAGATGTATCGGTGTTCGTAATGGTGTTCTCTGCCGATGAACTTTCTGATTTTTCAGCATAAATCATCGTGAATTCTTTTCTCCCGCACTGTCTTTTCAGAATGGGATTTAAATCCGGATTTTCTAAAGTAGGTTTAAAAACCATCCATTCATCTGGCGTCACTGTTCCCTGAACAATATTTTCCCCTAATCCCCAACATCCGTTGATGATGATGGTGTTTTCAAAACCGCTGTCGGGATCGATGGTAAACGCGACGCCGGACGAAGCTTTATCGCTTCGTACCATTTGCTGTATGCCAACAGAAATGGCAATGTCTAATGCAGCAAAACCCATGTCATGACGGTATTTGATGGCTCGATCTGTAAACAAGGATACAAAACAGCGGTGAGCGGCATCCAATAATTGTTCATCACCGTTGATGTTTAAAAACGATTGCATTTGTCCTGCAAAACTCGCTGTGGGTAAATCCTCAGACGTAGCACTGCTTCGAACGGCTACATCAAGATTAGTGCTGTTGCATTGTTCACTAAGGGATTGGTAGGCAGCGTAAATTTCATCCCGAATTTCATCAGGAATGGCAGCCGATAAAATAAGGTTTCTGGCTTTTTCTCCAATGGAAGAAAGATTGGAATAGTGTTGTGTATCTAATGAAAATAATAAATCCTTCAATGGTTTTTCCAGAGTATTCATTTTCCTAAAAAGACGGTATCCTTCAGCTGTAACTGCAAACCCATTAGGAATACTGATCCCTATTGGATTGAGCTGATTGTACATTTCGCCGAGAGAGGCGTTTTTGCCACCAACTTTACCAATGGCATCAATACCAATTTGGTCAAAAAACAGTATGTATTTGTACTTCCCCATTTCATATGTTTTTTTAGTATGAACAGACCAATATTGGCATGCCGGATAAGAAAAAATAGAAAATTATTGGGGCGAATTTTTAGTTAATACGATAGTAAATTTTGTAATTCAGAAGTAGGTTTGAAATTTACATATCAAGTTTAAAAGAAGAGGTAGTAGGTGTTCCTGCCTGTTTAAACCAATACTGTAAATTTAAACAAATAATTATTTTATTGGCATAAAAAATATTTTTTATTTCGATATTTTTTATTTAAGTGTTTAGTAAACAGGTGTTTGTGTTTGTGTTCTGTTTCGGGTGATTTTAATCGGAACTCAGTGCAGAAGGGCTCTTTTTTGGATTGAAATTTAAATGTTTTTTGAAATATTCAGGCATAGCAATATGTATTTAGTGAAGACTAAAACAGATAAAATTCGTTGCAAATGAAGTTTAGCAAATTATTTTGGATTATACAGGTGGATGGATTGACCCACTAATTTCCATTGTCCTTTTATTTTTTCTAATAATCGGATTTCATAGGAAAAGGTTTTTTTACCATCCTTAGCTGTAGATTCTTCGTCATGGCTTACCCAGGCGCTGTTTCCATTAATACTCATTTTATAATTTGTATTTACAGAAAAACCGCCATTTCCCATGGCACTAGGATTTGTGTTAATCATAGCAGTTGGAGGGATATCAAGGGTTATCCCATCTGCAGTCGAAATCAATATTCGGCTGTAGGGTTGAATGTGCCAGCACTCCGTATGCCCTTTACTATCGGCAGCTCTCCATGTTGCGGATTCTTTTTCCAGTAGTTTTTTTATAACTGCAGCTTCATCAATCTTCTGGCTGTAACTTGCCATGTTGATAATTAGGATAAGAAAAAAAGAGGCTGTCCACTTCATATTGTTCGTATTTTTTGGTTTGAATAATCGTCTTACTCGTTTTTAAGGCTAATTTAAGCAAATATATTACTCGTTGGGTGTAATTCAATTTGTTAACCACATAGAAACATAGATTTTAATATTTTGGAAGGCGTTTCACTTCTTTAGAGAAAACCATAGCTATGTGAACCCAAGAATTGGGATATATGACTCTTTATTTCTATGTTTCTATGTGGTTTAATTTTTTTATTTAAGATTAATTGATTTTTTTTAATTACACCCAACGAGTTAAATATATTATTTTAAAACATAAAAACAAACTACTGCACAGTTGCTTGCGGTTTAGTGCAGTTGTTCAATTATGGTTTTAAATTTTTCTCCTATGGCGTAAAATAGGAACTATTGCATGTTCCATTAATTGTTCGATGTCATAAAGTTGTCCCCAAGAAGTCCTAATTTTCTTTGAAGCATCCCATTCATCAAGTGCATCATCCTCAATAGTTGCAAATGTTTCCTGTGTGAATTTTAGAACGTTATCTAAATCGTTTATATAGTCAGCAATGGAACTCCGATTTACTTTTTCAGGACGGATGCTATTCTTGTTTTTAAAATTCTGAATGTAGACACAATAAGAATATCAGGAACTCACCACGTGTGAAAATACCGTTTGAATGGATTTGCAATCCGGATTAGTTGTCACATGATCCACTGTAAATGTTAAGTCCTCCTGTGAAATTTCATAAATTACGTGCTGCAATTCTACAATCGCTTTTTTATATTCGGCTAATAATGTGCTAACCGCGTTTTGATTGTTATTCATTTGTTGAATTAGTTTGAATGGGAGTCCCAATTAGCAAGAAATTCTTAAATACAATTCGAAAATGGAACTAACCGCTTTTTGTATGCGAGTGCAACAATTAAAGTTTTGATTCTCGGGATTATTCATTTCCTTTTTTAATCCATTTTCCAACTTCGGGAGCGACATAATTTTCCATTTTGTCAAGTAAATCGGTTGCATTATCACTCACTAGTATCATTTGCTGATTGGTTGGTTTTAGAAAACCTTTATCAACCATGTTTGCAACAAATTCCAGCAGCAAATCATAAAAGCCATCGACATTCAAAATTCCGATTGGCTTTTTATGGAGTCCAAGTTGCGACCAAGTCAGCATTTCGAAAAATTCTTCCAGAGTTCCAAATCCACCAGGCAAGGCAATTATACCATCACTAAGTTCATTCATTTTGGTTTTTCTCTCATGCATACTTTCTACGATGAATAATTCGGTCAATCTATCGTGTGCGATTTCTTTGTTCATCAAAAAACTTGGTAAAACACCAAATACTTTTCCGTTATGATTTAAAACGCCATCTGCAACACTTCCCATAAGTCCTACTTTTGCACCGCCATAAACGAGTTCATAATTATTTTCGGCCATTATTTGTCCCAATTTGAAAGCTTGAATTTCATAATTTTTTTCGTTTCCAAAACTGGATCCACAGAAGACAGTAATTCTTTTCATGTATAAAATGTTTCTTATTTATTTGATAGTTTTCAGGAAGACTACTTTAGATAATTTTGGCCTAAAGTAAGCCCATTATTCGGATTTGCCACCCGAGCGATAGCGAACAGATGAAGCAAATCAGCCCAAATACACAACCAACTTTTCATTAAGTCTATTGCCCAAATCCGATGTAGAAGCTTTTATGTGTCATTCCTCTAGATTTTATTCTTCAAATCCATCATTCCATGTAACACTCTTTCGATTTCAATTTCATTTTTTAAAATTTCCCGATAGAAAATAATATGTTCTCCACATTTATGACCTAGGACATTTAATGAAAGAATATCATAAGATTTTCCAAGTTGTGGGTTGCTAGCTAAATCCATGCATGAAGCCATAATAAGATTATAATATTTTTCCGCTTGGTTTTCGGACCATTCCTCTACGGTATAGTCCCAGATTTCTGTTAAATCTTCAAGTGCTCTATTTGTAAAATAATATTTTGCCATTTACTTTTTTCTGGCTTTTAAAGATTCCAAAAACTTTTTAGGTTCAAAATCTTTAGCAATTCCACTATCAATTCCTTCTTTTATGGCTTTTCTTAATACAATAACTCGATTTTCTTCTTCTTCTAATAAGCGAAGCCCGGCTCTAATAACTTCACTGGCATTAGTGAATCTTCCATCACTAATTGTATGCTCAATAAAACTTTCAAAATGATTTCCTAATGATATTGAAGTATTGCGTCCCATAATTTTAATTTCAGCTAAGTTACCAATTTTTGGTAACCTTTCAAATTCTTACCGCATTTTTTTGGGGAATCACACACAACTTTCTGTTACTACAGTGGGTTTGGGACTAAATTAAACCCTATTTTCGGATTAACCACCCGAGCGATAGCGAACAGATGAAGCAAATCAGCCCAAATACAAAACCAACTTTCCATTAAGCCTATTGCCCAAATCTGTTGTAGGCAGTGTCTTATTTTGATACTTTAGACTTCTTAATGTTTAAAGCTTTCTGTTTTATCCACTGAATTGAAATATCCACTGGTGCTGTACTATTGCCAGAAGCAGTATTGTGTCCTAATGCTGAAAACAAGGTGTATTCGAAAGGTTTGCCTTGAGCTTTCAATGTATTTAATTGATCCATACATAACTGTACTGGAATCTGTATATCTTTCTCACCAAAAAGCCAAAGTCCTGGAATTGAAAGAGTATTCAGAGAAATTTTTGGGTCAGTCGCCACAAATTGATACCTGTCTGGGTCATTTTTAGTATGCTCACGAGCATCTAATTCTGTATGATTTTCCCAAAAATTATTGTTTCCATTAGTATAAAACTGAAATCGAAGCTGTTCTAGAGTTGTAATTGTAGGGCAACTAAATAAAACCATAAATTCTATTTGTGGATTTTTACTTGCAGCAATTGGGATTATCCATCCTGCTTGACTGAAGCCAACTAATCCAATTGGTGTTTTTTTATCTTTCAAATAGGTTCGAAATGTATTTACTGCTGAACTTGCATCGTGTGATAATAAACTAAGATTAGTAGTGTCAATATTATTCGTGCCAACAGATGGTCCTACGTATACACCGCCTGATTCTCCAACTCCACGTTTATCATATGTCAATACCGCAATACCTTCTTTGGCAAGACGTTTAGCGAACTCCATTTCTCTTTTTACAGGATCAGACCCATGAACAATTACAACTGCTGCAAATATTTTTTTAGGCATTAAAATCGAACCTGCAAGAGTGACGCCTTGACTTTCAAACTTTACATCTTGAATGGTAAAGTCGGCCGATTGAGAAAATATCATTTCTGGTAAAGTTATTAATAATAACCAAAGAAATAAGTTAGTGCTCATTTTGGTTTAATTTAAAAATTATTTTGAATTGTCTGGGTCTTCGTTAGCATTGCATACAACGTCAGTCTATGAAAAAACTTCAGTTGACTAGCACCAAATATAGCAAAATACTTGTATAAAAAGAAGATTATTCTTATTTTTAAGAATGCAACACATCATTGGAATTTCCCGCCAACAAATGCGTTTTTCAAGTTTAGATCGCTAGTAGTTACATACAATTGTTAGCGTAGTTTTGCAAACTGTGCTCATTCCAATTAGCAACTACAATAAAGCTAAAAATTCACCTCTAATTTATTTTCTAATTCAGTCATCAGTTGTCGTGGTTTATATTTAGTTGGCATTTTTGTTTTAAAAATAGCAAAAAGCCATGAAGTATTCATAGCTTTTTGTATTATTTTCTCACTATTGTGGGCACAGTTTGCAAAACTGCGCTAACGATTGTAATATATCTGTGCGGTCGGGTGTCTTATTCCGCAATTTTTTTCAATTCTGATTAAGTGAGCAATTCCGCAACTTGCTAAATTCTGTATAAAGTTAGGTTGTTACTATAAATTCAGTTTACGATTCCAAAAACAAACTAAAAGTCAAACTACTTAATTTTAATTCAAACTGTTTTTAATTTAAATTACGAGAAATTTAATTATTAAAGTAAAATAAAAATTCTCCGAATGCTTTTCCTACATTATAAATCGCACCAATTGAAAAAAGAACTAATAATATTCCAATTGATAAATTAATTGATAATTTTTCATTTCGAGATAAATTTTGGTATTTGTCAATGTAAGTATCAATAAAAAATTCATTTTTTTTAGTTTTCATATTTTATATGTTTTAATAATGTTAAGATATTAATTCTATTTTTTATTTTCACAGTTTTTTTACAATGAATGCCAACGTTCTGGTACTACAGCGGGTTTGGGACTAAATTAAGCCCTATTTTCGGATTTGCCAAATCATCCCAAATACAAAACCAACTTCCCTCCCGATACTTCGGGAAAGCCAATTGCCCAAATCCGTTGTAGTAGCTGTTGAACTTAACCTTCGGTAGCACCATTGTTGATTTTGATTATCTTACGAAGATAACTAAAATAGGATATTATGACTACAAAAAAAAGCATCCAGAAGCGTTAAGAGAAAACAAAATCCTCAACCAAGCCAAGCGCGAAGTTCCTGGATTTGAGGAATTACTTCAACGATTTGAGCGTACGGTTTCCATTTTAGGAAGAAGCCAAAGCACGTTCAATAACTATTCCCGCCATGTGGCGGCTATTTCGCTTTATTTTGGTAAAATCCCCACTGAATTAGATTCTGAACAAGTACAGGATTACTTGTTTTACCAACAAAAAAAGTCAAAAACACCGTCTCAAACGTACTTTAAACACTGTGTTTATGGACTTCGGTTTTTGCTAAAATCCGAGGGTTTACCGTATGAATTTTTACGGTTGCCCTCGATAAAGCATGAGAAAAAACTCCCTGTTGTTTTGAGCAAGGAAGAAGTTTGGGCGATGCTTCAGTGTGCCAAGCTGCTTAAACATAAAATCCTCATTGGCTTGCTTTATGGTTGTGGACTTCGCTGCATGGAAGCTAGAAGTGTGCGTTTACAGGATTTAGATTTTGACCGAAAACAACTCAAAGTGGTGCAGGGTAAAGGCAAAAAAGACCGCTACGTACCGCTTTCAGAACATTTAATTCGTGGGCTGAAAAAATACATCGAAGCCGAAAAACCCCAAGATTATGTTTTTAATGGACAGCCTTTGCCTAAT
>NZ_JBLVPK010000009.1:0-78953 GCF_048286535.1 Flavobacterium glucosi | reverse complement strand
CTCTTCCCATCCCGAACAGAGTAGTTAAGCCCGCCTGCGCAGATGGTACTGCAGTTATGTGGGAGAGTATGTCGTCGCCTTTCTTTGAAAAGCCTATCTGAAAAGATAGGCTTTTTTGTTTTATAGCCCCAGCGGCCTATTCAGCTAACTCCTTTCTCTCATCTGAACTCGTTCAGATTATTTTAAATCCTAATCATGTATGTGATGAGGATTTTCGTATGCTATCCGAAACTAATACCAAACAAGATTTTTAACACATATTCAAAAGATTGCACAGATTAGAGAAAAGTGAGTGAGATTTATTAAGGAAATCTGTCAAAATCTTTTAAATATGTGGCATAAAAAACAACAGTAGTACGCAAAGTGGACAGTCATATTTTATTAAATCCTCATCATTGTTTTGATGAGGATTTTTTGTGGTTGATATAGGTCTGTTTCTTAACTGTTTCAATTGGAAATCAAGTTTATAACCATTTAATTTCTTTATTTTTGAATGGTTAAATTTTTATTAAAATTTGATTTGCTCATTGAAAATAAAAGAATACTTTTATTAAATAAAATATTATACTGTTGTGTATTAACTAAAAGAATCAGTTTATGAAGAAAAAATTACTTTTATTTTTACTATTTCATTTGTTATTTGGATTTACATTAAGTTCAAAAAACTTAGAGGATTTTGTAAACTTACACAATGTGAATTTTGAAATATCTTCAAAATTAGTTTTTGCTGATACAATAAAAAAAAATAAAAAACTATCAAGAGTTTTAAAAACTAAAGCTATTCTAGCACCACCTTCAACAACTGCGGGTAGTTCTTGTGGTGATGGTGTTACTTTAATGCAGGTTAATGTTTATGCGTTTGGTGCGAATGGTTCTGAAACTATTGAATGGTTTACTTCTCAAACGTCTGTTACTCCTATATACACTGGAACTGTTTATAGTGCAAGCATTAGTTCAACTAGAACATATTATGTACGCAGTCGATCAGGTAGTGATATTAGTACACGCGTGCCGGTGGTAGCATCAATTTATGTAGCGCCATCAGCAGTTACTTTGACAGCTTCTCCTACAAATAATTCAACAAGCCCTTTATGTTTAGGAACACCAGTTACGTTCACCGCTTCAGGTGGAGCTGATTTATTCGAATTTTCTGTTGATGGTGTTATAATGCAGGGCATGTCAACAAATAGAATGTTTACAACTAATGCTTTAACTGATGGTCAAGTAGTTAAGGTAAGGACTAGATATGCAGTTACTATGGATGGATCTATTACTGAGAAATCATGGGGAACGGGAGCTTTAGAGGATAATTTTCTTTCCGCTCCATTATCTGCTAATGCTTCAACAGGATATGTAAATTCTTTGAAAATTAGTGCTATGGAAGATAAAGTAGTTTTAGGGATTTCAGGTAAAGTTCTAAATAATAGAAGTATTTTATTGTTTCTTGATACTAAAAATGGAGGATTCAATATTTCAAATTATGGTGATGAAGCAGATTCTGATCCATTAGTTAGAGCCTTTAATATTTTTAATACTAATCCTAGTACTTTCGATTCTTATTTTCAGGCTGATTATTGTTTAGTTATTTCTACAGATGCAGCTGAAACGAATTATTATGCTAATGTTATTGAATTAAGAACCGGCGCTTCTGTTAAAACTTATTTGGGAAGTGCAACTACAGGTTTTCCTTCAGCAGTAATGGGTGTTAATAAAAATAATAGTGGGATTAATGATTATAATCTTGGTTTTGAAGTAGAAGTTTCAAAATCTCTTATTGGTTATACAACTGGAGATATTAAATTCTTTGCATTGACAATGTATGACAAAGAAGATGGTAGTCAGTCGGTTACTAATTCATTTTTAAGTCCGGAAAGAAGTAGTAATTTAGATTACGGGATTGCTGCCATAGATTATAATCTGAAAGATCCAAATCCTGTAGTTGTTGCTTCAGCGGCACTAACACCTTGTTATTCGGAGGCAAATATCACAATGAATTTTCTTTCAATCCCTACGACGGCCAGCATAACACAACCAACATGTGCTTTGCAATCCGGAACTATTGTAATTGCAACACAACCTGGGGTTGAGTATAGTATAAATGGTGCTGTTTATCAAGATCTTAATGCTTTTTCAGGATTAGTACCAGGGAATTATAGTTTGTATGTTAGAAATAAATTAGATAATACTTGTGTGCTTTCATCAGCAACTCCTGCAGTTATTAATGCAATTCCAACTCCTCCAGTGGTTCCAACAACGGCAAACGTTATTCAACCTACGTGCGGTACACCATCTGGAAGTTTAGTTATAACAACGCAATCTGGAGTAGCGTATAGTTTGGATGGTTCTACCTATCAATCTTCAAATACTTTTACGGGATTAGTTCCAGGAGGTTATACCTTATATGTTAGAAATATAGCCGATAATACCTGTGCCGCTTCATCTGGATCAGTATCAACAATTAATGCAGTTCCAAACCCTCCAGTAGTTCCTACGTCGGCAAGCGTTACTCAGCCAACCTGTACTACACCATCGGGAAGTATTTTCATAACAGCACAATCTGGGGTAGCGTATAGTTTAGATGGTATAGCCTACCAAGCTTCAAATGCTTTCAGCGGATTAGCTCCGGGTAATTACACTTTGTATGTTAGAAATACAGCGGACAATACTTGTGTAACTTCTTCTGGCTCAGCAACAACAATTAATGCAATTCCAACTCCTCCAGTAGTTCCAACATCTGCAAGTGTTACTCAACCAACGTGTGGTTCGCCATCAGGAAGTATTAGCATAACAACACAAACGGGAGTAGAATATAGTTTGAATGGTACAACGTATCAAGCTTCAAATGCTTTTAGCGGATTAGCTCCGGGTAATTACACTTTGTATGTTAGAAATACAGCTGATACTACTTGTGTAACTCCATCTGGGTCAGCAATAACAATTAGAGCGGTTCCTATTCCTCCGGTAGTTCCAACAATAGCGAGTGTTGTTCAGCCTACTTGTGGGTTACCAACAGGAAGCATAACCATAACTACACAATCTGGGGTAGCGTATAGTTTGGATGGTGTAACATATCAAACTTCGAATGTTTTCTCAGGATTAGCTCCAAGTACTGCTTATACTCTTTATGTTAGAAATACAGCGGACAATACTTGTGTAACTTCATCTGGGTCTCCAATAACGATTAATGCAATTGCAAACCCTCCAGTAGTTCCAACATCGGAAAGGGTAACTCAGCCAACATGTGTTACACCATCAGGAAGTATTACCATAACAGCACAATCTGGGGTAGCGTATAGTTTAGATGGTATAACCTACCAAGCTTCAAATACTTTCACAGGATTAGCTCCGGGTAATTATACTTTGTATGTTAGAAATACTGCTGATAACACTTGTACAGCTTCATCGTCTTCAGCAACAACAATTAATGCAATTCCAACACCTCCAGTAGTTCCAACTACTGCAAGTGTTACTCAACCTACGTGCGGTACACCATCAGGAAGTATTACTATTACTACACAAACAAGCGTAGCGTATAGTTTGAATGGAACAAATTATCAGGCTTCAAATACTTTCACTGGATTGGCTCCGGGGATTTACACTTTGTATGTTAGCAATACAGCTGACAATTCTTGTGTGACTCCATCTGGATCTCCAATAACGATTAATGCAATTCCAACTCCTCCGGTAGTTCCAACAACAGCAAGTGTTGTTCAGCCTACGTGTGGATTACCATCAGGAAGCATTACTATAACAACACAAACTGGAGTAGAGTACAGCTTGAATGGTACAACGTATCAGGCTTCAAATACGTTCACAGGATTAGTTTCTGGGACATATACATTATATGTTAGAAATACAGCCGATAACACTTGTGTAACTTCATCTGGGTCTGCAACAACAATTAATACAATTCCAACTCCACCAGTAGTTCCAACAACTGCGAGTGTTACTCAACCTACTTGTGGAATGCCATTAGGAAGCATTACTATAACTGCACAGACAGGAGTAGAGTATAGTTTGAATGGTACAACGTATCAAGCTTCAAATCTCATCACAGGATTGGCTCCAGGAACTACTTATACTTTGTATGTAAGAAGTCTTTCGGATACTACTTGTGTTACTTCTTCGGTATCAACAACAACAATTAATCCTATACAAGCAGTGTTAGTGCCAACAGCTGTTAGTGTGGTGCAGCCAACATGTGCTGTGCCATCAGGAACTATTGTAATAACAACACAACCTGGAGTAGCGTATAGTTTAAACGGTATAACGTATCAGGCTTCAAATACATTTGTAGGATTGGCTCCGGGTAATTATACCTTGTATGTAAGAAATACAACTGATATTAGCTGTTTAAATACATCAACAGCTGCGGTAACTATTAATGCTATTCCAATTCCTCCCGTAGTTCCAATAATGTCTAGCGTTGTTCAACCAACATGTTCTGTTACATCTGGGACTATTGTAATAGCTACTCAATCCGGAGTACAATATAGTTTGAATGGTACAATTTATCAAGCTTCAAATACGTTCACCGGATTAGCTCCAAATAATTATGTATTATATGTGAGAAATATTGCTGACAATACATGTTCAGTACAAAGTCTGGCAAGTGTAACTGTTAATCCACTTCCTTTATTGCCGTCAACTCCCACTTTGGTTCAAGTTACACACCCAACATGTTTAGTACCATCAGGAAGCATTACAATCAGCACGCAAGCAAACGTTCAGTACAGTATCGGTAATGGTTATCAAAATAGTAATGTCTTTAGTAATTTGGCTCCTGGAAAATATACAATGAGCGTACGATTTACAAATAGTATTGCGTGTATAACTCTAGGTTCTGAAATAACTATAAATGCTATCCCGCCACAAATTCAATTTGAAACAATAGGTGATTGCGAAAATAAAGAATATATATTAACAGCAAATCCACTATCAAGTTCGTATGATCCAAACAACGTGTCTTATCAATGGAAGGACAATACTGGAGCTCCTGTTGGAACAAATTCAAATGTGTTAAACGTAAGTGATGTCATAGCATCAACTCCAAGCGGACAAATGGTGTTTCCTGTAACATATACGCTTACTGTAACTTCTACGAATACGGGTTGTGAAACATCAAGTAATGTAGTTATAGAGTCTGTTTATTGTAATATCCAAAAAGGGATTTCTCCTGATGGGAACGGTTCAAATGACTTCTTTGATTTAAGATTGATGGATGTCAAAAAACTGGAAATATTTAATAGATATGGTATTAAGGTTTACAATCAGGCGAATTATACAGACCAATGGAATGGTCAGTCAAATAAAGGAGAGGATCTTCCAAGTGCTACCTATTATTATGTGATAGAATTCAATAGTGGAGAACCAAAAACAGGTTGGATTTATTTAATCAGAGAAAAACAGTAATTAATACATTTTATTAGTCTGTAATTTTTTTAAATAGACCAATAAAACGAAAAATAAATAGATATGAACAAAAAAATATTGATGTCTCTTTTAATTCTTATTGCCTACATGGATGTAAAAGCGCAGCAAAATCCACATTACACCCAGTATATGTATAATATGAATGTTGTTAATCCAGCTTATGCAGGTTCTAATGAAAGTGTTTCTTTTGGTCTTTTATATAGAAAGCAATGGGTAAATATTGAAGACTCGCCGGCTTCATTTACTTTTGCAGGTCATACTCCTGCAGGCAAAAATGTTGGTGTTGGTCTATCATTTATATCAGATAAGATTGGGCCGGTAACAGAACAAAATGTCTTTGGAGATTTCTCTTATACTTTGAAATTAGGAGACACACAAAGATTGGCATTTGGTTTAAAAGCTGGGGTTTCTTTTCACGAAGTAGGACTAAGGGATATTCAATCCAGTTTGCCAGACCCTAATGAAGGTGTTTTCGGAGAAGATATCAACGATACCTCATTTAATTTAGGATCAGGATTGTTTTATTACACAGACAAATATTACGTGTCTTTTTCGATTCCAAATATGATTAAATCAGCGCATTTAGATTATAATGGGCGTGAATATGGTTCAGATGTGTCTCACTATTTTTTAACCGCAGGGTATGTTTTTGATCTTAATTATGAATTGAAATTCAAGCCTTCGTTAATGTTAAAATCGGCGTTTAATGTATCTCCGTCTTTAGATGTTTCGGCCAATTTTTTATATCAAGAGAAATTTGAGATTGGAGCAACTTATAGATTGGAAGACAGTTTTGGAGGGATGATTAATTTTGCCATAACACCTGAATTAAGAATTGGGTATGCTTACGATCATATTATTTCAGATTTGAAAGTAACTTCTCCATCATCACATGAATTCATATTGTTATATGATTTATTTGAATCGAAAAAAGTTTCACGTTCTCCTAGATTCTTCTAAAATTTAATTTTTTTAATTAATGAAAAAAAATACACTATTACTGTTTTTTGTGCTGGCAGGTTTCTCACTTTGCGCACAAAACAAAGAGACTAAAAAGGCAGATAAATTATTTGAAAGCTACGATTATGTTGAAGCTGCTAAAGGATATCTAGCTTTAGTTGAAAAAGGAATTACAGATGCTTATGTGACTAAACAACTTGGTGATAGTTATTATTATATGCACAATACCGTAGAAGCCGAAAAATGGTATGCCAAAACAATACAAACAAAACAAGATCCAGAAACGTATTATAGATACGCTCAAATGTTGAAGTCTAACGGTAAATACGCGGAGTCTAATGCTCAAATGAAAATATTTTCATCTTTAGTGCCAGACGATCAGAGAGCTAAACAATTCAATAAAAATCCAAATTATCTTCAAGAACTATTGAATAAAGAAAAACTTTTTGTTGTAGATGAAATTTTAATTAATTCTCAAAGATCTGATTTTGGAGCAAATCTTTATGGAGATATACTTTATTTTGCAAGTGCCAGAAATGAAAACAATAAAATATACGGTTGGAATAACGAACCTTTTTTAGATATTTATCAGTCTACTTATAATGCTGATGGAAGCTATACAGAGCCAATTCCTGTTAATGAATTAAATAGTAGGTTTCATGAAGGCCCGGTTACAATGACCAAAGAGGGTAATGCTGTTTACTTTTCAAGCGAAAGCTTCAAAGATAAATTATTCGAAAAAGATAAAACACATAAGCTGAAATTTGGTCAAGTGAATCTTTACAAAGCAGTTAAAAAAAATGGAAAGTGGGGCGCCATTACACCACTTCCATTTAATAGTAAAAGTTATTCTATGGGGAATCCATCGATAGCTGCAGACGGGAAGGTTCTTTATTTTGCTTCTAATATGCCTGGTTCTGTCGGAGGAACTGATATTTGGAAAGTAACGGTGAATAATGATGGAACATTTGGTACGCCAGAAAATTTAGGAAATAAAATTAACACAGTTGGTGACGAGAATTTTCCTTTTGTAACCGATGATGCTATTTTATATTTTTCTTCAAATGGCTTAACGGGTTTTGGAAGTTTTGATGTTTTTTCTGTAGATTTAAATAAAGATGTGGAAGCGTATAATCTTGGAAAACCTGTAAATACGGAGAAAAACGACTTTGCTTTTACATTTAATAAAGAAAAAAATATCGGGTATTTATCCAGTAATCGTAGCGGTGTAGACCATATTTATAGTACTATTCCAGTATGTAAAGGGCAGATTCTTAGTGTGGTAAAAAATGCCAAAACTGGAAAATTGTTGCCTAATTCAAAAGTTGTTATTTTAGATGCAACTAACACTGTTTTAGACACTCAAATGTCTGATAGGAATGGAGAAGTTCTTTATGACGTAGAATGTCAGAAGACCTAT
Source organism: Flavobacterium glucosi (assembly GCF_048286535.1). Lineage (NCBI taxonomy): Bacteria > Pseudomonadati > Bacteroidota > Flavobacteriia > Flavobacteriales > Flavobacteriaceae > Flavobacterium > Flavobacterium glucosi. Next base: position 71,140 of record NZ_JBLVPK010000009.1, on the reverse strand, counting down.
ACGATAAAAGTTTTTAAAGATGGTTATGTTTCAAAATCTTTCCCAATAGCTAAAATTAGTGAAGGAAAAGTTACGGTTGATGCAGTAATTGATCCAGTTGAATTGATCGTGACAGAAACAGAAATTATTTTGAATCCTATTTATTTCGAATACAACAAAAGCAGCATAACTAAGAAAGGAGCCGCAGAGCTTGATAAATTGGTTTATGTAATGTCTCAAAATGATACATTGAATATTTATGTAAAGTCACATACCGATTCCAGAGGTACTGATGCATTTAACTTAGATCTTTCGGAGAGAAGAGCAAATGCTACTGTGGCATACATTGTTTCGAAAGGAATTAGTATTGATAAAATAACCGGAAAAGGTTTCGGGGAATCAGAATTTAAAGTGAATTGTCAGGAAAATTGCACCGAGGAAGAACATGCTTTAAACAGACGTTCTGAGTTTATGATTGTAAAGTAATCTACTTAGATTGTAAATATTAAAAAACAGGATGCCATTAAGCATCCTGTTTTTTTGTTTATTATAAAATTCTTTTAATTAACCGTGGATTGTTTCTTGTTTACCATAATTCGTGATAATCGAAGTTTCAAATTCTATCCATTCCTTCCAACGTTTGTCTACATCTATATTGTCAGCATATTTACGTGCAAAACCCAAAAAAGTAGTGTAATGTCCCGCTTCAGAAATCATGAGATCTCTGTAAAAAGTAGCCAGTTCCACATCTTTTATATTTTCTGATAAAACTTTAAACCGCTCACAACTTCTGGCTTCAATCATAGCTGAAAACAACAATCGATCACAAAGAGCGTCTTTTCGGCTACCATCTTTTTTCATAAATTTAAAAAGTTCATTTACATAATGATCTTTCCTTTCTCTGCCTAAAGTCAGTCCTTTACTTTTGATTAAATTATGAACCAATTGCAAATGATCTAATTCTTCTTTTGCAATAATCAGCATTTCGGTTACTAATTCTTCTAATTCAGAGTTGTAAGTGATTAAACTTATCGCATTGGAAGCTGCCTTTTGTTCACACCAAGCATGATCAGTCAAGATTTCTTCTATATTCGATTCGACTATATTTACCCAACGAGGGTCTGTGGCTAATTTTAATCCTAACATGGTACTGAAATTTATTTAGAACAAAATTAGTGTTTTATAATCTATTTTTTTGTCCAAATGACGGTATTGAAGTCAAAATAGCATTATTTTGCAATGGAAATTTTATAATACTATGAATCAAGTTCAAAAGCTTTTAATTATTGGTTTTGTTTGGCCGGAACCCAATTCGTCCGCTGCAGGAGGAAGGATGATGCAGCTGATTTCACTTTTTAAAGCCCAAGGTTATAGCATTACGTTTGCCAGTCCTGCACAAAACAGTGATTTCATGGTTGATTTACAAGAATACGGAGTTGATAAAAAATCAATAGCCCTTAATAATTCTAGTTTTGATGTTTATATAAAAGAACTGAATCCAGCCGTAGTTTTGTTTGATCGGTTTATGATGGAAGAACAATTTGGTTGGCGGGTTGCTGAAAATTGTCCGGATGCGTTACGAATATTAGATACTGAGGATTTACATTCTTTGCGATTAGCCCGCCAGAAAGCATTTAAAGAAAACCGTTCCTTTAATACAGCTGATTTATTTGTAGAAGAAGTTGCAAAACGAGAAATTGCAAGTATTTTACGTTGTGATTTGTCTTTGATGATTTCCGAATTTGAGATGGAACTCTTGGAATCTGCATTTAAAATAGACAAAGCCTTATTGCATTATTTGCCTTTTTTATTGGAACCAATTGGCGATTCTGCAATAAAAGAACTGCCTTCTTTCGAAAATCGAAAAGACTTTGTTTTTATTGGGAATTTTCTTCATGAGCCCAATTGGAATGCGGTTCAGTATTTAAAGGAAATAATTTGGCCTTTACTTAAAAAACAAGTTCCAGAAGCTGTTTTGAATGTTTATGGTGCATATCCCTCGCAAAAAGTAATACAATTGCATAATAGCAAAGATGGTTTTTTAATCATGGGACGAGCTAGTAACGCTCAAGAAGTAGTTAAGGAAGCGCGAATTGTTTTGGCTCCTTTGCGTTTTGGTGCAGGTATTAAAGGAAAATTATTGGAAGCAATGCAATGTGGAACGCCAAGTATTACAACTTCTATCGGGTCTGAATCCATGCACGGGGATTTGCCATGGAACGGTTTTGTTGCGGATGATGTAGCTGATTTTGTGGATAGCGCAATACAATTGTATCAAGATAAAACAATTTGGGGTACAGCCCAACAAAATGGATTTGAAATTATCAGTCAACGCTATTCTAAAGGTTCATTCGAAACGGACTTTAGTATTAAAATAGAATTTTTATGCACAAATCTGCAACAACATCGGTTGAGTAATTTTATGGGAGCCATGTTACAGCATCATACTTTAAAAAGTACTAAATATATGTCGCGCTGGATTGAGGAGAAGAATAAATAAAAAATCCCGTCAAGTTGTAGAAACAAGACGGGATTTGTATTTTAAGAACCGAGTTATTACGCAAGCATCGTAACTGGATTTTCTATAAATTGTTTCAATGTTTGTAAAAATTGAGCTCCAGTAGCACCATCAATTGTTCTGTGGTCGCAAGCTAAAGATAACATCATTGTGTTTCCTACGACAATCTGACCATTTTTCACAACCGGTTTTTCTACAATAGCTCCTACGGATAGGATAGCAGAATTGGGTTGGTTAATGATAGAATTGAATTCTGTAATACCAAACATTCCAAGATTAGAAACGGTAAAAGTACTTCCTTCCATTTCTGTAGGTAATAATTTTTTGTTTTTAGCTCTTCCTGCAAGATCTCTAACGTTTCCGCCAATTTGAGATAAATTCATAGCATCTGTAAAACGTAATACAGGAACTACTAATCCGTCTTCAACAGCTACAGCAACTCCAATATTCACATGGTGGTTGATAAGAATTGAATCTTCTCTCCATTGAGAATTTATTTTTGGGTGTTTTTTTAAAGCCATTGCACACGCTTTTATCACCATATCGTTGAACGATACTTTTGTATCAGGAACGCTGTTAATGATAACTCTCGATTTCATCGCTTCGTCCATTGTCACTTCAATTACTAAGTTGTAATGTGGTGCCGTGAATAAAGATTCTGCTAAACGTTTCGCAATGATTTTTCTCATTTGCGAATTCTTGATTTCTTCTGTGAAAACTTCTCCCGCCGGAACAAATGTTTTTGGAGCAGCTACAGTGTCAGTTTTAGCTGGTGCTGAAGTTGTCGACACTGGAACAGCAGCGGTTTGTGGTGTGAAGTTTTCGATATCGCTTTTTACAATACGTCCATTTTCACCAGAACCTTTTACTTGTGTCAATTGGATTCCTTTATCACTAGCAATTTTCTTTGCCAATGGTGATGCTAAAATTCGTTGTCCGTCAGTTGATGGCTCTTGAGCCACTGGCTCTGAAGCTTTTTCTGTTGATGGAACTTCTTTTTCTTCTGCTACTTCAGGAGCAGCTTGTGGCGCTCCGCCAGTTTTGTAATTTTCTGCAATTCCGGAAATATCAGTTCCTGCAGGTCCAATGATTGCCAAAAGGCTATCAACAGGTGCAGTATTGCCTTCTTCGATTCCTACGTATAATAAAGTTCCTTCATTGAAAGATTCGAATTCCATTGTTGCTTTATCGGTTTCGATTTCAGCAAGAATGTCTCCTTCGGCAACTGAATCGCCTACTTTTTTCAACCAAGTCGCTACGGTTCCTTCGGTCATGGTGTCGCTTAAACGCGGCATGGTGATCACTACAACTCCTTTTGGAAGTGAAGTTGCTGCAGGTGCTGCTACTTTTGTAGCTACAGGAGTAGAAGTTGTTTCTTCAGTAACTTTTGTTTCCTCAGTTCCTTTTGATTCTTCTTTAACTGGAGCTGCATCAGCTGGTTTTCCTGCTAATAATGCTGAAATATCCTCGCCTTCAGTTCCTATAATTGCTAATAAAGAGTCAACCGGTGCAGTTTCACCTGCAGGGATTCCTATGTGTAAAAGTGTTCCTTCGTTGAAAGACTCAAATTCCATTGTTGCTTTGTCGGTTTCAATTTCTGCAAGGATGTCACCTTCGCTTATTTTATCACCTACTTTTTTTAGCCAAGTCGCTACCGTTCCTTCCGTCATCGTATCGCTCAAACGAGGCATTGTAATTATTGTTGCCATAATTGATTTATAGTTTATGAGGTAAAAATGGATAGTTTTCTTGTTCGTATACTACATCGTAAAGCTGTTGAATAGGAGGGTATTCAGATTCTTCGGCAAATGTTACACATTCTTCCACTAAATCTTTTACTCTTTGATCAATTGCTTCGATTTCTTCTTCTGTAGCATATTTTTGATCTTTAATTACATCTAAAACTTGAGTAATTGGATCAATTTTTTTGTATTCTTCTACTTCTTCTTTCGAACGGTATAATTGTGCATCTGACATAGAGTGACCTCTATAACGGTATGTTTTCATTTCCAGGAAAGTTGGTCCGTCTCCACGACGCGCTCTGTCTATTGCTTCGGTCATTGCTTCAGCAACTTTTACAGGGTTCATTCCGTCAACTGGTCCACAAGGCATTTCGTATCCTAAACCTAATTTCCAGATATCAGTATGATTGGCTGTTCTTTCTACAGAAGTTCCCATGGCGTAACCATTGTTTTCAACAATAAAAACCACTGGAAGTTTCCACAACATAGCCATGTTAAAAGCTTCATGTAAAGATCCTTGGCGTGCTGCTCCATCACCAAAATAAGTCATGGTAACACCACCTGTTTCAAAATATTTGTCGGCAAAAGCTAATCCTGCACCTACAGGAATTTGTCCTCCTACAATTCCGTGTCCACCATAAAAACGGTGCTCTTTCGAAAAGATGTGCATAGAACCACCCATACCTTTTGAAGTTCCGGTAACTTTTCCTAAAAGTTCTGCCATGACACGTCTAGGATCAACTCCCATACCTATTGGCTGAACGTGATTTCTGTAAGCAGTAATCATTTTGTCTTTTGTCAAGTCCATAGCGTGCAATGCACCAGCTAACACAGCTTCTTGACCATTGTATAAATGTAGAAATCCTCTAACTTTTTGTTGGATGTATAATGCTGCAAGTTTGTCCTCAAACTTTCTCCAAAGCAGCATATCTTCATACCACTTTAAATATACTTCTTTTGTAACTTCTTTCATCTGAATTTTTCTTTTGCTAAAGTGTTATTGTATTATCAATGTGTACCTATAACGCAAAATAGTTTCCTCCCACAAATTTGCGAAATGCAAAAATAAGACATTCCAAGTAAGAACTAAAATTTAATAGGCAATTTTTGGAATTTTTACAGGAATTTTTTATCAAACATAAATGGAAGCAAGTTTTTCAGGGATTCTGATTTGTAAATAGCGCCAATTTCTCCCATGAAATAGATTTCGATAGGGGTTTCTTGTTTGATTTCGTATTCTGCTATAGATTGTCTGCAAGAACCGCAAGGTGGAATCGGAGCTGTAGTTTGATTCGAGTCAGAAGCAGCTGTAATTGCCATTTTTAAAATTTTGGCTTCTGGATATATTGCTCCGGCATAAAAAATAGCGACACGTTCCGCACAAAGTCCCGAAGGATAGGCTGCGTTTTCTTGGTTTGAACCTAATATAATTTTTCCGTTGTCTAAAACAATTGCAACCCCAACTCTAAATTTTGAATAGGGTGCGTAAGCATTTTTTCGGACTTCAACGGCTTGCGTCATTAAATCCTGAATGTCATTTGGTAAATCTTGGATGGAATCGAATACTTTAAATTGAGTGGTAATTGTTATTTCTTTCATACTTTTTTAAGGAAAAAAAATCCAAACTTCATAGTGTTGAAATTTGGATAATATTTGTAGATTTTATTGGGGGTTAATATTCGTCATATTTATCTCCAAAATTGAAGGTAAGCGAAAAACGCAGCGTGTTTTCTAAAGGATTTTTTACTTTTGATGCGGAGAATAAATAAGAAACATCTACTTTGACTACGTTGTACTTGAAACCTGCTCCAAGGGAGAAAAATTGTCGGGCCCCTTTTAAAGGGCTTTCGTGAAAATATCCCAAACGCATCGCAAAGGAATCTTGGTATAAATATTCGGCACCTACTGCATACGTGACTTCTTTTAACTCTTCACCGAATCCATCAGGAGCATCACCAAATGATTTAAAAACACCGGAAGTCCACCCAATAGAGCGGTAATTTTGGTTGTTTTGACTCCTTTCTTCAGGAGTAGCTGTTCCGTCGCCGTTTAAATCTGGATCTTGTGGTGTTGGAACTAATAATTTATTAAATTCAACATTTACGGCAACCTTATTATAGTCGTCTAAAATAAAATCAAAACCAGTTCCTATTTTTAAATTGGCCGGTATGAAGTTGTTGTTAAAATCATCGTTGTCATAACTGATTTTTGGACCTAAATTTTGAATATTAAATCCTGCTCTCCATCTTCCGTTGAATTCGTTGTACGCTATTTCTTCAGATTGATAAAAACCGGCAACATCCACTGCAAAAGTACTTGCGGAAGAAGCATCTGTGTTGTCAGAAGCCACCTTTAAATTCGAATTTATAAAGCGTCCGGCAATTGCCATAGAGAATTTTTCGCTTAGTTTTAACGAATAGGATCCGTCAATAGCAAACTCGTTTGGAGAAACTATTCTAGGCGCTTCGTTTGGATCACCAGTTTCGCGCAATTCAATTTCACCTAAACCAAAGTAGCGCAGGCTTCCTGCAAAGGCACTTCTTTCATTCAATTTTTGATAATAGGTCAATTGTCCTAATGAAATATCATTAACCAGATCAGTAAGGTAAGGTGTGTAACTTATAGAAAATCCTTTTTGGTCAGTTGCAAAAGCATATTTAGCCGGATTCCATTGTTGTGAAAAAGCATCAGCTGATGTTGCAACTCCTACGTCTGCCATACCAGCAGCTCTTGCGTCGGCCGCAACTAATAAAAAGGGAACTCCTGGGTTTATAACTCTATCTTGTGCTTTTGTAAAAGAAATTACAAATAAAAAGATAAAAAGTAATATTGTTTTTTTCATTATTGTAGGAAGTTTTGTTAAACAAATATAGTGTTTTATTAAAGTATAACAAGTTTTTCAAATTTTTCAGTTTTCTTATTTGTTAAACTTGATTTGACGGTTAGTTTGTAAACATAAACGCCTTTTCCTATTTTATCTCCAAAATCATCTTTGCCATCCCAAGTAATTTCTTTTGATAAAAATCCTTCAGTTGTGATAATTTGATTTTTTGTCCAAACCACTTTTCCTGTTATTGTCATTACTTGAACCTGGACGTCCAATGGTTCAAATGGTCTGTTGTGTGTAAACCAAAACTCAGTATAATTAACGAACGGATTTGGATAATTCAACACATGTGTCAATGTTATCGTTTCATCACCTACAACAATAAACTGAATCTCAGCGGTTATTGGGTTGTTGTATACATCCCACGCTTTGAATGTTATAGTGTGTAATCCGGGAGCTAAATTGCGCAACGGAAATCGGAGAGTTCCACTTTTAAAATCGTCTAATGTTGTTTGGTAATAATCATTCAGTATAAAGGGATTGCTTACATCTCCATCTAGAATAGCAACAATATCATGACCTATTCCGCTAGCCGTATTTATTCCGTTTTCATCTTCTAGCAGTGCAACAAAAAATGGGGATTCATTTGTTGTTCCGCCCGAAACAAAAGTCTCGTCATTCATATATAACTTAACTCTTGGACTAATATTGTCTGCGGTTGCATTTTCATTTATTCCGCCTATTTTTATTGTTGAATCGTACCCGGTTTCGTTCTGTAATAATTGATTTTTTTTGGAATAAAAACTAATTCTACCGTTGGCCAATGGGACTCTAATATCTCGGGGAACAACAAAACTAAATTCGAATTGGCCATTAGTGACCGATGCGTTTCCTCTGAATATTGTTTCGCCTAAAACATTGAAATTAATAGGCGGACTGTTGCCGTCATTATTATAGGTTATTCTTGAAACTGTTTTGTCAAAAATAGTTGTGGCAACTTCTCCGTTATAATTCGTCAACAAGTTGTTGTTTTCATCTGTAACTTCTCCCGTCAGTTTCATTTTTGCCAATGATTTGAAGTCGTCAATGGTTTGGGTAACCGGAATGTCATTTACTTTAGTTAATCTAATTTTTGGCTTTGGAATAGCAAGCATCAATGCTGGATCGCCAATATAAAAAACTACATTGGTCGCTGAATTTGGATTGCTGTTTTTTGAAATTCGCAGTGCCTCCGCAATTGAAGTATATTGGTTCGAATTGTACGACAATAAATTTTTTGTCAGAGCGTCGTTGAAATTTTCTGCGCTGAATTGTCCAATGGAACGAATGGTTGTAATCATTGCGATTGCTCCGCCTTTAGGATTCCAATAGGTGTATTCTCCAGCGGTTGGTCTTAAAGGATTGTCAAAACGGGAAAATTCACAAGTGATAGTTATAAATAAAGGGTACTTGTATTGATTGCTCAAATTCTGTCCATCTGATTTTTCCCAAATGCGTTCACTTGATAAACCATCTTCGCCACCATGTCCTAAATAATTAAACACCAAAGCCCCTTTTTCGAAAGCATTGAAGAGGTCAGTTCGGGCTTTTGGGTATCTGGAGCCTCCTGCGGATGCTTCTTGGACATAAGAATCTAAAAGAATTTTAGTCACATTTAGAAATGGTTTTTCGGAAGCAATTGTATTTGCAAGGCTGTTTTGCCTGTTTTGTAAACTGGCATCGGATGCAATATCTGAATCATCAGAAACCAATGCGAAGTTATTTCTCCAGCTTCCGTAGGACTTTAGATCGTGATATTCGATTACTTTATTGATCATTTCATCGGCCTGTTTGGCGTCATTAACTAACATTCTTCCCACTGCAATATCAATTCCTCCAAAATACGTTACAACATTTCCTTCACCAGCATCCATTAATCCGAAAAAATCATCTGAGGCAAAAGAGGATTCACCGGTTGTACTGCTGTTTAAGGCGTGATAAATAGGCACAACATTAGTATTGTTTAAGATTCTATTTTTAAAATCATAAGAAGCATCGCCAAAAAGATTGACAAATCTCACTCTTTTCTCCGGTGCAGAAGCATTTTCGTAGATGTATTTAATGCAATTTCGGATTGCGGCAACATCCTGTTTTCCAGAAGAAAATTCTTGATAGATCAATTCTAAAGGAATCACTTTTACATTTAAATTAGATTGAGCGCGATGAAAAGCAGCTAATTTTTCGGCTTGTGTTGCTAAAAAAGCGGGTGTGATAATCACGTAATCGATATCTTGAAATTGACCTTGCCCGTTTTTAAATAATGTGCCTTTTAGATTTTGATTCGTAATTTTTGATTTGGTACCTTTTAAAGGAGTATAGTAATCGGAAGCATCTAACGCAATATATTTTCTGAGCTCTCCTAGATTTGCTTTGAAATTTAATGTACTTTGATTGGAGTTCTCTATTTTGGTTACATTATAAAGATCTGTAATATCCCAAATTTGAGGAATATCCGATGTGTTTGAAATGCTGTAATTTACGATACCAAGAGTTGAACTGGATGAATCATATTGAAAATGAAACTGTTTTCCGTAGCCTTGCAGTTTTCGCTTGGCGATAAGCCTGATATTGTCTAGAAAACCTTTGGAACCCGGAACGCCGTTGTTGTTGTATTTCAGCTTTATTTTTATGTTTTCGGTGCCATTGAAACTGGTGTTGTTTGGTAAAGAGCCTAAATAAAACTCCGTTTCGGAATTGTTGTTTAAAGCAGGAAAAGAAATAGTTCCAGCTGCGGTTCCATTTGCAGTCACATTAAAAGTAGTTGGAGCAAAAGCAGCTGAAGCCCCATTTACCATCAGTTTTACAGGCGTTGAGGCATCAAAATTAGGAAAATTAAAATCGAATTCCTGTTCGTCTTTTACTTCGAATGATTCACCAAACCATTGACGGCCCAATCGCGCTATATTAATAAGGTCTACTTCGTGGTATTGATGATCGTCAAAAGAAGTTACTGTTACAGTGCTACTTCCGGAAGGTTGTGGCATAGGAATAATTCTTTTCCCATCAGAACCTTGAACGGTAATGTAATAATAGGATTTAGTGTCGTACAAATTAGTAAAGGTCAGGCTTTCGGGATTCCAAGTGTCAACTCCTTCTGCATAAAAAAGAATATAATCGTCATTATTGAAAATTCCGTCAGCTTCGCCATTAATTTGAATTCCGTTTTCGGAGAGGTCATTTGGATAGAACAAACTGTTTGATAGCGGAAGCATTCGCCCGCCATTGCCATAGATTTTTATTTTTCGAGGGTCTAGTGTGTTTGCGTCTAATCCGAGTTGTTGTAAAAAAGTTCTAGTGATTTTGTATACACCGGATTTTTCAACATAAAATTGATACCAGTTGCCTGTAGCTAAAACAGAATTGGAGATGCTATTTGTACTGGTGCTTTTACTGGATTGTGATATTCTGGCAGTATTGGCATCTACTTCATAGGAAAAAGACTTGATTCGTTTGAATCCAAAGTCGTCCTTGATTATGGGGGATAGATTAATAAAAGCGTCTTTGAGGTCTCTTGAAATGGTTACTTTCAAGGATGCATTTACTGTTTTTGGAATATTTTCGGAAGCCAAATCGCCGAGTTGTGAAGTTGTTATTGTTTCGTAAGTTACATTTGTGATTGTGACTTTTCCTTCATTAAAAGAGACGGGTTCTTTTATTTTTAAAGTATAAAGCAATGCTTTTTGGGAAGCATCATAATGGAAATTTTCTCCTGCAAATTGAGGGACAATAACTTTGAAATCACCATAGGACATTTCTTTTTTGTCGGTCCATTCAATGACTGCATCACCTTTAATTTGAGCAAAAGAAACAAAAGGAATTAAGCTTAAATAAGCCAAAAGTATTTTTCTCATCGTTTTTTAACGTGATTAATAGTGCGTTATTATTTATCAGTAAAAATAAACCATTTCGTGTGATTTAAATAATAAATATTATAAATTTGCGTTTTGATATATGAATTATTGATAAAATACATCTTCGAAAATTATCCAAAAGGTTGATGTTGATTAATCCTTAATTATTATATTGCGGCACTTAAATTATTACCTACTAAAGAGTATGAAAGCAAACAAAATTATGGGCTTACGATTGTTGATGTCAATCATAATAGTAATTGGTTTTTCCAGTTGCAGTAAAAAGTCCAGCTCCAAAAATACTTCTAGAGCAACCGGTTGGAATATGGACAGCAAAAAAGCAGGTTCAAATAAAAAACAACAAGCAGGACCAGGTTTGGTTTTTGTTGAAGGCGGTACATTTACTATGGGTAAAGTAGAAGATGATGTTATGCATGATTGGAATAATACCCCAACACAACAACACGTTCAGTCTTTTTATATGGATGAGACAGAGGTTACGAACTCCATGTATTTAGATTACTTAGATTGGGTAAAAAGTGTTTATCCACCCACTGAAGAAAATTATAAAAATATATACGAAGGGGCTTCTCCTGATACCTTAGTTTGGAGAAATAGATTGGGTTACAATGAAACGATGACTAATAATTATTTAAGACACCCTTCTTATGCAGAATATCCTGTTGTTGGCGTAAATTGGATTCAAGCAGTTGAGTTCAGTAACTGGAGAACACAACGTGTAAATGAAGCACTTTTAGAAAAAAACGGATATCTTAAAAAGAATGCAAAAACATTAGATGTAACTGCGGAAAGTAATTTTGACACAGAAACCTATTTGAATTCACCTACTTTAACCTACGGAGGAAATGAAGAAATCGTATTAAAAGGAAAAAACGGAGCTCGAAAAAGTCCTAAAACCGGGAAAGACGGTCAAGTTATTGAGCCTAAAAATGTTTATGCACAACGCTCTTCTGGAATACTTCTTCCTGAATACAGACTGCCAACTGAAGCAGAATGGGAGTATGCTGCTGCTGCTGATGTAGGACAAAGAGAATACAACATTTATAAAGGTCAAAAAAAATACCCTTGGTCTGGAGGTTACACCCGTTCAGGGAAAAGACAAAGTAAAGGAGATCAATTAGCCAATTTTAAACAAGGTAATGGAGATTATGGTGGAATCGCAGGTTGGTCAGACGACGGTGCAGATATTACCAATGAAGTTAAAAAATACCCTGCAAATGATTTTGGTTTGTATGATATGGCTGGAAATGTTGCCGAATGGGTGCAGGATGTTTACAGACCTATAATCGACAATGAAGCAAATGATTTTAACTATTTTAGAGGGAATCAATATACTAAAAATAAAATTGGTGCAGACGGTAAAGTAGAAATTGTTACTGCAGCCAATATGAAATTTGATACCTTAAGCAATGGTAGAATAGTTGCCAGAAGATTCCCGGGTCAAATCGCTCAAGTTCCAGTTGATGAAAAAGAAACATATTTGAGACAGAATTTTGACAAAAGTGATAATACTAATTACAGAGATGGTGATAAACAATCTACAAGATATTATAACTTTGGATCTTCAGAAGCTGACACTGAAAAACAAAAAGACGAAAAAATCATGTACAACTCTCCTAAACACAATGTTACAACAGATAGTTTAGGTAAAATGGTGAGAAAATATGATAAGTCAAGCAAGAGAACAACTTTAATAAATGATGAGGTTAGAGTTTATAAAGGTGGTTCTTGGAGAGATAGAGCCTATTGGTTGGATCCAGCACAAAGAAGGTATTTTCCACAGGATATGGCTACAGATTACATTGGTTTTAGATGTGCAATGTCTAGAGTAGGTCCAAAAGCAGACAAGAAAAAATCAGCTAGAAATTAATTTTTTTATATAATAAAAATAAAAGCCCTTTGATTAGGGCTTTTATTTTTTTAAATCATTTCAAATGGATATTAGTTACATTCATAGTTTATTTTTAAAATGTAAATCGGTTTCGATAGATACCCGCAAGATTGAGCCAAACTCATTATTTGTTGCCATAAAAGGGGAGCGTTTTGATGCGAATACATTTGCGAAAGAGGCATTAGATAAAGGGGCTTCTTATGTCATAATTGATGATGAATCTTATTTTATTGATCAAAGAACTATCTTAGTTGAGGACAGTTTAATCGCTTTGCAAAACCTGGCTAAATTTCATCGTGAATATTTGAAATTACCTATAATTGCGCTTACAGGAAGTAACGGAAAAACAACGACCAAAGAACTAATTCACGTTGTTCTTGCTAAAAAATTCAATACCAAAGCGACCGTTGGAAACCTTAACAATCATATTGGCGTTCCATTGACGTTGCTTTCATTTACTTCAGAAACAGAAATTGGAATAGTTGAGATGGGAGCGAATCACAAAAAAGAAATTGAATTTCTGTGTGATTTAGCAACGCCGGATTATGGTTATATTACTAATTTTGGAAAAGCACATTTAGAAGGCTTTGGGGGTGTTGAAGGAGTGATTGAAGGCAAAAGCGAAATGTATCAATACCTTTCGGTAAATGACAAGTTCGCCTTTATAAATTTGGAAGACCCAATTCAGGTGGAGAAATCAAAGGCCTTGAAGTCTTATTCTTTTGGTGTAAATAAAACAAATGCTGCTGTCAATATTACTTCGATTAAAGCAAATCCATTTGTAGTAATTAACTATTCCAATCTAAACATTTCAACACATTTAATAGGCTTGTATAATGCCAATAACATCAATGCAGCTTTCACTATTGGAAAGTATTTTAACATCGATGATGTCCTAATAAAAGAGGCTTTAGAAAGTTATGTGCCTGAGAATAATAGATCACAACTGTTGACAAAAGGAACTAACCAAATTATTCTGGATGCTTATAATGCAAATCCAAGTAGTATGAAAGTAGCAATTGAGAATTTCCTGCAGTTAGAGAGTTCAAATAAGATAATGATATTGGGAGATATGTTTGAGTTGGGACAGGAAAGTCAACAAGAACATAGCGCAATCGTTGACTTGCTTTCGAATGAAAATAAAGTGAAATGTTATTTTATAGGCGCTGCATTTTATACTAATAAACTTGAAAAAAACAACTTTTGGTTCTACAATACATTTGAAGCGTTTTCGAATGATTTGCCAATGACTGAATTCAATAACAGTACTATTTTGATAAAAGGGTCCAGGGGAATGGCACTCGAACGAACTTTAAATTTCTTGACATAAAGAACAGTTGTTTTTATAATAAAAATGCCATCATAGTAATTTATGATGGCATTTTTTATTTTTATTAAATGCTCATTAAAAATCCGGTGAGATTCTCTTTTTTATTAAGTTCCAGCTTTTTTCTCAATCGATACCGTGCTAGTTCTGCACCACCGCTGGAAATGTTCATGATTTCAGCAATCTCTTTCGTTGACATATTCATCAGCAAATAAGTAGATAAGTCCAGTTCTCGTGGTGAAATAGTGGGGTGTTTTTCTTTTAGTCTTTTGAGAAAATCAAAATGCACATTTTTGATGTGTTTCTCTAAATCTTTCCAGCTTTTATCTGCATTTACCTCTTTTGTTATACTCTTGTTCAATTTTGAAAACTGGAACTTGGTGGCATCATCAAAGGATTCAACATTGATGTCTTTTAGTTTGTAAATAATTCCATTGAGAATTTTATTTTTCTTGACAACCTGTAAAGAGTTATTGACCAGTTCCTTGTCTTTTGTTAAAATTTTAATTTGAAGCTTGTCGTTTTTTAGTTTTTCGATTTCTTTTTCTAATTCATATTGTTCTTGTCGGATTTTGGATTCTTTCTCTAAATATAATCTTCGTTGTTCAATCGTTTCGTAGTATTTATTCTTTCGTATTTTTACTTTTATCCTGTTTCTAATGAAAAAAATAGAAGCGGTAATGATCAAAATGTAAAGTAAATAAGCTAAAAAATGCCTGTACCATGGAGGCGCAATAGTAAAGGAAACAAATGCTTCTTCGGACTCAAGACCAAAGCTGTTTCGTACTTTTACTTTCATTTTGTAATTTCCTTCTTTTAGATTGGTGTATTCTTTTACTGCTGAAGCTGACCAGTCGCTCCAGCGATCATCAAAACCTTCCAGTAGATATGTGAATGCCACGTTTTCCATATTTTCATATATGGGAGATGAAAATGTAAACTTTATATGATTTGAAGCATACGGAATTTTTAATTTCAGCTCGGTTTGCGTTGCATTTCCTAAAATTAAAGTATCTTTTGGAAAAGAGTATGTCTTTATAAATGCGGTTGGTTTCTTATTGATAGCAGAGCCAAATTGGGAGTCGTAATGTGCCAGACCTTCGGTTAGACCAATAAAAATGGTATTTGGGTTTACAGTATTTATAGAGAGATGATTGTTGACCAGATTTCCGCTAAAATTTGAAAAAGGAGCTTGTAGCTTTTTATAATTCCCATTCTTGATTTTCATTAATACTCCTAAAGATTCGTTGAATACGTACCAGATATTCCCTAAAGCATCTTCATTTGTGGCGCTTATTTTTGGGATATTCTGAAATAATGCACTGATTTTTTTATCTTCAAAAAACAAATCCTGTTTTTGTGAATATCTAAAAAAATGATTGTCAGTTTGAAAATAGACGTCGTTATTCAAATGCTGTATACTCCCAATTCCTTTATTGGAAGAGGTTAGATTTTCATATTTTCGTGTCGAAATAATTTTTTCCAAATTTTCAGCCAGTTTGAGTTTGTACAGGGAAGCATCTTTTTTGAGCCAAATATGATCGTCTTCAATTTCAAACGAAGCTGCAGACTGATTGAATCCCTGAATGTGATTTCTAAATTGCAAACCTGTATTCGTCTTTTCAAATATGGAAAATCCATCATATTTGGCACCAATAAAATAGTTTGGATTACCACGTAATTGCTTAAATCCAAAATATCCATTAGTGTCTAATTTTTTTACCGCTTTTCCTCCTGCAATTACTATAGCGCCGTTGTTGTGGGCACATAGTAATTGCCCGTCAATAATTTGAAGGTTCCATGCCTGGCCGGTTGTACCCGTGACAGGAATGAATTTATTGTTCTTGACAGATCCATTCCAAGGGTGGTAATAAACGCCTTGATTGGTGGCTACATAAAGATTTTTTTTGTAAATAACAGATGCATAAACCGTACTTAAATCATAGCTAAAGCCAAAATAGGTAAATGGAGAGTTTTCATTGATGAAAGTGATACCGTTGTCTAGGCCTAGCCAGATATTATTTTTATGGTCGATAAAAGAACTTAAAACAGTATTATTATACAGTCCTTTTGCGCGATTAATAGTTTGAATTATTTTTCCGTTTGTATCACAGACAATCATTCCATTGGATACAGAATTAAGAACAATGGTTGTTTCATTCATTTGAACGCCACCCAAAGAACTATTTTTTTTGATAAAATCATTCGCTTCTGTTTCCCAGGAACTGATTTTCTCTCCGTCGTAAATGAAAAGTCCTTTGTTTAAAGTTGTGATCAGAATGCGGTTGTTCGGCAAGGTAAACATGCCCCATATTTCGGTTTTGTTTAGGGAAGTTGTGCCTTTTAAAGGGATGAATTGCCCGTCTCTGTATGCGAGTAGGCCTTGTGCAATATCTTGAAAATAGAGCTGGTCCTTTACTCGAAAAGAAAATTGAAACTTGTCAGGTGCTTCCAAAAATTCGAGTTTGTTATTTTTGAAAACATAAGCTCCTCCAAACGATTGAAAAATGACTTCATCTTTATACAAATGAATTTTCCAGATAAAATCGATCGTATTCTTAGCTTCTGCATGTAGTAATTTTGATATAGAAAAATAATTTAGCTTCCCTTTGGGATTGGTTTCAAAATAGCCAAATTCATTATAACCACCCACAAAAATTTTACCGGAATTATCAATTTTTAAGGATTTTAATCCTGAAAAATTTGGTAATGCGTGTTTTGTCCAAGTCGAACCATCAAACTGAAAAAGTCCATTGTTGTTTGCAAAAAACAGATTGCCATTCTTGTCCTGATCAATATCCCAGTTTTGAGTTCCGCCTTTATAATCTGATTTCGGATAATTTTTAATTTCTGGAATGCCAATGTTTTTTACTTGTCCAATCAAAGGGGTTTGTGAAACGGAAATAAGAACAAAAAGTATGATGAATTTTATAAATCGCATAATTTAAATGTAACTAATGTTTCGTTTTTTAAAAAGATTTTAATGTTAAAAAAAAAAGAGATTCTTAACAGGTGACCTATTCGAGGATTACGTTAGATAAAGCCCTTTTTTATAAAGATAGTGTTTGTTTTTAAATTAACTTTTTTATAACATCTGGATTTTGAAATATAAAGACTGAATAACAGTGCATTATGGATTTAATGATGGGTTTTTGAGTAGTTTTAAAATACGGGTTGATGTGTTTTTGTAATAATTAATTATTATACATCCAGAGAATATAACGCTAATATTGTTTGAAATAACTAATTAATTAACCAAAATTTTTATAAAAATGAAATTAACAAAAACACATTTTTTTTGTTTTTTGTCTCTCTTATTCTCATTTTACAGTCAGGCACAAGAGATTGCTGTAAAGGGAAAGGTGTTAGATGAATCGGGCTTTCCTATTCCAGGTGCTACAGTTTTAATTAAAGGAACTTTTTTAGCGACTAGCACTGATTTTGATGGTGATTATGCCATCAAGGCCGACTCTAAAGCAACTTTAGTTATCAGTTATTTAGGGTACAATCCTATTGAAGCAGTAATAAATGGGAGATTACAAATTGATTTTAAACTTATTCCTCAGTCTCAAAATTTAGATGAGGTCGTGGTTGTGGGGTACGGAACTCAAAAGAAAAGTGTGGTTACCGGAGCTATTTCAAGTATTAAAGCGAAAGATTTAGAAAACTTACCCATAACCAGAATCGAACAATCATTACAAGGAAGAACCTCGGGGGTTAATATTGCGTCTAATTCGGGTCAGCCTGGCTCATCCTCGACTATTCGAATTAGGGGAATCACTACTTTTGGCAATAACGAACCGCTTTGGGTTGTTGATGGTGTTGTGGTGGATGCCGGCGGTATTGGATTTTTAAATCAATCGGATGTTCAATCTATAGAAGTGCTTAAAGATGCCGCTTCGCAAGCTATTTATGGTGCAAGAGCTGCTGCGGGAGTAATATTGGTTACTACCAAAAAAGGAAAATCAGGAAAAATCAGTGTCAGTTACAACGGTTTTTCAGGAGTATCTTCTCCAGCTAAAAAACTAAATTTGCTTAATGCTACTGAGTATGCGACTCTTTTTAATGAAGCATCGGTGGCTGGGGGTGCTGCCGCTCCATTTCCTAATCCGGAATCATTAGGAGCCGGAACAGACTGGCAATCCACTATTTTTAATAATAGTGCTAAACGCGAAGGTCATGAGCTTAGTTTATCTGGCGGAAATGAAATTTCTACCTTTTATCTTTCTTTTGGACTTTTGGATCAGGAAGGAATTGTAGCTACTGATATCTCAAATTATACCAGAAAAAATATTCGAATTAACTCTACTCATAAATTATCAAAATGGATCACCTTGGGACAAACTTTAGGGTATTCAAGAGAAAAAAATATCGGAATTGGAAATACAAATAGTGAGTATGGCGGTCCATTAAGTTCTGTAATTAATCTGGATCCTTTGACTCCAATTGTAGTTACAGACCCTAATGAAGCCAGCGCTGCTCCTTATAATAATAGCGGAATCATTAGAGATGCCATGGGGAATCCTTATGGAATTTCTTCTTTAGTAGGGCAGGAAATGGCCAATCCATTAGCTTATATCCAAACGCGATTAGGTAATTACGGTTGGTCAGACAATTTTGTCGGTAATGCGTATTTAGAGTTGGAGCCTATAAAAGGATTAAAAGTGAGAACGACTTTAGGCGGAAAATTAGCCTATTGGGGTGGCGAGAGTTTCACTCCTGAATCCTACCTGAATGCGTCAAGCATTATGCTAAGGAACAATGTAAGCCGAACAACTAATAAAAGTTTTGGTTGGAATGTTGAAAATATTATTTCATACAACAAAGAAATTAAGGGACATAATTTTAGTGTGTTAGCAGGTCAGGGTGTTTATGTGGATAATATTACCAGCGGGACTGGGGTTACTTATTATGATATTCCGGTGACCAGTTATCAGGATGCTTCTTTTAATTTTAGTGTTCCGCAAGATCAAATTGATGCCTTTGCATACACTGGTGCGGAACATATTGTAACCTCTTTATTCTCAAGGTTTAATTATGACTACAACGAAAAGTATCTGGTTACGGGTATTATTCGTAGAGATGGTTCTTCCAGATTTGGATCCAATAATAGATTTGGAACTTTCCCTTCTTTCTCTCTGGGTTGGGTGCCTTCAAAAGAAGATTTTTGGAAAGAAAACAAAGTGATTAAACAATTGAAATTCAGAGGAGGATACGGGATAACAGGAAATGATGCTATTGGGGATTTTAGGTATTTAGCGACTATTGGCGGAGGTAGGAATTATAGTTTTGGTAATGGCGGCGCAGTTACAATTGGGAACAGTCCGAATGCTCCTTCCAATCCGGATTTAAAATGGGAGGAAACCAGCCAGGCTAATATTGGATTTGATGCTACTTTATTTCAAAATATTAGTTTCTCTTTTGATCTGTACAACAAAACTACCAAAGGGATTTTGCAAGATGTCACTTTGCCCGGATTTGTAGGTGCAACAGGAAGTCCGGTAGGGAATGTTGCCGACATGGAAAATAAAGGGTTTGATATCGAATTGGGTTATCGAAAAAGTATTGGAGAACTTAATTTTTCTGTAAATGGAAATGTTTCGTATCTGCAAAATAAAGTTACCTATTTAGGAAATGGAATTGACTTTTTATCCGGAGGGCAAACCATTCAAGCAAGTACTTACCCAATTACAAGAGTTCAAGTTGGTCAGCCTTATAATGCCTTCTTTGGTTTTCAAACCCAGGGAATTTTTCAGAATCAAGATGAAATTAATGCCTATACTAATCTTGCCGGCAGTTTGATTCAACCAGATGCCAAACCTGGGGATTTTCGCTGGGCGGATGTGGATGGTGATGGTGCCATTACAGCTGATGATCGAACTTTTATCGGAAGTCCGATTCCTGATTTTACCTTTGGTTTAACCTTAAATTTTGACTACAAAAATTTTGATTTAATGGTTTTTGCCCAAGGGGTTACCGGAAATCAAATTTTTCAAGGATTGCGCCGCTTGGATATTGCAAATTCCAATTATCAAACTACGGCTTTGGGGCGTTGGAATGGCGAAGGGACTTCCAATACTTTTCCAAGATTGACCACAAACGATTCTAACAGGAATTTCAATAATCCATCTGATTTCTATTTGGAAGACGGCGATTATCTTCGATTCAAAATGATACAAATTGGGTATTCGATTCCCACTGCAATCATCAATAAAGCAGGATTGCAAAAAACCAGAATTTATTTGACAGGTGAAAATTTGTTCACTTTTACAAAATATTCAGGATACGATCCTGAAATTGGAGGTGGTGTCATGGGAATTGACAGAGGGTTTTATCCCCAGGCAAAAACAGTCATGTTAGGCGTTAATTTACAATTTTAATAAAACAGTAGTATGAAACTTAGAAATATAAAACAGTCGTTTCTTTTGTTAGTGGTGTTGGTGGCAGCATCCGCCTGCAGTGAAGATTTTTTGAATGTAGATCCAGAAGGAACCGCATTAGAAGAAGCGTATTATTCAAATGAATTTGAAGCCTATTCAGGTTTAGTTTCCGTTTATGACGGTATCGGGAAATATTCCGTTGGATTCGAAAATATGGTGACCATCTTGAACGCAGGTTCTGATGATACTTATGCAGGAGGCGGAGGCGCAACCGATGGGACCGGAATACAATCTTTTTCTAATTATACCATAAGCTCAGTTACTATTCCTACCAGTTATTGGAACAATTTTTACCAAGGAATTTTCAGAGCTAATGTGCTCCTCGTAAAATTACCGGAGGTGCCTATGGATGAAACCGTAAAAGCAAGATTTACCGCTGAATCCAAAGCATTAAGAGCCTTTTACTATTTTGAACTGGTGCGCTTGTTCAAAAATATCCCGTTAATTACCGTACCGCTTACGCCAAACGAAATCGCTTCGGTAACTCAAGTGAGTCCGGAATTAATCTATGCGCAAATTGAAAAAGATTTGACGGAATCCATGCCGGATTTACCAATGACAATAACCAATCCCGCTGATGAAGCGGGGCGCCTTACAAAAGGAGCTGTTCAGGCACTTTTAGGAAAAGTATATTTGTATCAAGGCAAAAATACTTTGGCGGCAACACAATTTGCCCAAGTAAACGGTACACCGGGTACAACAAGCCAATATGGGTATAAATTGTTGGATAATTATGCTGATTTATGGGTAGTTGCTAATAAATTTAACACGGAATCCATTCTGGAGGTTTCTAATACTAACAGGGGAAATACAGGCTGGGGCAATTGGGGTTCTGGTTCTGATGAAGGGAATAGTGTCAATGTTATGATTGGACCAAGAAGCTATTCCAGACCCAGTGGATCAACTGCTCCGGATTATGCTACCGGTTTTGCTTTTAATCCGATTACACAAAATTTGTATGATGTGATCAAAACCGATCCTCGTTTTAAATCAACCGTAGCGGATTTAAAAGCATTAAAAGCTGCAGGTTTGGCAGATTATATTCCGGGGTATCAGGACACCGGTTTCTTTATCAAAAAATTCATGCCATTAACCGCTGATATAACAACTGGAGGTGGCGATGCCGTTTTAAATTACAGACAAAACATGTATGTAATTCGATTAGCAGACACCTATTTGATGGAAGCAGAAGCGTTAGGCGGAACTGGAGTTCGAGCTCAAGCTCTGTTAGATGCTGTTCGAGCCCGAGTTGGATTGACTCCGGTTGCCGTTTCTATTGATGCAATTATAGCGGAGCGCAGAATAGAATTAGCTTGCGAAGGACACCGTTGGTATGATTTGGTGCGAACTGGAAGAGCAGCAAGTGTTCTCGCTAATAGAGGGTTTGTAGCCGGAAAAAATGAAATTTGGCCCATTCCTTTAAAAGAATTAGAAAATACTCAAATTGTTCAAAATCCAAATTATAATTAAAAATAAGGGTTAAATTTCCTAGAAAGAGTCATAAGAATTAGTAGTTAAATAAGTGGTTTTTTTTTGTTTTTTTAAAAAGCCTGTTGTCATCAGATTTCAGGCTTTTTTTGAATGCTAAAGGAACTGGTTGTTCTGGAAAAGCGAGTTAAAATTGCTGTTTTTTAGAAGTCAAAAAAGGAAAAGGATAGGCCAGTTGTGATGTAACAGCTTTTTTAATTTTTTGTATATTAGTTTGCGAATTCGATTAAAAGAAAGAAACGCGGGTTAATCATAGGAACAAAAAAATCCAGAATAGTAATAATTATAGTCAAATGAATCAGGTAAAAAAAATAATTGTTTTGGTAGTTTTTCTGTTAATGGGAATTTTTTCCAATGGACAAACATTGAAAGTGATGACATACAATATTCGCTTAGATGTTGCCAGTGACAGAGAAAATGCGTGGAGTCTTCGCAAAGATTATTTCATGTCTCAAATTCAATTTTACAATCCTGATGTTTTTGGAGTCCAAGAAGCAAGACCCAATCAGGTAGTTGCTATTGCAACGGCACTTTTTGAATACAATAATGTAGGTATTGGAAGAGACGGAATAGGTCAAGGAGAATCGTCTAATATTTTTTATAAAAAAGAAAGATTTACTGTTAAAGAAAGCAGTACGTTCTGGCTTTCTGAAACGCCGAATACAATTTCAAAAGGCTGGGACGCGGCCTACAATAGAGTTTGTACGTATGCGCTTTTTAAGGATTTGAAAACAAAACAACTATTTTGGGTCTTTAATACCCATTTGGATCATATTGGCGAAGCGGCCAGAACCAAAGGAATCAAATTAATCCTTACGAAAATGGAGGAACTAAACACAAAAAATTATCCTGTAATTCTTATGGGTGATTTAAATTCACAACCTAAGGAAAACAGAATAATACTGCTTAAAAAAGCAATGGATGATACAAGAGAAGTTTCGCAAGAAAAACCCTTTGGGCCTACGGGAACATTCAATAATTTTAAACACAACGAACCTGTAACTAAATTGATAGATTATATTTTTATTTCGAAAAACAGTGTTTTGAAAGTAAAAAAATATGCCATTTTGAGCGATTCAAAAGACTTGAAATATCCATCTGATCATTTACCGGTTTATGTTGAATTAAATTTTAAATAAAATATGAACACTATAAAAAAAACACTACAACTTCTGTTTTTACTATCCTTGACGGTTCTTATGTCAAAATGTTCACCTGCTGGAGATATCGTTAAACCGGTTCCGGCGCCAACTTTTCCGATAGTAACAAATGAAATGGATTTTTGGTTGACAAAAGGCAATCAGAGTGTGATGCTACAAAAGCAAACTTCCAATTTAGCCTTTGGCTCAACCTTAAATAACTATGCAAACATCGAGGTTGATGAGGCTAAAACGTTTCAAACCATTGATGGTTTCGGATATACCTTAACGGGAGGAAGTGCGCAGGTTATCAATCAATTAAATGCTCAAAAGAGACAAGAATTATTAAAAGAATTGTTTGGTTTCGATGCTAATTCAATTGCTATTAGTTATTTAAGAATCAGTATTGGTGCGTCAGATTTGAATGCTGCTCCATTTACCTATGATGATTTACCAAGCGGACAAACGGATATAAATCTGGACAATTTTAGTTTGGCAACAGATAAAACGGATTTGATTCCAATGCTAAAAGAAATTGTTGCAATCAATCCAAATATTAAAATTATGGCAACTCCTTGGTCGCCACCCGTGTGGATGAAAGACAATACTAGTTTTGTCGGCGGAAGCTTGAAACCGGAGTATTACGCCGCTTATGCAAAATATTTTGTGAAGTACATTCAAACTATGAAAGCTGAAGGAATTACCATTGATGCCGTAACGCCTCAAAACGAACCCTTGCATCCTGGCAATAATCCAAGTATGTTGATGATTGCATTGCATCAGGCCGATTTTATAAAAAATCATTTAGGACCAGCTTTCAAAGCTGCAAATTTAGCAACCAAAATTGTGACGTACGACCATAATTGCAACAAACCAGAGTATCCTATTGCAGTGTTGAATGACCCAGGAGCGAATCCCTATGTTGATGGTTCTGCATTTCATTTGTACGAAGGCGACATCAGTGCTTTATCTACCGTTCACAATGCTTTTCCTAATAAAAGCATCTATTTCACGGAGCAATACACGTCTTCGACAGGAAGTTTCGAAGGGGATTTGAAATGGCATGTGAAAAATGTAATCATTGGTTCGATGCGCAATTGGAGTAAAACAGCATTAGAATGGAACTTAGCCAATAACGCTTCTTTTGGACCAAATACTCCGGGCGGTTGTACCACTTGTAAAGGCGCATTGACGATTAACAGCAGTAATAGTTTCACCAGAAATGTAGGGTATTATATTATTGCCCACGCCTCTAAATTTGTTCCTGCCGGTTCGGTGAGAATTTTGAGTAACTTTAGTGGGAATTTGAATAATGTGGCTTTTAAAACGCCTAGTGGAAAAAAAGTTTTAATTGTTGAAAATGACGGCAACACCTCTGAAATTTTTAATATTAAATACAAAGGAAATTGGATAACAACTTCACTGGAAGCGGGTTCAGTAGGAACATATATTTGGTAAAATAACAATAGCATAACAATTTATATTATGAAAAGAATAACTACAGCAGCCCTTTTAGCACTGACTTTTTTGGCTTTTTCACAGCAAAAAAATAAAACAAAACAAGTGTCTTTTTCTACGAAAGATAAAACGATTACCGTTTATACTACAGCAGAAAACACAAAGTTACGATTGACACAAACTGATAAATTGAGTTTTAGTAGTTCCAAACAACCTTTGGAAACAGAGATTTCTGTTTTTGTGGAACCTAATAAAACATTTCAAAATTTCATGGGAATTGGTGGAGCTATTACGGATGCCAGTGCTGAGGTTTTTGCAAAATTGAGCAAAGAGAAACAGCAAGAACTTTTGAATGCCTACTATGATACAGAAAAAGGAATTGGGTATTCCTTATTGAGAACTACCATTCACAGTTCTGATTTTTCGAGCGGAAGTTATACCTATATTAAAGATGGAGACAAGGATTTAAAAAGTTTCAATATAGATCATGACAGACAATATCGCATTCCAATGCTTAAACAAGCCATAAAAACTGCTGGAGGAAAATTATTGCTTTATGTTTCTCCATGGAGTCCGCCCGCTTTTATGAAAAGCAATGGTAGCATGCTAAAAGGAGGAACCTTACTTCCAGAATATTACCAATCTTGGGCAAATTATTACACAAAATTCATCAAAGCGTATGAGAAGGAAGGAATGTCAATTTGGGGATTGACCGTTCAAAACGAACCAATGGCAACACAAACTTGGGAATCCTGCGTGTTTTCTGCGGAAGCTGAAAGAGATTTTTTGAAGAATTTTCTGGGACCAACACTGAAAAAAGAAGGTTTAGGAGATAAAAAAATAGTTGTTTGGGATCACAACCGTGATTTGATGAATCAAAGAGCAAATGTTATTTTTTCTGATCCGGAAGCTTCAAAATATGCTTGGGGAATGGGATTTCATTGGTATGAAACTTGGGCAGGAGGAGAGCCAATGTTTGATAATGTTCGAAAAGTGCACGAAGCTTATCCCTCTGAAAATTTATTGTTTACCGAAGGTTGCGTCGAAAGATTTGATGCCAAAAAATATCAATTTTGGGCGAATGGAGAACGATATGGAACGTCTATGATTAACGATTTTAATAATGGAACGGTTGGTTGGACGGATTGGAACATCCTTTTGGACCAAAACGGCGGGCCAAATCACGTAGGGAATTTTTGTTTTGCACCCATCCATGCCGATACCAATTCGGGGGAATTAATCTATACGCCGTCGTATTATTACATCGGACATTTTTCAAAATTCATTCGACCAGAAGCTAAAAGAGTCAGTACAGCAGTAAGCCGAAGCAGTTTGATAAGTACGTCATTCCTGAATAAAGACGGAAAAATGGTTACAGTAGTAATGAATCAAAGCGATAAAAAAGTCACGTATAATTTAATTATCGCTACCGAGAAAACGGTTGTTGAAATTCCCGCTCACGGGATTCAAACATTAGTGTATTAATTTTAAAACCAATTTTATGAAAAAAATAATTTTAATAGCCTTTATTTCTTTTTCAATTACCTCGTTTGGACAAGGTTTTTTACATAGAAATGGAGAAGAAATTGTTGATGGAAACGGAAAAAATATTGTGTTGCGCGGTTTGGGATTGGGCGGATGGATGGTCCAGGAAGGATATATGCTTCAAACCGGTTCGTTTGCAGGTCCTCAACACATAATTAAGCAAAAAATAACGGATTTAATAGGGGCTAAAAATACCGAAGAATTTTATGATGCGTACAAAGCAAATGGAATAACAAAAAACGATATTGATTCATTGGCGGCATGGGGTTTCAACTCTGTTCGCTTGCCGATGCATTACAATTTATACACATTGCCTCTGGAACAAGAAGCGATTTCTGGTGAGAATACGTGGCTGGAGGAAGGTTTCAAAATGACCGATGATTTGTTGAGTTGGTGTGCTGCCAATAAAATATATTTGATTTTGGATTTGCATGCAGCCCCGGGTGGTCAAGGAAAAGACGCGAATATCTCTGATTATGATCCTGCTAAACCATCACTTTGGGAAAGTACGTCCAATCAGGATAAAATGGTGGCGCTTTGGGAAAAATTAGCTGAACGTTACAAAGACAATCCTTGGGTAGGAGCTTATGATATTATCAATGAACCCAATTGGAATTTTACAGGAACGAATCAAAATGGTTGTGATGAAACTTTGAATGCGCCTTTAAGAGCCTTGCAAGTTAGAGTTACAAATGCCATTCGAGCCATCGATAAAAATCATTTAATTTTTATTGAAGGGAATTGCTGGGGAAATAATTACAACGGAATGTTTCCGCTTTGGGATGAAAATATGGCGTTGAGTTTTCACAAATATTGGAATCAAAATGATGTGGCTTCGATCCAAAAAATGTTGGATTACAGAACCCAATATAATGTGCCAATTTGGTTGGGAGAAAGTGGAGAAAATTCTAATGTTTGGTTCAAGGAAGCCATTTCTTTAATGGAATCAAATAATATTGGTTGGGCTTTTTGGCCAATGAAAAAAATTGAAAATTTAGCGGGAGTTTCTTCGGTTACAAAAACGCCTGAATACGATCAATTGTTGCACTATTGGAATAATAAAGGATCTAAACCTACGGTTGATTTTGCTAAAAAAGCATTAATGGGTATCGCGGAAAATTTCAAAATGAA
Organism: Flavobacterium glucosi; assembly: GCF_048286535.1. NCBI lineage: Bacteria > Pseudomonadati > Bacteroidota > Flavobacteriia > Flavobacteriales > Flavobacteriaceae > Flavobacterium > Flavobacterium glucosi. Next base: position 43,744 of record NZ_JBLVPK010000009.1, on the reverse strand, counting down.
AAACCTGACCATCAGATATGATGTGATTGATGCAATGATCAGACAAGTTCAAACAACCGATACTAAGAAATATAAAAACCATGCTTTGCCAGGGAAAGTATTTGCAACAGAATATGATTTAGGACAAAACGAATACGCTTATTTTGATAAAGATGTCGCTAATTATGACGGTACTAAATTTACTAAATGGAACAAAGGCGGATTGATGCGAAATGATGGAGTTGATGTTGAGTCTTGCAACGATACAATGACAAATGGATTTCAGGTTGGTTTTATTGAAGATGGTGAATGGCTGCAATACACGGTTGAGGTAATAGCCAAAACTACTTTTGATGTTGCTGTACGTTATGCGAATGAGGCTTCAGGTGGAAAACTTTATTTAGAGGATGAAAACGGGAAAATCTCTGAAACAATAACAATTCCTGCTTCGGGCGGAAAAGACAATTGGAAAACGGTGACTTTAACAAATGTGATTTTAAAACAAGGAACGAATAAAATCAAAGTGCGTTTTGAAAAAGGGAATTTCAATTTGAACTTTTTGGAATTTAAAAAAGCAAAAAAATAAAAATAAGGCAGAGGTTTCACCTGCATTTACTCTTGTGCTATCAAGGCTCGAAAGATCAAAAAGCAATAAAAAAATCAATCGGCAGTATTTTGAGTGTACTGTTGATTGCATTTATAATTTGTGTAGGTCGCACTTGTGAACTTCCCGCTCCATGATAACGTGGGTTTTTTGCAAAATCACCAACAATAGCTATCTTTTTTAAAGCTGATTTCAGCGGTAAAATCGCATTTTCTTTTTTCTATAAAACAATACATTCGCCACTTACTTGTCTGGCCAATTCATTGTGTTTTACTTTATCCACTACGATTCTTTTTTTGGGGCTGTCTTTTGCTTTTAAGGTAATGGCAAGTAAATCTGTCACGATTTCATCTAATCTGGCTTCCGCCAAAGTTTCTTTTTTTACCGCTTCAACAATTTTTTTTATCATTGAAACCTCCGCTAGCAGGCATTTCTAAATGCAATCCGGCATCAACTCCTAAAGCTCTTTCGTTTACTGCACCCCAATCAGAAACTACAAAACCTTGTAAGCCCCATTTTTCTTTTAGCATTTGAGTCAATAAATAAGAGTTTTCAGAAGCGTATGTTCCGTTAAGTTTATTGTAGAAACAGATTACTGTCCAAGGTTGTACTTCTTTTATGGTCATTTCAAAGGCTGAAAAATAGATTTCGTTCAAGGTGCGTTCGTCAACATTAGAACTATTAGACATGCGTTCAACTTCCTGACTGTTTGCCGCAAAGTGTTTGATGGAATTTCCACACCTTGACTTTGAACTCCATTTATAAAGCCAATAGCAATTTTTCGGACTAAAACTGAATCTTCAGAAAAATATTCGAAGTTTCTCCCACCAAGAGACGATCGCTTCATATTTACTCCTGGTCTTAATAATATTTGAACATCGTTCGCTTGAGATTCGATTCCTAAAGCTTCACCCATTTTTTATGCCAAAGCTGGATTCCAAGACGAAGCAAGTGCTGACGCTGTTGGAAAACAAGGAGAAGGAACACTATTAGTAAAGTCGAAACCTTCTGCTTTATGTAAACCATGTGGCCCGTATGTCATAAAAATAGAAGGAATTCCTAGTCTGGTTTTGGCTTTTGTAGACCAAGCTGTTTCACCGGAACACAAGGAAACTTTTTCTTCTAAGGTCATTTAAGAAACTAATTTTTTTGCTTTAGCACGATAATCTACTGCTTGGACATACGATTGTGAAGACAATGCAAGTCCAATAAGTAGTAAAATAATTTTTTCATAGTCTTTAATTTGGTTGTTTTTTTGGTAACTATTTTAAATAGTAATCGTATGTGTTATTTTGAAGCAATGTATATTTTTTTTGATTCACAATGCATTTGGTATAAAATTTCATAATTTTTTTTATAAATGATTTTTTTTTATTATTTTTTTGTGCAAATATGTTTTCTTGTTAAATGTATTTGTTTCTTTGCCGAAATATTTTTTTGGTTTAAACCAAAAAGAAAGAATGACGAGTTTTCGAAATTGGACGTACTTTTATTTTCTTTTAAAAAAGGAACTAAATTGCGTATTTCAAAGGGTGTATTAATTACTAGAATAAATCACATGTTAAAAACCATTTTAGATAACAAGGAAGAATATCAGCCGGGTTTATCAATAGATTGTGTGATTTTCGGATTTCATGACAATCAACTTAAAGTGTTATTGATAAAAACAAAGTACAGCGATAGATGGGCTTTACCTGGCGGTTTTGTGCCTGTAAATGAAGATATTGATGAGGCTGCTGTAACGGTATTACATGGCAGAACAGGATTGAAAGGAATTTTTCTGAGGCAGTTTTCTACCTTCGGAGCAGCTAGAAGATGTAGTGTTGCTATTAGTAATGCAGTTTTGGATTTTTACGGAATACCCTTAGACGAAGGAAAATGGTATGCTAGTCGTTTTGTAACGGTTGGATATTATGCTTTAGTCGATTTTTTACAAACGCTTCCGCAGCCCGAAGAGAACAATGAAATTGTGGAGTGGATTGATCATAATGCGGTGCCAGAATTGATTTTAGATCATAAACAAATTCTGGATAAGGCATTGGAAACCCTTCGTATGGAACTGAATTTAATGCCGGTAGGATATAATTTACTTCCCGATAAATTTACTATTCCAGAATTACAAAAATTGTACGAAACGATACTGGGTAGAAAACTCGACCGTAGAAATTTTCTGCGTAAGATAACGGCAATCGGGATTTTAACAAAGTTAGATGAGAAGAAAAGTAATGTAGCGCACAAAGCTCCAAATTTATATAGTTTCGATAAAGAAAAATATGAAGAAGTCGTAAAGAACGGATTGACGCAGGGTTGGTAATCTGAAATAAATATACAACAAACTCCATTAGAAATAATGGAGTTTGTTGTGGTCTATACGGAATTATTTACGCACCATTTTATGCAGGATTTAAAGAAATTAGCCTTAAAATAATGAATTGTAGTTTATGCTTGACACACAAATTATAAATATCCATTATAAACACCACGTTAGAGATGGATTCACGAAGTTTTCTTTCGTTTTATGATTTTCATAGCTGTATGTATAATTTTTATTACATTGTTATAATTGGATGAGGATAATCTCTTTGATTTTTATAATGAAAGGAGAGAGAGAATTTTTCTGTCAGTTCGCCTTATTAAATACACAATCCAAAATAAGAAAAAATATACTGTTCAAAGAAGCAAAAGTTCTTATATTGTTCCAAAAATTCCAACTATTTTCAAAGGTATTTCTCATGTGTTTTGCTGTGGTTTCAGTTGCTTTTGAAATGTCAAAGATTTCCAGTTTATTATTCAGAGGAATATTTCCAAAAATTGTTACAAGAAAAACACCAAACAAATAAAATAGTGTAGCGAGAAACAAAAATACAAACGAATGTTGGTTGTAATGTAGAAAACTGGTAATAGGGAGCATTATCAATGTGCCAAAAAAGCAAACAAAAAATAGCGGGTTTTGAACTTCTTTATTGATGTTTTGCATTGCGCCGAGAAATTCTTTATCGGCTAATTTTCCTAATCCCAAACTCACAAAAATAGAGTAAGAAAAGAAAAATCCTGCCATTAATGCCGTTATTGTTGCTGTAATAATGAGAGTAATATCTGGGAATTTCATTTTTTAATCGGATATGCTTACTGCTTTTTTTAAATATTCGTTGGTTTGCAATTGGTGCATCATAAAATCTGCAACCTCAATTCGAGCTATTTTTAGTTTGAGTTTTTTGTATGTCCCATCAAAACCAATTTTATATGTATTTGTGATTTCTCCATCTATTAAAGCACTAGGTCTTACAATTGTATAATTCAAATTGCTATTTAGAATGTATTCTTCCTGCAATTGGTGGTCTAGAAATGCTTTTTTTAGCAATATTCCGAAGATAATATGTTTCCAAATAAAATTGAGATTTTCATAACTTTCACCCATACCAAGCGTTGTTTGACAAATCAACCTTTTTATTGCTGTTTTATTCATTGCATCAATAATATTTTTTGTTCCATTAGCACGTATTTTTCCTATTTTGCCATCACCTAATGCACACAAAACAGCTTCTTGATTTTGCAAAGCATTTTCTATGTCGGTTACATTCAAAACATCGCCTTTGTGAATAATAAGATTAGGGTGACTGATGTTTTGCATCTTTTCCGGATTGCGAACAAAGGCTGTAACTTCATGACCATTTTTTAAGGCTAATTTTACGATTTCACGGCCAACAGTTCCTGTTGCGCCAAATAGTATTACTTTCATTTCATCTCATTTTTAAGTTAATGAGGCAAAGTTGCGACAGATAAATCCTGTAAAATAGAATAAAAACGACAGTTGTGTGAGTTATTAGAAATTTTTTGGAGTTTTGCCAGTGAAAGCCTTAAAGACTTTGATGAAATGCGATTGGTCTGAAAAACCGTTTTGATATACAATATCGGTAAGTTTTGTATAATCTTTTACAGTTAATTGTTCCAGTGAAGCCTGAAATTGAATAATTTTGGCAAATTGTTTAGGAGGAAGTCCTGTTTCACTCAGAAATCTACGCTCAAAAGTGCGAATGTTGAGGTTTAATTTTTCAGCTATCGAACGAATACTTTCCTGACCTTTTGTGTGAATAATGTTTTCTATTCCTTGTCGAATTTCAAAATCAAGGTTTTGTTTTTTCTTTTCAAAATACCGTAAAAGCAATTTTGAGATAATTTCAATTTTATCTTTTACTGTTTTGCATAGTACTAATTTAAGGTTAAGTTTGGCGATATCTTCTTTGGTGTCTTCCAAATAATAACAATTATCATTTATGCTTTGGGGAGCTATGTTGAAAAATGTTTTTAAAACAAAGGGATACAGCTGAAAAATAATGATGAGATATGTTCCCGAAATTTCCAGCTCAATAGGCATGATTGTTTGACCGTAAAGAAAAATTTCGGGCATTAATTTGTTGTGCGGTTTTACGATTAGTCCATTATCAGTTTGCTGGAACACCAATCCAGGACAACCATCAGCAAAAAAGGGCAAACTGGTTTTTATGTATTTATCCTGACTTTCAAACACCCAAATATTTTTCACAAAAAGCGAAATAGATTTATCAGGGATGGCATTTTTAAAATTCATCGGGTTTTTATTGCGAGGGTTTGGTTTTACTGTCTTTAGCTGCTAATATTAACGGGCACGGAATTCAATTCCGCGAACTGTTGTTGCGCACGCAACAAAACTTAGCTGTTAGCAGTTCGTTGTTTTATTTAATATTTTTATTGTGGTGAATAATACGTTCTTCTAAATTAGAAGTGAAACCAATATAATATCTATTCTTAATTCTGCTAAAAAGGATGTAAGTAACGTGTTCCATAAACTATAAGAAACAAAAAAACTCCATTATTTCTAATGGAGTTTGTTGTGGGCGATGAGGGGTTCGAACCCCCGACCCCCTCGGTGTAAACGAGGTGCTCTGAACCAGCTGAGCTAATCGCCCGAAACAATTTGGTTACTTTCGTTTCCGTTATTGCGTGTGCAAATATACGCCACTTTTCTAGATTTGCAAATAAAAATCAAAAAAATTATAAAATTTCTGCTACTACAAAGGTGCTTCCGCCAATGTATATAAAGTCAGATTTTGCTGCATTTTCAATTGCTTTTTGATAAGCTTCTGAAACAGAATTATATACTTCGCCTTTTAGTTCGAAAGTTGCTGCTTTTTGCTTTAGAATTAAAACATCCAGCCCGCGGGGAATATTGGGTTTACAGAAATAATAGATGGCTTTTTTAGGAAATAAAGGTAGGATTTCATCTAAATCTTTGTCATTTACTACTCCCAAAACAATATGTAAGGCATCAAAATCTTCTTTTTGTATTTGTTTTAAAACAATTTCCAGCCCGTTTTTATTGTGTGCCGTATCACAAATGACTTTTGGAAACGCATTCAACTGTTGCCATCTTCCTTGAAGGCCGGTGTTTTTCACGACATTAAGTAAACCGGATTTTGTATTTTCTGGAGTGATTTTAAATTCGGTCTGACTATTTAAAATAGAAATGGTTTGCAATACCGTCTTTTTATTGTGAATTTGATAATCGCCAATTAAATCAGAAGGATAGGTTTCTGAAATTAAATCAGAAGCAAAATAGATTTCAGAATTGCATTCTTTGGCTTTAGCCAGAAAAACAGGTTTGGTTTCAGGAGTATATTCTCCAATAACCACGGGAATGTTTGGCTTTATAATTCCCGCTTTTTCAAAAGCAATAGCTTTCAGTGTGTTACCCAAAAATTGCGTATGATCCAATCCTATATTGGTTATCACCGAGACTAATGGAGTGATAATATTGGTGGCATCTAATCTTCCGCCCATTCCCACTTCAATAACGGCGATATCTACTTTTTCTTTGGCAAAATAATCGAAGGCTAATCCGACTGTCATTTCGAAAAAACTCATGTCGTTTGATTCAAAAAAACTTTTGTGTTCATTAATGAAATCAGTAACAAATTCCTCAGAAATATCATTTCCGCTAATTTTGATACGTTCTCGGAAATCTTTTAAATGGGGTGAAGTATACAATCCAACTTTGTACCCGGCTTCTTGAAGTATAGATGCTAACATGTGCGAAGCGGAACCTTTTCCGTTGGTCCCCGCAACATGGATGCACTTTAATTTTTCTTGTGGATTATGAAGATGAGCTAGGAGTAAATGCGTGTTGGTTAAATCTTTTTTATAGGCTGAAGCGCCCTGAAGTTGGTACATCGGGAGTTGATTAAACATCCAATTTAGGGTTTTCTGATAGTTCATTTTTGTAATAAAATAGTAGTTGTTTAAAATATTTTTCGATTTTTTTAGTTTAATAGTACATCGAAAAGTATCTTTATTGCAAAATTGAAATAATTTTTAGAATTAATGATTAAAATACAATAATATTATATGTTTAGTTTTATACAATTACAGGCCGACACCATTACCAACGCTACTTCAAACGTAGTTATTGAAAAAATTGCTCCAAATGCCGAAATATCCACTTTGGGATTCCTTTTAAAAGGTGGTGTGTGGCTTATTCCAATCGGGTTTCTATTATTTTACACTTTCTATCTGATTATTGAACGCTATTTGTACATTAATAAAGCATCAAAAATTGATACCCTTTTGATGCGTGATGTGCGAGATAATCTAAATTCTGGAAATCTGGATTTGGCTCGATCTATTTCAGAACGAAACAATACGGCCTCAGGAAACATTATCAAAGAAGGAATTCTGGTTATTGGTAGGCCTATTATTGAGATTGAATCTAATATGGATCGTGCTGCGGATATCGAAATAGGAGAAATGGAAAAGCATTTAGGACACTTAGGTCTTATTGCCGGAATTGCGCCTACGTTAGGTTTTGTTGGAACTATTTCTGGAGTAATTAAAATATTTTACAGCATTTCGGTTACTGAAAATATTAGTATTGGTAATATTTCCGGAGGATTGTATGAGAAAATGATCAGTAGTGGTGCGGGATTAATCGTTGGTATTATTGCATATAGCGGATATCACATATTAAATGGCAAGATTGATAATTTTGCGTTAAAAATTCAAAAACAAATATTAGAATTTGTAAATATTATTCAAAGATCGTAACATGTCTATAAAACGAAAAAGAAGATTTCATGCTGAGGTAGCCACTTCATCATTAAGTGATATTATGTTTTTCCTGTTGTTGTTTTTCTTGATTATATCAACATTAGCAAATCCCAATGTGATCAAAATGACATTGCCAAAAGCTCAGGCTAACGAGAAAACAAACAAGCAGTATATTAGTTTATCCGTTACTGAGGATAAGAAATTCTATATCGACAAGCAAGCAGTTTCATTTGAAGCGCTCGAAACAACTTTGATGTCTAAGATGAATTCAACAAAGGATCAAACGGTTATTGTGAGAATTCCATTCAATTTGCAAGTACAGGATTTAGTTGACGTACTACAAATAGGAGTAAAGAACAATCTGAAGTTTGTGATTGCCACCAGTCCTAAATAAGCTTTATTACGAGGTTTTACGAAGCAATTGCATTATTTGGGCGTGACCACAATAGAAAAAGGGGCTAATCAACTTTATGCTGATTAGCCCCTTTTTCTATTCCGGTCGGGCTATCCGCGCTACTTCGGTAGCTAGCTTCTATCCCTCACGCAAATCCTAAACCACTAAATTATTTTGTTCGTCTTGCGAGGAACGTAGCAATCGCATAACAAGAGCAACAACTGGGATTGCTTCGTTCCTCGCAATGACACTAAGCTGTTGAAAACAAAAAAGTGACTTTTCTGCTTGTTCTAATTCAAATTGAAATTGTAAACAATCTTACCGACTTGCTTTTCCGGAGCATCACTGCTCGCATCCCATCTTGTGTTCATTGCAGCAATTCGGGCTTGATCTAATAAGCATTTTGCGGTATTTGTAGTTCCTTTTACGCCGGCAACTGCATTTACGGTTCTTCCGGTTCTGTCTACAGAAACTTCAACAACAACTTTGCCTTGCTCATTACAAGTGTATTTTGGTGCGGGTTTAGACAATGCTTTTCGGTTTCCTAAGGAGTATCCAATTCCGCCGCCAGAACCGCTTCCAGTTCCACCGCCGCTTCCGGAGCCATAGCCACTACCAGTTCCTATTCCGGTACCAGTACCATTTCCTCCTCCTGTTCCTCCACCAGAACCGCCCGTTCCATAATAACCGTTAGAACTCAAGCTCCCGTTAGCTTTTCCTTTGTTTCCGGCTGCTTTGTCATCGCCATCGCCACCTTTATTAGAGCCTTTTAAAATGCTGGATAAAGCATCATTTGTATTGTTTGAAACTTTAGGTTTTACAACCACTGGTTTTGTTGCTTCTTTTACAACCACTGTTGGTTTTTTAGTTTTTTCTTTCGTCGGAATCACAACACTTTCTTCGGTGCTGTTTTCCTGAGATAAAATAGCTTCGTCAGGAGTTGATTTTGCAGGCGTTTGTCTGGTTTGGTTTTTTACTTCCAAAACTTCGCTTTTATAATTTGCGCCAGAACCTAAATCGCTGTCGCCAAAATTTACTGTAACGCCACCGCCACCTCCGCCGCCAGCAAGTTCATCCATGTTTGCAGGTGGCCAAAAGCGGATGAAAAATAAAATTAACAACATTGTCGCATACAAAAGAATGGATAGTGCTAACGATTTCTTTTGATCTGATGAAATGGTGGAACTCATTTATATTTTAAATTTTAAAAAGTGTATTACTAAAAAACGTTGAAAAGTACTAAAAATTGTTAAGAGTAAAAAGCGACTGCCAGAATATAACACTCCTAAGGCATGAGTTTTTAAAATAACCGCAGATTTGCAAATTTATTTCTTGAAAGCTTGAATTTTTGTAATTAGAGAGAAGCTAATTTACCTCGTCAGTTTGTTTTACTTGTGTGTGATAATTCCGTTTAAAGCGGTTAATTTTAGATAAAATTTTTATTAAAATCAGCGAATTAGCGGTAAAAAACTACCTTTTTGCTTAAAACTAGAAATAAGAAAAGGGATTAAATAGATTTTAAAATCTGCTTAATCCCAGTTCTGATAAATAGAAAGAATACTATTCTATTTTAAGTAAGCTGTTTTAATGCGATTTCAAAAGCAGTGGCACTAATATTTGTTTTATTTGGATTCAAAGCATGTGCTTTTTCAATTGCTTTTTTGATGATTTCCGATGTGTCTTGGAAAATAGCTTCATCCGTCATTTGTACTTTCTTTTCCATGAAATATGCAAAAACACGAGCCATACCACAATTAGAAATAAAGTCAGGAATTAAACTCACTTTGTGATCTACATGTTCCATAATTGGACCAAAAAAGATTGCTGTATCGGCAAAAGGAACATTCGCACCACACGAAATTACTTCAAGACCATTCGCAATCAAGCTGTCAATTTGAGATTGAGTGACTAATCTGGAAGCGGCACAGGGAGTGAATATTTCAGCACCAATGGTCCATATTTTTTGATTGATTTCTTCAAATGGAATCATGTTTTCAGCAACCAGTTTGTTTCCGTCTTTTGCAAGAAATAAAGCTCTTATTTCTTCGAAAGAGAATCCTTCTTCGTTGATTAAGCCACCATCTCTGTCAATAATACCAATTACTTTAGCACCCATTTCGGCTAAGTAAAAAGCGGCAGCTGAACCTACATTTCCAAAACCTTGTACGATTGCTTTCTTCCCTTTTACGTCTCCACCATAAATTGTGTAGTAATTACGAACGGCTTCGGCAACGCCATAACCGGTAATCATATCGGCAATAGTATATTTTCTGGAAACATCTGGTGAGAATCTTGGATTTTCAATCACTTTTACTACACCTTGACGCAATTGTCCAATTCTGTTGATTTTGTCTGCTTCGGTCGGTTTAAAATGACCATTAAAAACACCTTCTTGTGGATGCCAAACACCGCATTCTTCCGTCATAGGAATCACTTCGTGAATTTCATCTACATTCAAATCACCGCCAGTTCCGTAGTAACTTTTCAATAATGGAGATACCGCTTTATACCAACGTTGTAAAACGCCTTTTTTTCGTGGGTCATTCGGGTCAAAATTAATTCCAGATTTAGCGCCGCCAATAGCAGGTCCAGAAACTGAAAATTTCACTTCCATGGTTTTTGCCAAAGACAAAACTTCATTCATATCCAACCCTTTTCTCATGCGAGTTCCTCCACCGGCAGCACCGCCACGAAGCGAATTGATGACTGTCCATCCTTCGGCTTCTGTTTCGGCATCTTTCCAATGGAAAACTATTTCAGGTTCTTTATTTTCGAATTTCTTTAATAAATCTTTCATTTGTTGCGATATGTTTAATTTTTGCAAATATAAAAAATAGAATAATGTGAATTATCTATTTCTAATTTTATTTTGGTGAATAAATAATTCCGGAACTGTGATCTTTTTTTGCACCTGTAACGCTGCTCAAAACATTGATTTCTCGGCCTAATTTTAGAACACCGAGTAATGCAAAAATTAACGCTTCTTTGAATTCCAATATTTTACCTGAAGGAATTATGATTTCCATTTCCGGTAAATGATGCTGAATTCTTTCGATGAGAAAATCATTGTAAGCACCACCACCCGTTATAAAAAGGCTTTTGTTTTTATTGGGCAAAGCCAAAGCAATTTGCAACGCTATATGTTCCGTGAAAGTGTATAATTTGTCTACAATTGGGATCGAATAGCTTTCGATAATAGGTAAGACGGTTTCTTTTACAAATTCGAAGCCCAATGATTTTGGATGTTTCTTTTGATAGAAATCCAAAGCATTTAATTGATTTAATAAATCTTTGTTACAAATTCCAGTTCTTGAAATATTGCCTTTGTCATCATAATCCAATCCCAATTGATTGGCGTAAAAATTTAAAACGGTGTTTACAGGTGAAATATCAAAGGCGATTCTTTTGCAATTCTGTTCAAAAGAGACATTCGAAAAACCGCCTAAATTCATGCAATAATCATATTCAGGAAATAAAATTCGGTCGCCAATAGGAACCAAAGGAGCGCCTTGACCGCCAAGTTGTACATCTTGAACTCTGAAATCACAAACGACAGTTTGGTTAATTAAAGTGGCAATTTCTGGTAAGTTGCCTATTTGTAATGTAAATCCGTTTTGTGGTTGGTGCAAAATAGTATGCCCGTGAGAACAAACAGCGTCAAGATTTTTAATTTCGTATTTTGCGATAAAATCAGAAATAATGTTAGCCAGAAGTTGCGTGTAGTCTTGATTTAATTTTTCGAGAGCAGCTTCAGAAAAATCGACAGCTAGTTTCAATTTGTTCACCCAATCAGCGCTATACGTAACGGTTTCAGATTCCAGGATTTGAAAGCCCCATTTATTACTATTTATAGTGAAGTCAATGTGCGCCAAATCGACTCCGTCCAACGAAGTCCCTGACATGACTCCTATGATAGTATACTTTTCTTTAAACATAGGCTAAATTTACGAAATCGTTTGAAATATGATATTTAATAATTACTTTTGACGACAAATTTAAGAACATTTAATTTACTACAAAAATATGGATTTTAATCTAACCGAAGAGCACTTAATGATTCAACAAGCAGCACGAGATTTTGCAAATGCTGAATTGTTAGCTGGAGTTATAGAAAGAGACGAACATTCAAAGTTTCCTACTGAACAAGTGAAAATGATGGCCGAATTAGGTTTCATGGGAATGATGGTCGATCCTAAATATGGTGGATCTGGATTAGATAGTATTTCGTATGTTTTGGCTATGACTGAAATTTCAAAAGTGGATGCTTCTGCTGCAGTAATTATGTCGGTAAATAATTCATTAGTTTGCGCTGGCCTTGAAAAATATTGTAACGAAGAGCAAAAAATGAAATATTTGGTTCCGCTTGCAAAAGGGGAAGTAATTGGAGCATTTTGTTTGTCAGAACCAGAAGCGGGTTCAGATGCCACATCTCAAAAAACAACAGCAATAGATAAAGGGGATTATTACTTATTAAATGGTACAAAAAACTGGATAACCAATGGTTCTTCGGCATCTACCTATATCATAATTGCTCAAACGGATATTGAAAAAGGACATAAAGGAATCAATGCTTTTATCGTTGAAAAAAGTTGGGCTGGTTTTGATATTGGTCCAAAAGAAAAGAAAATGGGAATCCGTGGATCTGATACGCATTCTTTGATGTTCACGGATGTAAAAGTTCCTAAAGAAAACCGAATTGGAGAAGATGGATTTGGGTTTAATTTTGCAATGGCAGTTTTAAATGGAGGACGAATAGGTATTGCTTCCCAAGCATTAGGAATTGCAACTGGAGCTTATGAATTAGCATTGAAATATTCGCAAGAAAGAAAAGCTTTTGGAAAAGAAATTTTCAAACATCAAGCAATCGCATTTAAATTAGCGGATATGGCTACTCAAATTATGGCTGCAAAAATGTTAGTTTTGAAAGCTGCTTCAGAAAAAGATGAAGGGAAAGATATTTCGCAATCCGGTGCTATGGCTAAATTATTTGCTTCGCAAACTGCGATGGATACTACAATTGAAGCTGTTCAAATTCACGGCGGAAATGGATATGTGGCTGAATATCATGTGGAACGTATGATGCGTGATGCTAAAATTACTCAAATTTATGAAGGAACTTCTGAAATACAAAGAATTGTAATTTCAAGAACTTTGATTTCCTAGTTGACCATTTAATAAAAAAATATTTTTTAAACCATTAATAAATTAAGAGAATTAAGGCGTAATCTGTCTTGATGGAACTTAATTTCTTAATGGTTTTTAATTTAAAAAAAAGGCTACATTTACTAAAAGATTTACTTTTATGTACGAAGATTTAAAATATTGGTATTTGCGCGATCACAAATTGTTTCGAACGTTGAGTTTTGGACAAATCAGACAATTGTGTATTATTACCGGTTTTAAAAAAGCAAAGAAAGGCGAGATTATCTATTTTTCTTCTTCGGATTTGCCGAGAATTTTTCTGCTGAAAAAAGGAAATATAAAAATTGTTGCGGTCGATGAAGATGGGAATGAGACGATTAAAGATATTATTCAAAAAGGAGATTTATTTGGAGAACTGACTTTGGAAACTGACAGCCAGTCCAATGAATATGCAAAAGTACTTTCGGATGATGTGGCTATTTGTAGTTTTCTAATGTCGGATTTTGAAGATTTATTGTTGCGTAATCCAAGTTTGGCTTTGTCCTACACCAAGTTCGTAGGGCTAAAAATGAAACGGATTAAGAACAGTTATTCTAATTTGATTTCGAAAGACGCTAAAACCAGATTGTTTCAGTTCCTAAAAGATTGGGCTGAAAAAGAAGGTAAAAAAATAGAAGATAAAGTGGTAATTGAAAATTATCTGACCCAAAATGATATTGCGCAAATTATCTGTACTTCAAGGCAAACAGCAACTCAATTACTGAATGAAATGGAAACGAATGGTGCCATCATTTACAGTAGGAAAGAAATCATTATAACGGATATCCGTAAATTATAATTATTTTATTGAAACTGTAATCTAGCCGACAAATCTATTCGAAATAGCACAGTAGTTTTACAATATCAAAAAGTAACACTATGAAAAAAATAATTTGTCTGGCTTTATTTGCAATTGGATTATCCATTCACGCTCAAAATGATTTACCAAAATTGGCTACGGAAATCGCTCCACTACTTATTGGAGAAAAAATCCCTAATTTCAATTTAAAATCAGTAGAAAATACGAATGTTAATTTAACGGAATTAATCAGTAAGAAAAGAACCGTTTTAGTATTTTATCGTGGTGGTTGGTGCCCGTATTGTAATGCGCATTTAGCGGCATTGGGGGAAGCCGAAAAACAATTACTGGATTTAGGATATCAAATTATCGCGATAAGTCCGGATGCTCCAAAAAGTTTGAAGGTCACGGATGATAAAGAAAAATTAAATTATTTATTATTATCGGACAGCACAGGCGAATTGTCTAAAGCTGTTGGAATTGCTTTTCAAGCGCCAGAAAATTATAAATCGAGAATAACTCAAGGTTCTGAAGGGGTAAATAGTTCTTTTTTGCCTGTTCCTGCGGTGTTTATTTTAAATGTAAATGGTGAAATTGAGTTTGAATACATCACTCCTAATTTCAAAAACAGAATTTCAAATGCTTTGTTGATTGCTGTTGCAAAATCTTTAAATAAATAACCATGAAAAAGCTATTATTTATTTTAATCATATTGAGTGCTTTTTCTGGCTTTTCGCAAAAGGATAACAAACGAGTGGCTCATTTTAATCTTGAAAAAAATATAGCTATTCAAGGATATGATCCAGTAGCGTATTTTAAACAAGGAAAAGCAGTGAAAGGGAAAAAAGAAATAACAGCATCGTATGAAGGTGTGGTTTATTATTTTTCTATGCCGGTGAATAAAGAATATTTTTTGAAAAATCCTTCAAAATTTGAGCCGCAATACGGAGGCTGGTGTGCGTATGCAATGGGAGATTCCAATGAAAAAGTGTCTGTAAATCCAGAGACTTTCAAAATTAGTAATGGAAAGTTGTATTTGTTTTATAATGCTTTCTTTAATACTACATTGAAAAGCTGGAATAAAGAGGAAACCGGATTGATGATGAAAGCGGACGCGAATTGGAGTAAAAGGATTAGATGAAAAAAAGCAGGAATTATGAAATCAGTTGTGTTTTTCTGGATAATGCGACTCGCAGTGGCGGTGATTTTAGTGCAAACCTTGTACTTTAAATTTACAGCCAGCGAAGAATCGGTTTATGTTTTTTCTGCTTTGGGAATAGAGCCGTATGGAAGAATTGGCACTGGAATTGCCGAGTTGATTACGGTAATTTTGATTTTAATACCAAGAACTTCGTTATTTGGTGCTATAATGGGTTGCGGCGTTATGGTTGGTGCGATTTTTGCTCATCTGTTCGTGCTTGGGATTGAAGTAAAAAATGACGGTGGTACACTTTTTATTTTGGCACTAATTACCTTTCTTTGTTGTGTTACTTTAGTTTTTAAGGATAGAACTAAAGTGATGAATTTGTTGAATTAAAACTTAAATATGCTAATACCTTCTATTAATAATAGTTTAAACGAATTAGTTGATTTGCTGAATCAATTGTCTCAAAAAGAATATTCAAATTCTTGTACTGAATTAAGTAATGCAACTATTGGGGAGCATACAAGGCATATTATTGAAATGTTTCAATGCTTAGAAAATCAATATGATTTAGGCATTGTGAATTATGATAAAAGAGAACGAAATACTCGTATTCAAACGGATACCGTTTTTGCTATTGAAAATATCGTGTTGATTCAACAAAATTTAGATAAAAAAAATAAAAATATCGAGTTGTTGCAAATTATTGATGGAGAGGAAATTCGAATTGAAAGTAACTATTTCAGAGAATTACTCTATAATTTAGAACATTGCATTCATCATCAGGCGCTTATTAAAGTAGCTATTTTACAATGTGAAACCGTTATAATTGACGCTAATTTTGGAGTTGCCCGTTCTACAATAGAATATAGAAATCAATGTGTACAGTAAGTTTTGTAGCAACGAATGATAAAATTATCATTACTTCAAATCGGGATGAAAAAACTGTAAGACCGAGTGCAATACCTCCCAGAAGTTATACAGTAAACGGGAAAAATCTTATTTTCCCAAAAGATCCAAAAGCAGGAGGAACTTGGTTTGTTGCTAATGCAGACGGAACAATCTTGGTGCTGTTAAATGGCGCCGAGGAAAAGCACGAAGTAAAACTTTCGTATCGAAAAAGCCGTGGTTTGATTGTCTTAGAGATGATCAGCAGTATTTCACCAAAGGATTTTTGGACCGAAATTGATTTGGAAAACATAGAGCCTTTTACATTAGTTTTATTTCAAAACAATGCTCTTTTTCAATTGCGCTGGAACGGAAAAGAGAAAGCGACAACATCTTTGGACATTCATCAAAATCATATTTGGTCTTCCTCGACCTTATATCCGTCAGCGATTCGTGAAAAACGTGCCAAATGGTTTCATACTTTTATGGATGACAATTCTGAAATTTCGGAATCAAAAATGTACGATTTTCATCGCTACACCGAAGAAGGAAATGATGAAAACGGTTTGGTGATTAATAGAAATGACGAGATGAAAACATTAAGTATCACACAAGCAGTTATTGAAAAAAATAAAGTAGTTATATTGCATTACGATTTGATCGCGCAGGAGGATTTTTCGACCTCATTTATCACCGTTTAAAGAATTTAATTTGAAACTATTTTTTCACAAAATTACGCATTGGGAATACTGGCCTTTCCAGATTGTTTACATTCCTATTTATTTTTTATGGTCCTATTATTCCATCAAGGCAAAATCTATTTTTTTCTTTAATGCTTCTAATCCAACCATAAAAAATGGTGGTTTTATGATGGAGTCCAAAAAAGAAATCTACAATTTGATTCCACAACAGTATTATCCAAAAACGGAATTAATCAAAGAAGGAGTTGCACTTGAAAAAATTGTAAATACTATTCAAGAAGCAAAAATAAAATATCCTTTGATTGCCAAGCCGGATATTGGACTGCGAGGATCTGGGGTTAAAAAAATTAATACCATTGATGATTTAAAAGAATATGCTGAAAAAGCAAATTTTGATTACGTAGTGCAGGATTTAATTCCGTACGAAAACGAAGTCGGGATTTTCTATGTACGTTATCCTCATGAAAAAGCCGGCAGAATTACTGGGATAGTTTCGAAAGAATTTTTGATTATTACCGGAAACGGGTTCTCTACTGTGGAAGAATTAATTAAAGAAAATCCGAGATACGAAATGCAATTAAAGGTTTTGAAACAGGAGTACGGAAAAAAACTACTCGATATTCTTCCAAAAGGGGGAAAATTGAATTTGGTGCCTTATGGAAATCATGCACGAGGTGCAAAATTTATTGATGGAAGCCATTGGATAACACCAAAATTGACGGAAATAATAAATGAAATGTGTCTGCAAATTCCGGGTTTCTACTTTGGTAGATTGGATGTCATGTACAATACCATTGAAGAATTAGAACAAGGATTGAACTTTTCAGTCGTGGAGTTAAATGGTGCCGCAAGCGAGCCCACACATATTTATGACCCAAAGCATTCTTTGTTTTTTGCATGGAAAGAACTTGCGCGTCACATTACGTATATGTATGAAATAAGTGTGGCAAACCATAAAAATGGCGCTCCGTATTTACTGCATAAAGACGGTATGAAGGAATACAGAATGCATCTGGAACAAAGCAATAAAATTGTAAATTTTTAAGAAGATGAAGGCATTAAAGAACATTTTTGTTGGTTTTTTAGTGAGCTTTATCGGTTCGATACCTTTGGGATATTTGAATGTTGTAGGTTTCGAAATTTATTCAAAACAGGGAATGAAAAGTTTGATTCTCTTTTTATTAGGAGTGATTTTTGTGGAGATGTTTGTGATTTATTTTACTTTAATTTTTGCAAAACAATTGGTCAACAATAAAAAATTAATGAGGATTATTGATTTTTTTGCGGTTTTCTTTCTGTTGATTTTGGGTTATTCTTTTTATGCTAATTCCAATCAAACAATGGAAGAGCAAGGTGTTTTAGAGAAATATGCACTTTATTCTCCTTTCCTGATTGGTGTATTTTTGAACGGTATCAATTTTCTTCAATTGCCATTTTGGACCGGTTGGAATCTTTATTTGATGAATGAGAAATATATCTCCATTGTAAATAAGCTAAAATTGTATTATATTTCAGGAACTTTAGTAGGTACATTTTTTGGGATGATGACTTTGGTCTTGGTATTAAATACGGTGTCTCAAAAAACAACCGCCTTTTCTAAATATGTAATGCCAGTGGTGATTCCGTCATTTTTTGTGGTTTTGGCTGTTGTTCAAATGGTAAAAGTCTACAAGAAATATTATCGAAATAAAGTTATATTGTAAAAAATAAACCTCAATAATCATGAAAAAAGCTCTCTTATATCTTTCTTTTATTTTCTTCAGTTGTTTGTTAACTTCGTCAGTAATTGCTCAAACTGCGAGTGATGCGCAATTAAAAATTGTTGAGGCTGAATATAAAGTAACAGAAAATGATGTTGCCGAGACATTAAAATATTTGGCTTCGGATGAATTGGAAGGTAGGGAAACCGGAAAAGCAGGAATGGTAAAAGCAGCTGATTATTTGGAGCAGTTCTTCAAAAATAACAATGTGAAACCGTATTTCAAATCCTATCGCGATACCTTATCTACTTTTAAAGAACCCGCTTTCAATATTGTAGGTTTTATTGAAGGAAGCGACCCAGTTCTTAAAAATGAATTTATAATTTTAAGTGCGCATTACGATCATATTGGCTTGGATGAAAAAGGGGTGAATGGAGATTTCATAAATAATGGTGCCAATGATGATGCATCTGGAACAACTGCAGTTGCTGAAATGGCAAAATATTTCAGCATCGCCAAAAATAATAAACGAAGTATTCTTTTTGTGTTTTTTACAGGAGAAGAAAAAGGGTTACTGGGGTCTAAACATTTAGCCAAAAAACTGAAAGCACAAGATTTTAAATTATATGCTCAGTTCAATATTGAAATGATTGGTGTACCAATGAAAAGAGACTATCTAGCTTATATTACTGGATTTGATAAATCTAATATGGCAGGGAAAATCAATGAATATACTGGAAAAAACACTATTGGTTTTCTTCCAAAAGAAGCCGAATATAAATTATTCTACAGGTCCGATAACTTTTCTTTTTATGATGTTTTCAAAGTGCCTTGCCAATCAGTGAGTACATTTGATTTTGAAAATTTTGACTTTTACCATCATGTTTCAGATGATTTCAAAGCAATGGATATTCCGCATATGACTTCCTTTATTCAGGAATTATTACCTGCTGTAACACAAATGGTAAACTCTCCAACACAAGAAATTGTAATGCTTAAATAGGTTAAGAAACTGCCTGACTCATTTCATACGCCAAAATAAAGTACCCGTTATTGTTGAATTGAAAATCCCCAATAATAGTCCATTTTAGCTTTTCGGTATGTGCTTTCGCTGACGGAATGTTTATTTTGTTGATGAAAGTTAAGCCCAATGGATATTTATGAAGCATGTGCGTTCTCATGAACTCAAACAGTGGTGTTATTAATCCCTTGCCACGATATTCTTTGTGAATGCAAATGGGGCCATATTGAAAACTATTGGTTGTGGTGATTTCAAAATCTAAAAAGTTCAATTCCGTAAACAAAGAACTCATGTAATTGAAAATGGGCCATTGTTTGAAAAAATCCCAACTTCCTGCGAAAATGTATGCAATGATTTTATTATTGTCTTTAGCAACAAATAATTCTGATTTTTGAATAACTGCGGTTAGTTGTTGAATTGTAAATGGAGTGGTAACAAACCCGGAAGCTTTTTCTTTTTCGGATAAATTAGAGACAAGATATAGTTCTTGTAAGGCTAATACTCCATCAATATCATTCAATTTTGCTACTTCAAATTCTATGTTTGCTATCATTTTATGCGAATTCAAATCGGTTTTTGTTTCAACAAAATTAAGCAAAATTATAGAAAACCTTATTTTTATATTCGAAACAATACCTAGAGTTAAAATGATGTTTTTTTTAGTGTTTTTGTTTATTTTTGCTACATGAAAAATATTATTATTACAGGAACGAGCAGAGGGATAGGATATGAGTTGGCATTGCAATTTGCCAAGGCTGGACATCAAGTTCTGGCTATTTCCAGAAAAATTCCTCAGGCTTTATTAGGGAATGAAAATATCACCTGTCTTTCGGTTGATTTATCCAGTGAATCTGAATTGGAAAAAGTTAAAGATTTTCTTTCCAAATCTTGGAAGCAAATTGATGCCGTCGTTCATAATGCAGGAAGTTTATTGTTGAAGCCCTTTTCAGAAACCACTCAGGAGGATTTTGAAAATATCTATAAAGTCAATGTTTTTGGTGTTGCTAATTTGACCCGAATCTGCTTGCCTTATTTACAAAAAGGAAGCCATGTAGTAACGATAAGTTCTATGGGCGGGATTCAGGGAAGCTTAAAATTTGCTGGATTGGCAGCTTATAGTTCGAGTAAAGGAGCCGTGATTACGTTGTCAGAATTATTAGCAGAAGAATATAAGGAACGTGGTATTTCGTTCAATGTTTTAGCTTTGGGTTCTGTGCAAACAGAAATGCTTGCTGAGGCTTTTCCGGGCTATCAAGCACCAATTTCAGCAGGTGAGATGGCCAATTATATTTATGATTTCACTTTGACCGGAAATAAATATTTCAATGGGAAAGTGTTGCAAGTATCTTCTACGAATCCGTAACTCATAATTCATAACTACTTTGAGCGAAACCTTAGCCAGATACATTCCAGAGCATGCGGTAAAACCCGTTTTCGAACTTATTGTTGCCAATCAAGTGCATCTTAAGATTGTCAATGAGCGTCAGACACGTCATGGTGATTATCGAAAAGGGTTGAATGGAAAACATGAAATTACGGTCAATTCAAATCTGAATAAATACAAGTTTTTGATTACGTTGATTCATGAAATTTCGCATTTGGTCGCTTTCGAAAAATTTGGAAGAAATATCAAACCTCATGGGAGTGAGTGGAAATATTCTTTTCAAAGATTGATGATTCCATACATCCGGCCAGAAATTTTTCCGAATCACTTGTTACCCTTGTTAGCTCGACATTTCAAAAATCCAACCGCAAGTAGCGATACCGATGCTACTTTGGCATTAGCTTTGAAACAATTTGACCAGCAAAATGATAAAAATTATGTGTTCGAAATTCCTTATGGAAGTGTTTTCCGAATCCAAAACGGAAAGATTTTCAAGAAAATAGCTGTAAGAACCAAGCGTTTCGAATGCCTTGAAATGAGTTCCGGTAAAATGTATTTATTCAACCCAAATGCTGAGGTAGAATTGTTGAAATCAAGCTAGATTTACTCTTTCAAATACGCTTCTCGTACTTTTTTGAACAAATTAGAAGAGTACACAAAGGCAACGACAGCTTCATTATCGGTTCTGAAAATTTCTTCTTTGCTTCCTTCCCAAGCTTTTAAACCATCTTTTAAGAATAGAATTTTCTCTCCTATTTCCATAACGGAGTTCATATCATGCGTGTTTATAACCGTTGTAATATTGTATTCTTCGGTGATTTCTTTGATAAGATTATCAATCAAAATTGCTGTGTTTGGATCCAAACCAGAGTTTGGTTCATCGCAAAACAGGTATTTTGGGTTGTTTACAATTGCGCGTGCAATTGCTACTCGTTTTTGCATTCCTCCTGAAATTTGTGAAGGTAATTTTTTATGAGCGTCAGTAAGATCGACTCTTTTTAATACAAAGTCTACGCGCTGCTGAATTTTTGCCTTATTGTCTTTGGTGAACATTTTTAATGGAAAACCTACGTTCTCTGCAACTGTCATCGAATCAAACAATGCACTCCCTTGAAATACCATTCCTATTTCAGTTCGTAAATCTCGCTTTTCATCAGGCGTTAATTCCGAGTAAATTCGGCCATCAAATGAAATAGTCCCAGATTCCGGTGTGTGAATTCCTAAAAGACTTTTAAGTAAAACCGTTTTGCCAGATCCACTTTGCCCAATAATTAAATTTGTTTTTCCGGTTTCAAAAACCGTAGAAATACCTTTAAGTATTTTGACACCACCAAATGATTTTTCTATGTTTTGTACTTCTATCATGATCCTAGTAACAACTGCGTTAGTATATAATTGAATAGTATTATGGAAACGGATGTCCAAACAAAAGCGACGGTACTGGCTTTTCCTACTTCAAGTGCGCCACCTTTCATGTAATATCCATGAAAAGAAGGAATTGTGGCTAGTAACATGGCAAATATTAGAGTTTTAATGAATGCATAAACAATATGATACGGAATAAAATCCATTTGGGTGCCATTTATGAACTCGGTGCTAGAGATAAAACCGCCATAAACACCTGCCATCCAGCCACCCAGAACTCCGAGAAACATTGCGATCCCTATTAGGAATGGGTATAATAATAGTGCTATTATTTTGGGGAAAACAAGGTAATTCAAGGAGTTAACTCCCATCACTTCCAGTGCGTCAATTTGTTCAGTCACTCTCATGGTTCCAATACTTGATGTAATAAAGGAACCCATTTTTCCAGCCATAATCACCGAGATGAACGTAGGGGCAAATTCTAATATTACAGATTGTCTTGTGGCAAATCCAATAAGGTATTTTGGAATTAATGGATTGGTCAAATTCAATGCCGTTTGTATGGCAACAACACCTCCAACAAAGAAAGAAATGAATGCTACAATACCAAGGGAGCCAATAATTAAATCGTCTATTTCCTTAAAAATCAGATTTCTCATCACAGACCATTTCGTCTGTTTATTGAAAATTTCTTTGAGCATTAAGAAGTACCTTCCTATTTGCGTTATATATCGAATGAGCATCATAGTTTTGTGAATATGGGCTAAATTACAAAAATAGTTATGAGTTATATGTTATGCTTTCGTAGTTTTCGTTAGAAAATTTTTTCTTTCATTTTCTTCAAACGGTAGCTGCGAATGAATTTTGCTTGTTCTGCGGTTACCAATAATGGGGTTTTAGCAGCTTTGGCTTTCCAAAAACCTTTGATGTAATCCAAAAAAAGTAACGGTTTCTTTTTCATCATCGCTAGTTTTGCCGAAGCTATTGAAGTGATTAAAAATCCGTAACCTAAAGTGTAAAACGCTTCTCCTTGTTTGTAGCGGGCCGTTTTGTTGTAATTAGCTCCAGTTGGTTTTAGGTGTTTTACGATCAATGAAGCATCGGTAACGACTTTCCATCCGTAAAATTTTGATAGTAATTCATCAACGGTGTCCCAACCCATAGCCGGTTTTAAATTCCCTATTTGTTGGAAACAGGCTTTCCTGTAGGCTTTGAATGCGCCACGAATATGGTCTTTATCGGTTAGATTTTCCAGAATCCACTCGCCATTTTTTTCGATATAGGCAAATCCACCCGCCATTCCTATTGTTGCATCTTTTTCGAAAATGTTTAGAACAGCCTCAAAATAGTTGTTCGGCAGAATTAAGTCGGCATCCAGTTTTACGATAATGTCGTACTCTTCGTCCAATGTTTCGAAACCTTTGTGAAAAGCTTGAATGACTTTACTTCCCGGAAGATGTATCGCACTGGAAGTTTTGTTTACCAAAGTGATAAACGGATTTTCTTTAGCGAAACCCGTTACAATTTCGGCAGTTTTATCAGTGGAATTGTCATTGACAACGACTACTTTTTTGGGTAAAACGGTTTGCGAAATTAAAGATTCCAAAGTTAAAGCAATAAATGCTTCTTCGTTATGAGCTGGAATAACAATGTAATAATTCATTTTTTTGAGGGACTAAGTTTCTAAGATGCTGAGACTTTAAGCTTAAAAATTGTAGCGTCTAGGCTTCCTTCCCATTGGGGAGGGTTGGGGTGGGAATTTTTCCAGCGTAAACTATATAATATCGGTTGGTAAACTTTCTCAATAAGGGACGAAGGCCAAATTTTTTTACGGGATTGGTCCATTTTTCACGGTCGATTATTTTCCATCCTGTTTTTTCTAAAAGCCAGTCTAGTTGCCAATCTTCAAATTCATGGTAATGTCTGTCCCACATGTCTGTTTTACTTCGATAAGCTGGTGAAAACCACAAACGCATCGGGATGGATATAAAAAGCTTATCGGATTTTATTTCTTTTAATATAGTAAACGGATTGAGTAAATGTTCGAAGATTTCAAAAGCGGTTACGACATCTTGTTTTTCTGTTGAAAGTACAGTTTGGTCGGTATCTAAGTCTTCTCCTGTTGTATTTGTAACTGCAAATCCTTCGGATTTCATGATTTTAGAAAAAGGATTTTCTACGCCCAAATCTAATATGGTTTCTGAAGTTGAGACGTGTTTTTTTAGAAATTCTAAAGTATGTTTGAATCTTTTATTGGGAAACGTTTTTTCGTACATGTTTTTTTGATTTTGCCGCAAGGGCACCAAGCCACAAATATAGTAATAAATGTGTTTTTGGGCATTGTTTTTTAGCCCGGATGGAAATGAAAATCCCGGAGCTTCAAAATGTAGTTTTTCAAGGTGCAAAAAGCGACTAAAAGAAGCTTTCTTGCACCTTAGAAAAACAAGTTTTGTAGTGAGGAATTGTAATGTACAGCCGGATTAGCTCCTGATTGCAAAATTCCTTATTGATTAATATCGGTAAACAAACGCATTGATATTCATTCCTGCCCCAACGGATGCAAAGATTAGAACATCGCCTTTTTGTATGGATTGGTTTTCTATTTCTCCGCGAATTAACAGGTCATAAAGCGTAGGAACAGTGGCTACACTGCTGTTTCCTAAATCATGAATGCTCATGGGCATGATGTCTTTTGGTACGGGTCTGTCGTGTAATTTGTAAAAACGTTGGATTATCGCTTCGTCCATTTTTTCATTGGCTTGGTGGATAAGGATTTTTTTTACGTCGTCAATGCCTATTCCGCTTTTGTCCAAGCAACTTTTCATGGCTGCCGGAACTTGGCTTAATGCAAATTCATATATTTTACGTCCGTACATTTTTATATAGCGAATGTCTGGATCTAAATCTGGGTTGTATGATTTGCCAAAGAACAAGTAATTAGCTTCATCATTTGCGTAAGTTGCACTTTCGTAAGCCAACATTCCTGTTTCGTCATCAGAAGCTTCAATGATTGAAGCACCAGCGCCATCAGAATAAATCATGGAATCTCTGTCATGCGCATCAACTACTCTGGAAAGTGTTTCAGAACCTATTACCAAACAGCGTTTTGCCATGCCAGATTTTATAAAAGCATTGGCTTGAAGTACTCCTTCTATCCAGCCCGGGCATCCAAAAAGGATATCATAGGCCACGCATTTTGGGTTTTTTATTTGTAATTTGTTTTTGACACGAGTGGCTAAACTTGGAAGCATATCAGATTGATGTGTTCCACATTTAACATCGCCAAAATTATGTGCAAAAATGATGTAGTCAATCGTTTCTGGATCAATTCCAGCATTTTCTATTGCTTTTTGAGAAGCAAAGAAAGCTAAATCAGAAGAGTTGTATTGGTCTTCGGCATAACGTCTGTGTTCGATGCCAGTAATTGCTTTAAATTTATTAATGACTACTTCATTAGGGTAACCAAAAGCTGTTCCGTCTTCATTCAAAAAAACATGATCACTAAAGTCAGTATTGCTTACTTTTTTCTCAGGAATATAACTTCCTATTCCAGTTATTTTTATTTTCATCGGGTTGTTTTCCAAAATTCAGGCAAATTTAATGATAAATAAATTAGTACACTCACAAAATTTACTATGCGCGCATATAATTGTGAAATAATAATTTATTGGCAAAAATATTGATTATTTTATTACAAATTATAAAAAATTATGCGATATTTATTTTTAATTGTTGCGATTGATAAAATGGGTGTTTTGAGAATTTGTAATTGAGGATTTGTTTGTGTTTAAATACTATAGGTGTAATTGTTTCTAAGCTATGACTTTTTTTGATAAAAACATTAATTAGAAATTGAAATTAAATTATGGGTACAAAAATAAAAAAGAGCCACTAATAAGTGGCTCTAAAGGGACTATTTAATATTTATTTTTTCTAAATGTATATTTATTTCTTTTAATTTTTTATCATATTCCAATAATAAAACATTTCCAACTTTTGCGGGTAAAACCCTAAAATCAGTATTGTTATTATCACTTTTTAAATAAATTTTATCTTCGGATAATTGTCCATTATCACAAATTATAGTTTTAAAAGCATTTTTATTTTTTTCTCCTTTTAATCTTTCATAATCTATGAAACAAGCGTAGAAACGATCATTTGTTTTGTCTAGTTGGGTATATTCATAATCAAATGCTCCATACGCTTTTAATGCGTGTGCGTTTAATTGAGGGCTTCCAAAATCAGATAAACTTGGAGCTCTTGATTTTCCTTTTTCAAATTCTTGAATTCCTGTAAGTTTGAAATCGGAGTTGAACTTAAAAACCACAGAATTTGTAATTGTAAGCTGTGTTACACTTGCACCACCGCCACCACCGCCTAACAGCGATAATGTTGTTAGCGCTATACCTCCAGCACTTGCGGTTCTTTTATAGAATTCTCCAATGGCATAATACTCATTGTTTTTTGTTCTTGCAATATTATGGAAATAGATGTATCCTTTGTCTTCAATGTAATTGCCGCTTACATTTGCAATTTTAGCAACATCTTCTTTCCAACTAGTAAAATTTTCTTTTAAAGTTTTTCCAGATAAATCAACAACTTCTGTAAACAGACCTAAACTTTTATCATCTATAATATTATCCCCTTCTTTAAAATATTCCCCCATTAAAACCACATTATTGTCTTTGTCCAAGAACGCATTATTAATTAATCGGGGTTTGCTGTTTTTACTATATTCTTTTTCATACAATAAAACACCTGTATTCACATCAATAATTTTTGTCTTTAAGGTAAGTTTTCTGGACAAAAGACTTGGTTTTGATGTTTCTAAAGCAACAATTACTTTGTCATTTACCTCAATAGGATTTATTGCCAACATTTCTTTTGAATCATCGGGAGAATTATATTCCCATGATTTTCCACCATCAGTTGGATAATATTTTAAAGAGTATCCTATTTTCTTGTTGTCTTCAAACTTGTTGAAAATGAATCCTTTATTTTCAACAGGAAATATAATATTAAAATCACCTGTTTGTTGCATGTATTGAATATAACGGATTTCTTTGCTTTCTAAGGGAATCTCAACAGTAGGTAATTGGTTGACTTTTTTATCATAGCTTAGCAGGCTGATTTTTTTTTCTTTAAAATTAGCCATAGCAAACATTATTCCTTGATTGTTAAAACTACTTTTCATCAAAAAAGTATTTTTATTATCAATGTATGTTTTCTTAGCAACTTCCACTAGATTTTTATCTAAAACTTGAATTGCAAACTCCCGGTCACCTTTTTTTAGTTTGTCTAATTCATAGAAAAAATAATAACCATCAACATCTTTCTCTTTGTTTAGGATTGCCCCTGAATTCTTTACTTTAAAAGTATTGACTTCGTTAATTTTTTTTTCTTGTGCAAAGGTCAAATTTGCCACAAAAGAGATTAAAAGTAAAGTACTGATTCTTTTCATAATTGGTTTGTATTTGATTAGTATTAATTTTTATTTAAACTCTTGAAAAAAGTATAAGCATCTTGAAATTCAGCATCATCTTTGGATATTAATTCATTTTTTTGACAAAAATAGTAACCAATTTTCTTTAAGTCTTTTAGTTCAACATTGTTTAAAAACAACCTTATTTCATTAATGTGTTTTTCCTCTGAGAAAGAGTTTACCGGACCTACATATTTTCCATAAACATGTTTTTCTTTTAAAATGTATACTTTTTTTAATAAATAAGCAACATAGCGATTAAAGGTCTTTTTGTCCAATTCATTTTTTTTATGAAGTGATAATAATTGGTATAGAGCAAAGTCTAATTTAGAATCGTCAAAAAAGATTTTAATGCTGTTTTCAGATGTTTTTTTCTGTACCAATCCTATTTCGTTTTTAGTGGTATTTGTGGAGGTGATAGTATAATTGTGAATTATATTTTCTATACGAAGTGGAATGTCAGGATGTGTTTTTAAGGAATCTTTGTCAAGCTCTAAATCATTTGCACTTTCAGTAGTGTCAAACATTTTGTCTTCTTTTTCAATCCATAGGTCTTTAAATGGATATTCTTCAAAAGTGAAATTTTGTTTTAAATCGGTTTGATTGTTGAAAATCATGCCGTCAGTCAGATCCAGTTTTTTTAGAATATTTATTGAAGCCTGTTTGTTGTATTTTGTATTATTAAAAATAGTGAAGCCAAGTGAGTCAGCTTGTGTTTCTGCACTTCTGCTTCGTTTCATGAAATTAAATTTCAAATCTTTTAATAATAAAGTTACAGCAGACCTTCGACCATATTTTTTATTGGAAGCGGTATTTAGCTGTTGTTTAACATCCTTAGAGTTGAAGGTTTTGAGATACTCTTCGAGAGCTTTGTCATTATGTTTTAAGATATAATGTGCTAATTCATGACAGATAATAAAAGCCATTTCATCATTATTTTCAATAAGTGTGAATAGACCTAAGTTAATTGAGAATATTCCATTTCCATAACACGCAGCATTAGGAATCAGGGATTTGTTAATTAGAAAATAAAAATCTTTCGTGTCAATTTGAGGGTTTGAATGGTATATTTCGGCAAGTGTTTTTTGAAGAAACCCATTAATGGTTTTGTCAAAAATAAATGTGCTATCCGCTACATCTTTTATGAAAGATACTTTTCTCTCTAAAAGTATTTCTTTGGCTTTCTTTCGTTGACTAGTGTCGAACTCGTTTATTTTATTATTCGTTATTTTGGTAAGGTAATTTTCCAGCGAATCAATGCTGTTAGGGGAATAACTAAACCCATAATTCTGGGCTTGGCAAGTTCCAAAATACGATAGTAATAGAAATAATAAGAGTTTTGTTTTCAACATACACTTGTAAGAATTGCTTTGCTAATACAAGTATAATGAAAATGCCCCGATATATCGAGGCATTTCTTTTTTTTTTTAAAATATCTGAAAACTAGCTTTCCATGTACGCTTCAATCGGCGCGCAAGAGCAAACTAAGTTTCTATCACCATACGCTTCATCTGCTCTACGAACGGTAGGCCAGAATTTATTTTCGGCAATGTATTCTAATGGAAATGCTGCTGTTTCACGACTGTATGGAAAATTCCAGTTATCAGTAGTAACCATCATCAAAGTATGTGGCGCATTTTTCAATACATTATTTGGATTGTCTAAAGTAGCGGCTTCAATTTCTTTTCTGATTGCAATCATAGCGTCACAAAAACGATCTAACTCTTCTAAGTTTTCACTTTCAGTAGGTTCAATCATTAAAGTTCCGGCAACTGGGAAAGAAACGGTAGGAGCATGAAAACCATAATCCATCAAACGTTTTGCAATATCAGTTACTTCAATTCCTTTTTCTTTAAATGGACGGCATTCTAAAATCATTTCGTGTGCTGCACGACCCATTTCTCCAGAATACAACGTATCATAGTGACCGTTTAATTTTTCTTTGATGTAGTTTGCGTTTAAAATTGCATATTCAGTAGATTGTTTCAAACCTTCAGCGCCAAGCATACAAATGTAACCATACGATATCAAACACACCAAAGCAGAACCCCAAGGTGCGGCAGAAATAGCTGTAATAGCGTTTTCTCCACCTGTTGGAATTACTGGGTTAGTAGGTAAAAACGGCACTAATTGTGGTGCAACACATATTGGTCCTACACCTGGTCCACCACCTCCATGAGGAATAGCGAATGTTTTGTGTAAGTTCAAGTGACAAACATCAGCTCCAATAGTTGCAGGATTTGTTAATCCAACTTGCGCATTCATGTTGGCACCATCCATATATACTTGTCCACCGTTGTCGTGGATCAATTGTGTAATTTCTTTGATTGCGCTTTCAAAAACACCGTGAGTTGATGGATACGTTACCATCAAACAAGAAAGATTGGCTGAGTGTAAAATAGCTTTTTCACGTAAATCTTCTACGTCAATATTTCCATTTTCTAATGTTTTAGTAACCACAACTTTCATTCCTGCCATCGCTGCCGAAGCTGGATTTGTTCCATGAGCCGATGATGGAATTAAGGCAATGTTTCTATGGTGATCTCCTCTGGATTGGTGGTACGCACGAATTACCATTAATCCGGCATATTCGCCTTGGGCACCTGAATTTGGTTGTAATGTTGTTCCGGCAAAACCAGTAATAACATTTAACTGTTGTTCTAATTTAGCCAACATTTCCTGGTATCCTTGTGCCTGATCCAATGGTGCAAACGGGTGAATGTTATTCCATTGTGGCATGCTCAAAGGCAACATTTCTGAAGCGGCATTTAGTTTCATCGTACAAGAACCCAATGAAATCATCGAGTGATTCAACGCTAAATCTTTTCTTTCCAGCATTTTGATGTAACGCATCAAAGCGGTTTCGGAGTGATGCTTGTTGAAAACATCGTGTTGCAAGAACGTTGATGTTCTGCTTACACTTGCTGGAAAATGATTGGTTTCTGATAAACTTTCAATTGTAGCTGCCAGAGTCTCTTTTGCAGAAGCGAAAACAGCAATAATTTTATTTAAATCGGCAATACTTGTCGTTTCGTTTAAGGAAATAGAAACGGTGTTTTCGTCGATATAGTAGAAGTTGATTTCGTTTTGTTCGGCAATCGCTTTTACTTTTTTGGCATCAGCCTTAACAACAATTGTGTCAAAGAAAGCAGTATTGGTTTGTTGTAACCCTAATTTTTCTAATTCATTTGCCAATGTTGCGGCCGAAGCATGTACTTTATTCGCAATATATTGCAATCCTTTTGGACCATGATAAACGGCATACATCCCTGCCATAACGGATAATAAAACTTGTGCTGTACAAATATTTGAAGTTGCTTTGTCCCGTTTAATGTGTTGCTCGCGGGTTTGTAACGCCATGCGCAAGGCACGATTTCCATCAGTATCAACAGTTACACCGATGATTCTTCCCGGCATACTTCTTTTGTATTCATCTTTCGTAGCGAAATAAGCAGCGTGGGGGCCACCGTAACCTAAAGGAATTCCGAAACGTTGTGTTGTTCCAAGCACTACAGCTGCACCCATTTCTCCCGGAGGAGTCAATTTTGCCAAACTCAAAATATCAGCAGCAACAGCCACTTTTATTTCGTTTGTGGCTGCTTTGGCGATAAAAGCGGTATAATCATGAACTTGTCCAAATTTTCCAGGATATTGAAGAATTGCTCCAAAATATTCCGATGAAAAATCGAATGTTTCATGGTTTCCTACTACTAATTCAACCCCGATTGGCGTAGAACGTGTTTGTAAAACGGATAAAGTTTGTGGTAATATTTCTTCAGAAACGAAGAATTTATTGATGTTGTTTTTCTTTTGGTCACGAGAGCGAACGTCAAAAAGTAATGCCATGGCTTCTGCAGCAGCAGTTCCTTCGTCTAATAACGAAGCATTTGCAATTTCCATTCCGGTTAATTCGATGACCATCGTTTGAAAATTCAAAATTGCTTCTAAACGACCTTGCGCAATTTCAGCTTGATACGGCGTATAAGCAGTATACCATCCTGGGTTTTCAAATACATTTCTTTGGATTACTGCAGGAATAATTGCTGCATTGTACCCTAAACCAAGGTACGATTGAAAAACTTTATTTTTATTCCCCAATTTCTGTATGTGATTTGCAAACTCATATTCAGTCATTGCAGGCTCTAAGTCCAAATCAGATTTTAAACGAATATCACTTGGGATAGTTTCATGGATCAATTGGTCAAGTGTTGCAGCCCCAATTGTCTTCAACATGTGTTCTAGATCATTTTCTCTTGGGCCAATGTGTCTTAATGCAAAAGCGTCTGTTTTCATTATATATAAAATGGGTTGTGTGTTTCTTGTTTTAAAAGGTTGTAAAAATAAATATTAATCTGCTATTAAAAGACTTTTTTAACTTGATTTTCTGTGAATTTTTCAACTAAAAGCCATTCTTGTTAACACTTTGATTAATTTTGTCTAATGAGGTTTTTAAAATTAATATTCGATTTTTACATTAATGGTAGTATTCACGTGGGTTTATCATGTCTTGCTTTGGTTAGGATGACGCAACATATGTTCCACATTCCAGTAGAAGAGCCAGTTGCTAACTTTGCTTTTTTTGGAACAATTGTAGGATATAATTTTGTAAAATACGATGCTCTGGTCAGAGTTCAAAGATTGCAGATGCGCAAGGAGTTAAAAATGATCACGTTATTTAGCTTTTTAGCTCTTTTTTTAGTCGGATATTATTTTTTTCAGCTCCAAAATTTAACCCAAATAGTGGCTGTAGTTTTCTTGAGTGTTACATTACTGTACACACTTTCCTTTTTTCCAAATAAGAAAAATGCAAGAAACTGGGCTGGAGTTAAAATTTATATTGTAGCATTGTGTTGGGTAGGAGTGACCTTGGCTTTGCCAGTTTTGAATGCCAATATTTCAATTACTTCCGATTTCTATTTAAAATGCGTGCAACGTTTTATCTTGATTTTTGTATTGATCCTTATTTTTGAAATTATTGATTTGGCAAAAGACGATCCGCATTTGCAGACCGTACCACAACAAATAGGATTGAAGCGAACTAAAATATTGGGATTGTTACTTTTGATTCCGTTTTATTTTTTAGAATTTTTTAAAAGTAATTTTGACAAAAATCAATTGATTGTCAACTTGATAATAGTGATTCTGATTGCGTTATTTCTGGTTTTTGCTAATGAAAAACGCTCGAAATATTATACTTCTTTTTGGGTGGAAAGCGTGCCAATTATCTGGTGGCTGCTAGTTTTGATTCTTTAAAAAATACTAATATTGGTGAATATATTCACCAAAAAAACTATAAATTTGGTGAATGTATTCACCAAAAACAATATAAATTTGGTGAATAGCGTATAATTGTACTATATTTGTTTAAATTTACAGTTATGATTAGTAGAGATTTAACGTCAATAATAGAGAAGAATTTAGGGAAGGGAAAAATTATTGTATTAATAGGTCCGCGACAAGTTGGAAAAACTACATTGATTAACGCTTTATTAAAGGATATTCCATTTCTATTTCTTGATGGTGATGATGCGGTTGTGGCTGATACTTTAGCAAATGCAAATACCGAAACACTAAAAAGTATTATTGGAAATTATAAATACGTTTTTATTGATGAGGTACAGCGTATTCCTACTATTGGTTTAAAACTAAAGATTATTGTTGACCAAATCAAAGATGTACAAGTGATTGTGAGTGGTTCTTCGGCTTTTGATATTAATCATGTTACACAAGAACCATTAACGGGACGCAAATTTGAATACCGTTTGTATCCCATTTCCTGGAATGAATTTGAAGGAAATGTTGGCTATATGAAAGCGCAACAGCAATTGGAATTGCGATTGTTATACGGAATGTATCCTGATGTGATTAATAATTTTGGTAATGAATATGAAATTTTGAAAAACCTTGTTTCTAGTTACTTGTATAAAGATGTTTTGAGTTTAGCGGGTATCCGAAAATCGGAAGTTTTAGAAAAAATATTACAAGCTTTAGCTTTTCAGGTTGGTAGTGAGGTAAGTTATAATGAAATAGCACAATTAGTTGGTGTAGATAAAAATACGGTTAATACTTATATCGATTTGTTAGAGAAAGCTTTTGTGATTTTTAGATTAAATAGTTTTAGCAAAAACTTGAGAAATGAAATAAAGGCAAACAGAAAAATCTATTTCTACGACAATGGTGTTCGGAATATGTTGATTGGAAATTTTAATTCATTAGACTTTAGACAGGATAAAGGAGCATTGTGGGAAAATTTTTTAGTTTCAGAACGATTCAAAAAGTTGTCCTATTCTCAGAGTTTGTCCAGACCTTATTTTTGGAGAACTACGCAACAACAGGAAATAGATTATATTGAAACTAATGCTGATGCAGTCAGTGCTTTTGAATTCAAATGGTCGTCCACCAAAAAAGCGAAGTTGCCTAAATCATTTCAAGAAGCGTATCAACCGAGTTTTTTGGTGATAAGCAAGGAAAATTTCAGAGAGTTTTTGAAATAAATTTAAATAGAATTCTCTTTTTGGGCAGAAAGTATTCCATTTGTTTGGTGGTTATTGCTTTTCGTTTTCTGATAAAGCTTTTAGTGTTTTATTTCTTTCGATAATAAAATTAATCAAATGATTTTTTAAAAACAGTATGTCAAATAGTTCTCCAAAAAAACCATAAGGAACTTCGTAATATAATTTATCCTTCAGTATAGTAACCCCGTCTTTTTCATTAAATATGTGTTCATGTCGGAATGATTTGAATTTTCCCTCTTCCATTTCATCAACAAAATAGCCATACAAATTCATTGCTGTGATTCGGCTTTTATGAGTCAAATAAACGCCAAAATGTTTGCCCCGCCAAGTAACGGTTTCGTTGTAATTGATTAACCCGGCAGTGACTCCGTTGATGGCAGTTTCTTTTGTGAAATTTGCAGATTGTTGGTGTGCATCAATATCTCTAGATAAATCAAAAACAGTTTGTATTGGTGCTTTTATTTTAGTTAAAACCTTTATAGTTGTCATCATATTTAGATTTTTAGTTTGTCTTTAATGATAATTTTAGACCTGATAGAAAAAGAAGTTATATTAATCCTTGATAAAAGCTAATTGTTTTTATAGTGTGGTTTTTTTGTATTTATCACATAATGAAAGAGTTGCTTCTTCAAAATTACTATAAAAAACTATTTAATTCCTAATCCCCGAAATTTTTTTTAAAAAAACCGAAGCTTTTACTTCGGTTTCTATGGTCTAAAAAATCGTATTGTTTAAAAATCTAAACCAATCCTGCTCTTCTCAATAGTGCTTCCGGTTTTGGTTCTTGTCCTCTAAAGCGTTTGTACAAGATCATCGGATGTTCTGTTCCGCCTTTTGAAAGCACGTTTTCCTTGAATTTGGTTGCTACTTCTTTATTGAAAATCCCTTTTTCCTGGAAATATTCGAAAGCATCAGCATCCAGAACTTCGGCCCATTTATAACTGTAATATCCAGAAGAATAACCGCCTTGAAAAATATGGGAAAAAGAAGTGCTCATCGCATTTTCTTTTACTTCAGGATACAATTGTGTGGCTGCAAATTGTTCGGTTTCAAAAGTTTTGATGTCTTTGATATTGGAAGGATCTTGCGCATGCCATCCCATGTCTAACAATCCAAAACTTAATTGACGCATCGTTGCCATTCCTTCTTGAAAACTGGCACTTTCTTTAATTTTGTGCACTAATTCCATCGGAATCATTTCACCAGTTTCATAATGATAGGCAAATAAAGCTAGTGCTTCCGGCTCATAACACCAGTTTTCCAGAATTTGACTCGGTAATTCCACAAAATCCCAATACACACTTGTTCCGGATAAACTTGGATAGGTCGTGTTGGCTAACATGCCATGTAATGCGTGACCAAATTCATGAAACAAAGTCGTTACTTCGTTGAAAGTTAACAACGATGGTTTTGTTTCGGTAGGTTTCGTGAAATTGCACACAATGGAAATGTGCGGTCTTTCATTGACTTCTTTTTTTATGTATTGCGATTTAAAAGACGTCATCCAAGCACCGTTGCGTTTGCCTTTTCTTGGAAAGAAATCAGCATAAAATACGGCGACTAATTGGTCTTCTTCGTCTTTTACTTCGTATGTTTTTACCTCTTCATGGTATTTATCGACTTCGAAAATTTCTTCGAAAGTGATTCCATATAATTTTTGCGCTACTGCGAAAGCACCGTCCAAGACTTTTTCTAATTGAAAATACGGTTTTAAAATTTCATCATCCAAATTGAATAACTGTTGCTTCAATTTCTCCGAATAATAAGCGCCATCCCATTTTTCCAGTTGTTCGATTCCGTGTAACTCTTTTGCGAAAGCGGTCAATTGTGCAAATTCTTTCAAAGCTGCGGGTTTGGCTTTTTCCAATAAGTCATTCGAAAATGTTTTTACTTTCTCCGGACTTTCTGCCATTCGTTCTTCGAGAACAAAATGAGCGTGCGTGGCGTAACCTAAAACTTGTGCTCTGTCAAAACGCAATTTGGCAATTTTAAGCACAATTTTCTGATTGTCAAATTCATTGTTTTGAAACCCTTTGGCACCAAAAGCGATAGCCATTTTCTTACGCAATTTACGATTATCAGCATAGGTCACAAAGGGAACATAGCTTGGGTAATCCAGCGTGAAAATCCAACCTTTTTTTTCTTGACTTTTAGCCAAAGAGCGAGCGGCTTCGATTGTACCTTCCGGTAAACCGGCTAAATCCGATTCATTGGTAATGTTTAATTGATAGGCTTGCGTTTCAGCCAAAACATTTTCGCCAAATTGCAAACTCAATTTCGATAATTCTTTGTCAATTTCTCGCAATTGATTTTTCTTGTCTTCCGGCAAATTGGCTCCGTTTCTGGAGAAGCTTTTGTATTTTTTGTCTAAAAGCGTGGTTTGTTCGGGATTTAGATTTAATTTTTCTCTTTGTTCGTAAACCGTTTTTACTCGGGCGAATAAATCAGGATTAAGACGTACATCATTTCCAAATTCAGACAATAAAGGAGAAACTTCTTGTGCAATTTTTTGAATTTCGTCATTTGTTTCTGCGGAATTCAAGTTGAAAAAGATGCTTGAAATTCGATCCAAAACATCGCCGCTGAATGCCAACGCTTCAATAGTATTTTCGAAAGTGGGTTGTATAGGATTTCGTACAATAGCATCGATTTCGGCTTTTGCCAATTCGATCCCTTTTTGAAAAGCAGGAAGAAAATCTTCGTTTTTAATTTTCGAAAAAGGCGCAGTATTGTACTTTGTATTGAAATGGTGGGTTAAGATGCTCATTTGTATTTTTTAATAAAAATAATTCGATGTTTAAAGATCACAAAGGTATGGATTTATTGAAAAAAATGAGGTTGTCACAGCAATTGATTTGCTCTAAAATGGCGCCGCTGATTGTGTTATTTAAATGTTATTTATTTCGTTTGGCAGTAATAAAGCCTTAAATTGTAAAAAAAAAGATTGGTTTCTGAAGAAAGGAATCAAAATAAAAAATAAATATTCAAAGAAAATATGAACTATCAAATTACAATAAATAGCGCAAATACTGTTGACGAAATTGAAGCGTATTGGACAAATGAGGATTACATTAAACTGCTTGAAAAATTCGATTATCCGGATGCTTCCGATGCGGATACTTCCAGTTTGAGGGAGTTATTGTTTATGGCAATTTCTGATTTTGAACCCAAAGAGGCTGCCGTAATCGTATTAGAATATAAATTATCAGAAGATCTAAATGAAGGCCAAATTCAGCAAATTTCAAACGATATGTTTTTAGACAAAGTCTGTGAAGAATATCCTGAAATAGGTTTGCATGCAACTTTGTTTCATATTAATCAACTCCTTTTCAAAGCGTATAACGGCAAATTTCCTAATGCAAAAGCAACAATTGTAACGGTTACTATAGCATCATCAGAGCCTGAAAATAGCATTGATTTGACCAAAGAGCATGTACTTAAATTATTAAGCAAAGGATTGTCTGATAGTAATCTTATCAAAAGATTGTTTGATCACGCGATGAATGAAAATGCTCCTTTTCCAGAAGCTGAGGATGTTTTATGGGATTTGACAACCACAGATAATCTGACGTATACAATCACTACTTCCGAATATTGGTTGAATAAAGAAGATATCATTGCTTCGGAATTTGAAGGAGTCTTAGAAATTGCAGTAGATGTGGAGTAAATGATCCATGAAATGAAACAAAAAAGCTCCGTTATGGAGCTTTTTTTATTTTTTTAAACTTTCGGAAGCGATGTTAACCGCTTCTTTCAACCCAGTTTTGTATTTAATTATCTTTTCCATCACACTTTTGTCGTGGCTTCCTATGATTTGAGCGGCAAGAATTCCTGCGTTTTTTGCGCCATTTAGCGCTACAGTTGCTACGGGAACTCCGCTTGGCATTTGCAGTATGGATAAAACGCTGTCCCAACCATCAATTGAATTGCTTGATTTTATAGGAACCCCAATAACGGGTAATGGTGACATAGAAGCGACCATTCCTGGTAAATGTGCAGCACCGCCAGCACCGGCAATAATTACCGAAATTCCGCGAGTATGCGCATTGTTGCTGAAATCAAATAATTTTTCGGGAGTTCTATGTGCCGATACAATATCGACTTCTATTTCTATATCGAATGCTTTTAGGATGTCTATGGCTTCTTGCATTACAGGCATGTCAGAAATGCTTCCCATGATTACGGCTACTTTCATTTTATTATTATTTAAGGATTGAAAGATTTAAGGATTGAAAAATTAGCTAGAACTGAATGAGACCTGACGTAATTTTTCAGTGCTTAAATCTTTTAATTATTCAATTTAGTACTAATTACTCGAATCGTATTCTTTACCTCTTCAGCTATTCTTCGAGCTTCGTTGATGTCTTGATTTACTATCGTTACATGTCCCATTTTTCTAAAGGGACGTGTTTGTTTTTTGCCATAAATATGAGGTGTAACACCGTTCCAACCTAATATTTTTTCAATATTTTGATACACTACATCACCGGAATAGCCTTCTTCGCCCGAAAGATTTACCATGATTCCAGCTACTTTGCTGTCGGTATTCCCTAAAGGTAAATTAAGTATCGCTCGCAAATGATTTTCAAATTGGGAGGTATAGCTGGCTTCAATGGAATAATGACCTGAATTGTGCGGGCGAGGAGCGACTTCGTTCACGAGGATTTCATCATCTTCAGTTTGAAACATTTCAACGGCTAATAAACCAACATGATTGAATTTCTCGGAAACATTGAGAGCGATTGCTCTTGCTTTTTCAGCTACTTTTTCATCAATACGAGCAGGACAAATCACATATTCTACTTGATTGGCTTCCGGATGAAATTCCATTTCGACCACAGGGTAGGTTTTTATTTCGCCTGATGGATTGCGACAAACGATAACGGCCAATTCATTTTTGAACGGAACCATTTCTTCAGCGATACATTCTACATTAGCTAAGTTGTCTAGATCCGAGATTTGTCGAATGACTTTAACGCCATTTCCATCATAACCAAATTCAGTACATTTCCAGACAAACGGTAGTTTTGTTTTAGAATCCAAAATATCAACAATTAGACTTTTTAGATTCTCAAATCGTTTGTAATTTGCTGTTGGAATAGCATGTTGAATATAAAAATCTTTCTGAATTCCTTTATTTTGAATTAATTGCAACGTTTTTGGTGAAGGAAATACTTTTACTCCCTCTTCCTCTAATTTTACTAAAGCTTTAAGATTTACCAACTCAATTTCAAAAGTTAAAACATCAACTTTTTTACCAAAGTTATACACCGTTTCAAAATCCATTAAATCACCTTTAAAGAATTGATTACAGGCTATTTTACATGGTGCTTCATCACTTGGATCAAGAACATAAGTTTGTATGTCGAATTTTCGGGTGTCAAACAACAGCATTTTACCCAGTTGTCCGCCGCCGAGAATTCCCAATTTAAAATCAGAAGAAAAATAATTCATGGTGTAGTTGTATGTTTATGCAAAGATACTTTATAATGATTGAATCCGAAAATGCTATTTTATTTTCTTCATAATTTTATTGCGTCATTTGTTGCTTTTAATACATTTTGAGTCGTTTTTTTGTGGAATTTACTTAAAATTAGAAATTAATGCCCAATTATCAATTGTCAAATCCGAATTCTGTATCTTTGCGCATTATTTTAAACACGAAAATAATGATACAACTTCACGATAAACAATTTGTTCCGTTTATTTCTGCTAAAGAAATTGATTTTGCCATCGCAAAAATGGTGGCGCAAGTAGAAGCTGATTTTGCTGATGAAACGCCGGTATTTGTGGGAGTATTGAATGGAGCTTTTATGGTTGTTTCTGATTTTATGAAACAATATAAAAAGCCGTGTGAAGTATCTTTCATCAAAATGGCATCATACGAAGGAACTGCTACCACAAATGAAGTAAAACAATTAATAGGTTTAAACCAGGATTTAACGGGGCGCAGTGTAGTTATAATCGAAGATATAGTTGACACCGGTAATACATTGGTTGAACTGAAAGAATTATTCAAAAAACAAAATGTAAAACATTTTAAAATAGCAACACTTTTTTTTAAACCCGAAGCCTACACAAAAGACATCAAAATAGATTACATTGGGATTAGAATTCCAAATAAATTTATTGTGGGTTTTGGTTTAGATTACGATGGATTAGGAAGAAATTTACCCGAAGTATATAAACTAAAAGAATAACGACAGAACAACATGACTAACATTGTTTTATTTGGAAAACCAGGAGCTGGTAAAGGAACTCAAGCAGAGTTTTTGAAAGAAAAATACAAATTAACACACATATCAACTGGTGATGTATTTCGTTTTAATTTAAAAAACGATACAGAACTTGGCAAACAAGCAAGAGTATTTATGGACGCTGGAGATTTAGTTCCAGACGAATTGACTACAAAAATGCTAATTGATGAGGTAAATAAACACCCAGATACAAAGGGAATTTTGTTTGACGGATATCCAAGAACAATTTCACAAGCCGAAGCTTTAGATGCATTTCTTACCTCAATAGGTTCTCAAGTAGCAGCAACAATTGCGCTTGAAGCCGATGATGAGATTCTGGTAAAACGCTTATTGGAAAGAGGAAAAACAAGTGGTAGAATTGACGACCAAGATGAAGAAAAAATCAGAAATCGCTACCAGGAATACAATGAAAAAACAGCACCTTTGATGCATTATTATGAGGAGCAAGGAAAATTTCATGCCGTAAACGGAATAGGATCCATTGCAGAAATTACAGAAAGAGTAAGTAACGTGATTGATAATTTATAGGAGCAATTCCAGCTGTACGTTACAAGTCCTCGTTAAAAAAATCTATTTTTCTAAGTCATAAAAGGATCTTCCTTTGGTCGCTCTTTTTTGACAAGAAAAATTAGCTTTTTTAACTCCGGGCTTTTCACTGCCATCTGGGCTAAAAACCAGATTGGAGGTTTTAGAAAGTAAAGAGTCAGAAATCAGATTTTAAATAAAAAACGAATCAACTAAAAAATTGGAAATACTAATAATATTTTTTCTAATACTACTAAATGGAGTTTTCTCTATGTCAGAAATCGCATTGATTTCAGCACGGAAAAACAGATTAGAGACTGCGGCAAAAAAAGGGAATAAAAGTGCTAAAATTGCATTGGATTTAGCGAATTCGCCAAATAAATTTTTATCAACGGTACAAATAGGAATTACTCTGATAGGAATTCTTACTGGTATTTATAGTGGTGATAAAATCACATTAGATGTAGAAACTTTTGTAAGCGGGTTTGAATTTCTAAAACCGTATGCACATCCAGTTGCTGTAGGTTTGGTTGTTGTGACTTTGACTTTTTTCTCTTTAGTTCTAGGAGAATTATTACCAAAAAGAATAGGCTTGAATCATCCCGAATCCATTGCCAAAGCAGTGGCATTACCCATGAAAATTGTTTCGATTGTTACGGCACCATTTATTTGGTTGTTAACGCATTCAACAGATTTTTTGTTGGATATTTTACAAATAAAGCCCACTGCTGACGGTAAAGTAACCGAAGAGGAAATAAAAGCGATAATCAAAGAAGGAACCGAAGGAGGAGAAGTTCAAGAAATTGAACAAGATATAGTGGAACGCGTTTTCCATATTGGAGACCGGAAAATAAACTCATTGATGACGCACAGGAAGTCAGTGGTTTTCTTACCTTTGCATTCTGATAAAGAACAGGTTAAGGAGTTTATGCTCAAAGAATTGCATTCTATTTATCCAATTTACGGTGAAAATTATGATGATATTGTTGGAGTTGTTAACCTAAAAAATATTTTCGCACATTTTGAAAATGAAAACTTCAATTTGGCTGATATAATGACCGAAGCGCCTTTTATGATGGAACAGACTACTGCTTATGTAGCCTTAGAAAACTTTAAAAAAACAGGGATACATTATGCATTTGTTTCAGATGAATATGGTGTTTTCCAGGGAGTAATTACTTTGAATGATATTCTGGAAGCATTGGTTGGTGATGCTTCGGACTTTTATAAAGATGATTTTCAGTTGATTGAAAGAGAAGACGGAACTTGGTTGGTTGACGGGCATTATTCGCTGCATGACTTCTTAACATACTTTGAATTAGATGAGTTAATCAATGATTATGAAGTAACCACGGTGAGTGGGTTAATAATGACGGAACTCTCTCATATTCCAAAACAAGGAGAAAAATTGATTTGGCAAAAATTTGAGTTAGAAGTCATTGATATGGATGGCGTGAAGATTGATAAAGTGATGGTGAAAGCATTAAAAAATTAAATAGCTTAGGATTAAATTGCTCAAAATGAGTACTAAATACTAAAGCTGAACATTGAATATTAGAAAAAATGACTGAAGGGAATTTTGTAGATTACGTTAAAATATATGTTTCTTCCGGAAAAGGAGGAAAAGGATCTACGCATTTGCATAGAGAAAAATTTATTGAAAAAGGTGGCCCTGATGGTGGTGATGGTGGTCGTGGTGGTCATGTTTTTTTGGTTGGCAACAAAGGTCTTTGGACATTGTTTCACCTTAAATTTGCGCGTCATATCAAAGCAGGGAATGGCGGAGATGGAAGTGGTGATAGGAGTACGGGTGCTGACGGAGACGATAAATTTATCGAAGTTCCATTAGGAACGGTAGTAAAAGATAAAGAAACTGGAGAAATATTATTTGAGATTACCGAAGATGGTGAAAAACAAGTGCTTTCTCGTGGAGGTAAAGGTGGTTTAGGGAATTGGCATTTTAGAAGCTCAACCAATCAAACACCTAGATATTCTCAACCTGGTTTGCCTGGTGCAGAAATGGATGTGATTTTAGAACTAAAAGTACTTGCTGATGTAGGTTTGGTAGGTTTCCCTAATGCAGGAAAATCAACTTTGTTATCAGTACTGACTTCAGCTAAACCAAAAATTGCGGATTATCCATTTACTACTTTAAAACCAAATCTTGGAATTGTAGCCTACAGAGATTTTCAATCTTTTGTAATTGCAGATATTCCCGGAATTATAGAAGGAGCTGCCGAGGGAAAAGGATTAGGACATTATTTCTTGCGTCATATTGAGCGTAATTCAACGTTACTTTTTCTAGTTCCAGTAGATACGCCAGACATCAAAGCAGAATACGATATTTTGGTAAACGAATTGACAAAATACAATCCTGAAATGCTTGATAAAGAGCGTCTGTTAGTGATTTCAAAATGCGATATGCTTGATGATGAGTTAAAAGCAGAATTGAAAATAGAATTAGATGTCGCTTTCAAAGACATTCCGTATATGTTTATTTCTTCTGTTGCCCAACAAGGTTTGACAGAATTAAAAGACAAGTTGTGGAAAATGTTGAACGACTAATTCTTGATTTTTAAATAAATTATAAAGCCGTCTTGTATTATATATAGACTGCACCCAAAAGTTTAGACAAATTTATAATTAATTTTGATAATAATGAGCCCGATATTGTGTCGGGCTCATTCCGTTTAAATTCAGTTTTATTCTTTCATTATTGTAATA
The DNA here is from genome assembly GCF_048286535.1 of Flavobacterium glucosi. Taxonomy (NCBI): domain Bacteria; kingdom Pseudomonadati; phylum Bacteroidota; class Flavobacteriia; order Flavobacteriales; family Flavobacteriaceae; genus Flavobacterium; species Flavobacterium glucosi. The sequence continues at coordinate 1 of NZ_JBLVPK010000009.1, read as the reverse complement.
T
>NZ_JBLVPK010000008.1:0-134484 GCF_048286535.1 Flavobacterium glucosi | reverse complement strand
TCTTTTTTAGAAAATAAATTTTCCCTCTCGATCTAATTAACTTGCCAGTATTTTAAAGAACTTCTGCGCCATTGCGGGTGCAAAACTAGCACCTTTATTCAGTTATTCAAGCTTTTTTAAACGCTTTTTTTAATATTCTCTTAACCTAATCTTTAACTCGCTGATATCTATAATTTTGAAACCCAATCTTTTTTTAATAAAACATCAATCAAACAACCCACAAACAACCTTTCTTCGCAAAATACCCTATTTCTGTTACGATGGACCGCTTTCAACTACCATTGCTAATCTAGCAAATCTTGCGGATCTTAATCAATATTGGCTGAGTTCATCCTCTTAACTACAATCTGAACATTAAAAATAGCTTCCATGACCAGTAATCGACCAAAAGAAACTAGTCTCGATTAATAAAATGGTTTTATCCTATGCCTTATATAAAGACAAACATCCCTTTTAAATTCTCTCCTATATATAAGGTAGCAAAATATGTCGTCTAGATGTCATTATGAATTATTCGAATAATCAAAAAGCTCCGCCTTACGCAAGCTCGCGTTAGGGATAGAAGCAAAAAGCCCACAGTCCAGCCTTTTTTTGGCGCGACGAGGACTTGTAGCGAATAGCCCGACGCCACATATAAAGAGAGTCAACTAATCCCTAGATTAATTGACTCTCTTTTTATGTGGCGAAACGCTCTAATAAAATTCTAATCGAAACGTATCGCTTTAACCGGTGAAATTTTAGTTATTATATAGGAAGGAATTAATAATACCAAGAAACAGACCGTCACAGTAAGTAGGTTTAATAAAAGTATGTATCCCCAATTTAGATAAACTGGGGCTTGATTGACGTAATAGTTTTCTGGATTCAATTGGATTAAGCCAAACTGTTGCTGAATTAATAGTAATGCGATACCTATCAGATTCCCCCAAAAAAGGCCACGTACTATAAGATAGAGGGCGTTGTACAGAAATATTTTTCGGACTGACCAATTATTAGCTCCCAAAGCTTTTAGGATTCCTATCATTTGTGTTCGCTCAAGAATCAGCACTAATAACGCTACTACCATATTGATTGTAGCGACAAGAATCATTACTACTAGTATAACGATGATGTTGAAATCGAAGAGTTGAAGCCATTCGAATATATAACTGTATTTCTCGATTATAGTTTTAGTATCTAATGTTGATGCCGTTTGGGCATAAACTTGTTCTCCGATAGATTCTATAGTATTAAAATCATCTACAAAAACTTCGAAAGCACCGATTTGATCTGGAGCCCATTTATTGATACGTTGCATGTGACGAATATCTCCTATTATATAGGTAGCGTCGAATTCTTGAAAACCAGAATTGAAAATTCCTGTAATTTTAAATCTTCGAATGTTAGGTAACTTATTTTGATCTTCTTTGATGAAGAATGTATTAAAAAGATCACCTACTTTCAAATTCAATCTGTTGGCGAGGAATTGTGATATTAAAACTTCTTGATTTACATTTTTTGAATAATCAGGCAATTTCCCCGAAACCAGATACTCCTTTATATTATCCCATTTGTAATCATTTCCCACTCCTTTGAAGATAATTCCTTCGAAAGCAGTTTCGGTTCTAATAATTCCAGCTTTACTGGCAATGGCCTGAATATGCTCCACTCCAGGTACTGATATAAACTTTGGATAAAAATCCTGTTTTTTAGAAATTGGAACTAGCGTGACTTCGGATTGATTGTTGTCATAATTCGAAATAATGATATGTCCATTAAAAGCCGAAATTTTTTCTCGTATTTTTTGCTGCAGTCCAATTCCGGTTGCTACAGAAACAATCATCATAATCATACCAATGGCAATTGCCGAAATGGCAATTTTTATAATTGGAGCAGAAATGCTACTTTTATAATCTTTAGCAGTTATAAGTCGTTTGGCAATGAAATATTCTAAATTCAATTTGATCACTTTTCTAATTTGGATTTGCATCGCCAGTTTGCGTTGCTAAAGCCAAAAATACAGCTAAAACACGAATTACACTAATTGACCTTAATTTTAATTGAACGTATATATGAACTCATTTTTTAAAATATCGCTTAGTTGTTTATTCTTAACAATGATTTCGACTTCCTGTTCTGCAAGGAAAACGGATGCGAAGAAAAATGTGAAATCAGATTTAGAAAAGGTTAAAAACAATCCATCTACAGAAATAAAAACTGGAGCCGATAATTACAGTACCTATTTATCATTATTAAAGGACAAGAAAATTGGTATTGTAACCAATCAAACTGGTATTCTCTCTAATAAAATACATGTAGTCGATTTTCTTTTAAAAAAAAACATAGCCATCCAGAAAATATTTGCGCCTGAACACGGTTTTCGGGGGACTGCTGATGCGGGTGAACATGTCGTTGACGGAAAAGATTCTAAAACTGGGCTTTCAATTATTTCCCTTTATGGTGACAATAAAAAACCAAAACCAGAGCAACTCGCAGGAATTGATATTATGGTTTTTGATTTGCAAGACGTAGGCGCACGATTTTACACTTATATCTCTTCGTTACATTATATCATGGAAGCCTGTGCCGAAAATAACATTCCACTTTTAATTCTTGACCGACCAAATCCAAACGGAAGTATTGTTGACGGTCCAATTCTTGAGCCAGCATTCACTAGTTTTGTGGGAATGCATTCAATTCCTTTGCTACATGGAATGACAATGGGTGAATATGGACAAATGATTAATGGTGAGAAATGGCTAAAGAATGGTACACAATGCAAATTGACGGTTATCCCCTGTCTTAATTACAACCGAAAAATGGATTATCATTTGCCTGTAAAACCTTCGCCGAATCTTCCAAATGATCAAGCTGTGAATTTATATGCAAGTTTGTGTCTTTTTGAAGGCACGAATGTGAGTATGGGACGAGGAACTGAAAAACAATTTCAAATTTACGGCTCCCCTTATTTACCAAAAAGTGGCTTTAGTTTTATTCCGAAACCAAATTTTGGCGCACAAAACCCTGTTTACAATGGCGTAGAATGTTATGGCGAAGATTTAGCTACAGTTACAAAAGTAAATCGGCTGGAATTAAAATGGCTGATTAAAGCCTATGAGGCAACAAGTGACAAATCAAAATTCTTCAATCCTTATTTCACGAAACTTGCAGGAACTAAAAAATTGCAACAGCAAATAGAAGCTGGAACTTCGGAAACAGAAATACGAGAAAACTGGAAGAAAGGATTAGTCCAATTTATGAAAATGAGATTTAAATATTTGATATACTAGTCTAATGTTTTAAAGTCAAAAGTCCTAAAGTCAATTCAAAATACCATTTAACTTTCAAACTATTCTCTTTATGACTTTAAGACTGTTGACTTTATGACTAAAAAAGCGGTAACTTCTTTTTCATTTCCTCAACAATATTAAAAGCAGCCGGGCATATCGCTACATTTTTCAAGGTTAAGTCCGTTATTTGTTGGAACTTTTTTCTGTCCGTGTGTGGAAATTCTCTGCATGCTTTTGGGCGAACATCATAAATCATGCATGCGTTTTCATTATCCAGAAAAGTACACGGAACACTTTGCAAGACATAATCCCTGTCCTCGTCAATCTGAAGATATTGCTCCATAAATTGTTGCGGTTTTTGGCGCAAATATTTTGAAACACGCTCAATATCCGCATCTGTAAATAATGGTCCAGTGGTTTTACAGCAGTTCGCACACGTTAAGCAATCCGTTTTCTTGAATTCGGCATCATGCAAATCCTGCATCACGTAATCCAAATTCTTTGGCGTCTTCTTTTTCAGCTTATCGAAATACTTTTTATTTTCGATATGCTTATCTTTGGCTTCTTTAGGAAGATTATTTAAAATAGTGTTCATTCGTAGGTTTGTTTTTTCGGTTATTCGATAAAACATTCCGCGAAATTACTTAAACAAATCAACAAATCACCAAATTAACACATCAACTATAATGAAAGACCTTTTTGGCAAAGCCATACTCGATTTTCAAACGAAGAATTCTCCGGAAGATTTAATCACGGAAACCTCTATTTCTGAAGAAGATGAAATGAGTGTTGAATATTTATTTCGTTCCTATGACGAGATGCCAAAACTAGAGCAGAAAGCCCTACAACTTGCGAATGGAAAAATTTTGGATGTAGGCTGTGGCGCAGGAAGTCATAGCTTGTATTTACAAAATGAAAGAAATCTTGATGTTCATTCGATTGATATTTCTAAAAATGCAATTGAAGCCTGCAAACTTCGCGGATTGAAAAATGTTCACGTTCAAAATATTCTTGAAATGGACTCTAATAATCCAGAAAATAAATTTGACACCATTTTATTATTAATGAATGGAACCGGTATTTTTGGAACACTAAAAGAATCCACGACCTATTTACAGAAATTAAGAAGCTTGCTAAAGCCAAACGGACAAATTCTAATTGATTCTTCAGATATAATTTACATGTTTGATAATGATGAAGATGGTGGGAAATGGATTCCAAGTAATGGATATTATGGCGAATTGACTTTTACAATACGTTATAAAAATGAAAAAGAAGACGAATTCCCTTGGCTTTATTTAGATTATAATACTTTGCAAAATGCGGCTTTCGCCAATGGATTACAAAGCGAGATACTTCTTGAAGGTGAACATTATGATTATTTAGCCAAACTTTCAATTTAAAAGAACACATTTTAGCATGGAAAATAAAGCATTAAAAAAATTACGTTATCCTATTGGGAAATTTATAGCCCCTGAAAGCTATTCCAGCGAATATCTAACTAGTAAAATAGCAGAAATCGCCAGTTTCCCGGAACGATTGAAAAAAGAAGTGATTCATTTAACCGAAAAACAACTCGAAACACCATATCGACAAGATGGCTGGACTATTCGTCAAGTGATTCATCATTGCGCCGACAGTCATCTGAATTGTTTTATTAGAATCAAATGGGCACTAACCGAAGATAATCCAACTATAAAATTTTATTACGAAGATCGTTGGGCTGGATTACATGATAATTTGACAATGTCTATCCAGCCTACACTTTCTTTACTAGAAGGTTTACACTTTCGCTTAGCGTATTTAATGAATAGTCTATCTCAAGCTGATTTAGAAAAATCCTTTATTCACCCTGAAAACAACAAGCAATTTAAAATTAAGGAAATAATAGGAACGTATGCTTGGCATGGAAACCACCACTTAGCACATATCACAGAATTAAAAAAGCAAAAAGCTTGGCCATCGAACGTTTAATTTTTTTTTCTACAAATAAAAAAAATCCCAAATACAGCTTAGTTTGCATTTGGGATTTTATTTTTTAAGGAATATTCAAATATTTATGGGTCTGTAAAGAAACCCGCCATTTAGGATTGTTCATAACATAATCTACAATAAGCGGAGTCATTTCTTCTTTTTTACTCCATTCAGGCTGTAGAAATAGAATCGCATTACTATTCACTTTTTCAGCTTGCTCTTCGGCAAAAATAAAATCATGCTTGTTATAAATGATAACTTTCAACTCCTGTGCATTATCGTAAACCGTTTGTGTTGGCAATTTATTTTTCTTTGGAGAGAGACAAATCCAATCCCAAGACCCCGTAAGCGGATACGCACCTGAAGTTTCAATATGAACTTTTCTATTATTCTCTTTTAGCTTTTGCGTGAGTAAAGTCATATCCCACATTAAAGGTTCGCCACCAGTCACGACAACAGTCTCTGAGTATTTGCTCGCATTTGTAACTATTAAATCAATACTTGTCGGGGGATGTAATTCAGCATTCCAGCTTTCTTTAACATCGCACCAATGACAACCCACATCACATCCACCTATTCTAATAAAGTATGCAGCTGTCCCGGTATGAAATCCTTCCCCTTGAATAGTATAAAACTCCTCCATTAATGGAAGCATTGCACCTTTATTAACCTCTAATTGTATTTCTTTTGATAACATTATTTAATTTTAAAGTGCAAAGATAGTTAATTTGAAAATGAGTTAATTTGAAAACTGAGACTAAAGTACACTTTCAAAGGTTTAAAAAATTTAATAATCATATTCAAAAAAATAAATTCAAAAACAATCGAAAATATTAACCATAAAAAAACCGACAGCCAAAAGACTATCGGTTCATGATATTAAAAAATTTAGTTATTTTAAAATTTTTATAGATTCTAAAGCATAATTATTTGCTGGATCTAAAGCTAGTGTTTTTTTAAAGTATTCAATAGCTTTAGGTTTATCAGTATTAGCAAAACTTGCTGCCATATTATTATAGCTTTCAATAATTTTAGCTTTTGTTGCCGGTTTAGCAAGTTCTTCTGCTCCTAACGCGGTCGTTTTTGCAACATAATCTTCATAATTCTTAACCATAACATCATCTTTTTCAAGCAATCTGTTGGTTCTTGCTCTGTATAGATAAGCTTCTAGATAAGTTGGAGAAGCTACTAATACTTTCTCGAAAGCAGCATCAGCTTTTTGTAGTGCAACAACATCCACTTTTACACCTTTCTCTTTATTGATATTAGCATAATAATTTGCTAAACCATAGTATACATTGTCATCTAAAAAATTTGTAGATTCAGTTGTATTTGCTCCAAACTCAAATATAGCAGCAGATTCAGTGTATAATTTTTGTGCAAATAATTTTTTACCCACTTCGCTTAAATCCTGCACTGCCAAAGGTTCCATTTCTATTGCCTTTTTCACATCAACCATACCTGCACTAAACGCAGTTGCATCAATTGATAAACCATCGGCACTTGTTCCTTTTTTAATTTTAGAAAGCCCTAAGTACAAATAATCCAATGCTATTGCTTTGTTCCCTGGAGAAGTGATAAAACTTTCCAATGATTTTATAGCTACATCTACATTTCCATTTTTGTAAGCAGCATAACCTAAGTAACGATAGATTCTTGGATTAACTTTATCTAATTCAATCATTTTATTAGCTTCTGCTTCAAGAGCTACATAATCCTCTATTAAAATCAGAAAATCAGCACGACGCATTCTTGAGTGAATCGAATAATCCGTTAAAGACATATATTTATCATAATGTCCTATCGCAATTTTATAATTAGCAGCTGCTTGAGAAGGTTTGTTACGTGCAATTTTATAATATGTTTCAGCTAATTCTCTATAAACTGGTCCATAATTAGGATTTATCGCAATAACTTCATTGTAAGCTTTTAAAGCTTCATCATACGATTTAGCACCTTTCAATAAAACTCCTAATTGCATTTTAGCTCTAAGCAAACTATTATCTGTTTGAAAAGCACTTCTGTATGCAACATAAGCTTCATTTTGTTTACCATCGCCATAGTAAGCGTCTCCTAATGCTAATTGTAATTGAGCATCTTGAGAATTGTTTATCACAGCACGATTCAAAATTGCAATTGCACTTTTATAATCAGGCTTAGTAGCATTCATATACGCCCTAGCAATATATATAAATTCTTGAATATCTTTTTTTCTCATGTCTTTGGTAGCTAAGGCAAATTTAGCCTGAGCACCTGCAACATCATTTTTATCTAAATCCATTTGACCCAAACCGATGTAATTCAATTTAGCATCATCGGAAGCAGTTAAACCATTTTGAAAATAAATTTTGGCTGAATCCTCAACACTTTGCGTAAGATAAATATTCCCTAAAGTGTAAAAAGCAGTACCGTTTGAAGGCTTGGCTTTTATAATCGATTTCAACATCGTTTTTGCACTTTCAAATTGCTCAGCATCTATCGCTTTTTTTGCTTGGTCAATGTCTTGAGCTTGAGTCGTAAAAGCTGTGGCCAAAATGGCAACGCTTAAGGTCGTTAATTTATTCATTTTCATTGTAGTTAATTTATTTTTTATTGTTTTGGCTTTTCGTTATTGTAAATCTCCTAGTAGGAATACGTACCGGTAACAAACCAGATTTTAAAATTATTCTTTGTCCGATATCACCGCCTACAAACGAAGCAAAGCCCATTCCTAAGCCAGAATATCCTTGACAATTTATTATATACAAATCACGTGCCAAAGGGTATTTTTTTTCTGCTAGATTATTTTGTGAAGGTAAAAAATACTCATTCCCTGTTAGCCCCTTTACACTTAACGTATTTACATTCGCAAGAAACTTCTGCATTGCTGGCTGAGGCTGGGAGAGCCAGTTAACACCCACAACTCCAATCATTCCCTCATTTTCTGAGACATGTTTTATAACTTCGTCATTCGTTTTAAATGAAAAAACACCCTTTTGGGGTATTGCATTTATTCCAGCCAAAGAATTCATGTACCTTACTGTACTGGAGTTAAGGTTATCAAAAACCAATCCTTTAATTGATGCAACGGGCTTTCCTTGCATAAAACTAATAACATCGTTTAACGCCACAAGAGTATCTTTATTGCTTTTATTAGAGATAAAAGCTATAGCATCAGTAGCAAAAACAGTTGTTTTAGGATTAATTTTTCTTTGTTTAAAAATCTTCAATTCTTCAGTTGTCAAGGTTCTTGATAAAACAGCTATTGCAGCTTTTTCATTAAATAAAGAGTTAACAGTTTCAGTTTCAGATTTAGCTACAAGTTTTATTTTAGCATCATATTCATTTTCAAACACAGCAACTTGATCTTCAACGATAGGAGTTAAGGTTTCATCTACATAAATTGTGGTTGAACCTTTCAATATAGTTTCCTTATCTTTTTTATTAGTTGATTGGTTACAAGCGAACACCAATATTACTACTGAAAATAAAATAAAATAGGGAAGTTTAGAATATTTTTTCATGATCTAGTTATTATCATTAATAATTCGAAAGAATCTGAAAGAAGCATATACAATAAGTAAAGCCCCGAAAGCAATTCTATAAGTAGGCTCCATAGCTAAAGGAAAATTCTTCATAAAGATAATAAATAAACCTAAAACAAGGTAAACAAGAAAAAACAAAATTCCTAAAACAAGAAGAAATCGCTCTTTAAGCGATTTCTTCTTAATATTATTTAATATGTTATTTAACATTATTCTGCAGATTGAATAGTAATTGGAAGAGAATAAAGAACCCTTACTTTTTTACCATTTTGTTCTCCTGGTGTCCATTTAGGACATTTTTTCAAAACACGGATGGCTTCTTTTCCTGTACCATAACCGATATCTCTAATTACTTTAATATCCGTTAAAGAACCATCTTTTTCAACTACAAAAGTAACATAAACTTTACCTTTTAATCCTTCTTCTTCCGGAGTTTGATAGTTATTACCAACAAATTTATAAAATTTTTCGATTCCTCCTGGAAAATCAGGTTTCACCTCAATACCAGCAGTATTATAAATTTGGTTATCAACTTCTTCCACTACAGCTGCAGTTCCTGTACCAACTGGCTCAACAGTTAAAACAGCATCCGGGTCACCTTTAATAGTTACCGCACCTAATTTTTTATCTTTTAATTCGACAGTTTTAGGTGGCTCTTCAGTTACTTCCTCCGCTTTTGCAACAACTGGTTTAACAAATTTTTGTTGATCCACTTTTGGTGGTGGTGGTGGTGGTGGCGGAACATTCTTCTTTACTTCTTCCTTCGGTGGTAATTTGATACTAACAATTTTAGTATCTAAAGTTTCATCAGCTTCCGCAGAATCAGGTAGTAAACTTAATATAAGTGGCATACTAACTGCTATAGCAAAAACAATTGCACCTAAGATAAGCGCTCTAACAGTAGTCTTGTTATTTGATTTTCTTAGTTCGTAAGCGCCATAAGCTTTATTACGACCCTCGAATACAATATCAAGCCATTGGTTTGTGAAAATATCTAATTTCATTTTTCTTAATTATTAGGTTATAGAGTAATAAGAAAATCTTACTTACCTTCTAACAATTTTAGTTCCTCTGGTGAAAAATCATTAACAATTGCGTTTGAAGGTACTTGTGCAATTGCCATCTCATCTAATATATCTACTAAATTACGGTAATTTGATTTTTTACTTGGTTTGATAATTACTATTAAACCTTTGTCTTTGTTTCCAGTGTATTCAACTACTGATAATTTTCTTTTCAATAATTCTTTACGAATACCCTCTTTGCCATAAGAAATATCTTTAGGTCCAGCAATTGGAGTCGCTAACAAACCCATATAATATACCATTTTATCATTGTCTCCTAACAAAACCGTTAAAGTACGGTTTTCATCAACCTTGATTGGTTTATCAGTAGGATCATCTTCTTTATCAGGCAAACCCAAACTCATCGATTGAGGTTTAGACAACGTAGTTGTAAGCATAAAGAACGTAATCAATAAGAATGCCAAATCCACCATAGCAGTTAAATCTACTTTTGAATTGGATTTTTTACTTCTTACTTTTCCACCTTTTTTGCCTCCACCGTCGCCGGTATTTAATTCAGCCATTTTAGTGTATGTGTTTTAATTATTTTTGTGTTGCTCTTAAACTAGTAACCAAATTAAAGTTGTTGATTTTTTGATCTTGCAAAATATCCATAACTTGTTTAATGGCAGGATACTCTTCTTTTGAATCACCTTTTATAGCAATTTGCAACTCCTTATCATTGATATCTATGTTTGCAATTCGAGAATTGTAAATCCATTCTTTCAGTTGATTATCTAGTGAATCTTTAGGAATTCCTGGCTGTAAACCTGGTTTATTTCTATCCGCAGTCTTCATTGCAATCAATTGCTTTAGAGCTGTAATTGGTACTCCAACACCTTCCATTAAAGAAAATGTTTCCAGTTCCTCTGCTGTAAATGCAACACTGTATTTTTGTCCCATTAGTTCTAATGCCTTTTTTCTAACTTCTCTACCCTTTAAATCAAAGAAAACTTTTCCTTTCCCTATTGTTATTGTAGCCAAATCAGTTTCAGGCAACTTAGTTTGAACCTGTGAGGCAGGCGTATCTACTGGCAATGCTTCCGGTATCTTAGCTGTTGCTGTCATTACAAAGAAAGACAACAAAAGAAAAGCGACATCACACATAGCAGTCATATCAGTAGATCCTGCTTTTTTTTTCATTTTTATAGCCATTAATATTTCTTTTAATATTTACAAGAAAATAGAATCTGTTTTGCAGACCTCTATTTTCCTGTAAATTAAATTATTAATTATTTTTGTGTACTTCTGTAGTGTCTGTAAGTATTTACAATCGTGTTACCTGCCTCATCAATTGAGTAAGTCAAAGTATCAATTTTAGAAGTAAAGAAGTTGTAAGCAATAATTGCCAGAGCAGAAGTAGAAATTCCTGTAGCTGTATTAATCAAAGCCTCAGAAATACCATTTGCAAGGGCAGCTTGATCAGGAGTACCAGCAGCCGATAAAGCACTAAATGCTTTAATCATACCTGTCACTGTTCCTAACAAACCTGCAAGCGTACCTAACGATACCATTGTAGAAAGTACAGTCATGTGTTTCTCTAACATTGGCATTTCTAATGAAGTAACCTCTTCTATTTCTTTGTGAATAGTTTCAGCAGCAGCTTCGCTATCTAATCCTTCTTTTTTAACTTCTTGGTATTTCAATAAAGCTGATTTTATTGGATTTGCAACAGAACCTTTTTGTTTGTCACATGAAGCTATAGCACCTTCAATGTTACCATCTTTAATATCTTTTTGTACACTTGTCATGAATTGATCAAGATTTCCTGTACCAGCTGCTTTTGAAATTACAGCATAACGCTCAAATGAGAATACAACAACCATTAATAATAACCCTAATAATACTGGTACAATAGGACCTCCTTTGTAAACCATTGCTAACATATTTCCTGGTAATGGGTGACCTGTATTAACACCGCCTTCAAAATTAGCGCCATTACCCATTATGAAATTCCAAATTAACCATCCAACAAAAATACATGCTACAATAATGATTCCTGAAATCATTCCTCCTCCGTTTGCACCTTTTTCTTTTTTAACGTTTGCCATTTTTTTTAATTTTAATAGTTTTAAATAAATTATCTTAGTTATATTAAACTTGTAGTAGAGCAAATTTATATTTTTAGTTCAAATAAAAAAACTTTTTTTAATTTTATTATAATTAAATTTATTTCAAAAATACATTTGTAATTTAACGCTTTGCATTTATATCAAAATACTCAGATAAAAGTAGTATTTTATCCAAAAAAACGTATTTTTTTATGACATATTGAGACAATATTTCAAAAACCAACTCTCTTCTATCAAAACTAATATTTTATATTATTAACAATAAAAAAGCAGGAAAACTGCAGTATGCACTAAAATTTCAGGTTTTGTAAAAAAAATAATACCTTGCAGATGATTTAAATCTAAACTTATTATGAGCAGAAAAGAAGATTTTATACAACAAGTTACAGACGGATATAGCTGTAAAGGAGAAAGTATTACTCTTGGCGGAGCAATATTAGACGGAGAAGCATTACCCAATGCACACGTGAAAATCCCTCTAAAAACATTAAACCGTCATGGATTAATTGCTGGAGCAACCGGAACCGGAAAAACCAAAACTATACAGGTTCTGTCAGAACAATTATCATCCTTTGGAATACCCGTGTTGATGATGGATATAAAAGGTGATTTTAGTGGTATTGCAAAAGAAGGAGAAGAGAAACCATTTATTACCGAACGACATGTTAAAATAAACATCCCTTATAATACAGCATGTTTTCCTGTTGAATTATTGACTTTATCGGAACAAAATGGGGTTCGTCTTCGCGCTACTATCTCTGAGTTTGGACCCGTTTTATTTTCTCGAATCCTAAATTTAAATGATACTCAAGCTGGCGTTGTCTCTGTTATTTTCAAATATTGTGATGACCATAAAATGCCTTTATTGGATTTAAAAGACATCAAAAAAGCAATCAATTATATCACCGAAGAAGGAAAAGATGAAATTGAAGAAAGCTACGGCAAGATTTCTACTTCAACAACAGGCACAATTCTTAGAAAGATAATAGAATTAGAGCAACAAGGTGCTGATCTCTTTTTTGGAGAAATGTCTTTTGACGTTGAAGATTTAATGCGCATTGACGAAACTGGGAAAGGATATATCAATATCTTGAGACTAACTGACATTCAAGATAAACCAAAATTATTTTCGACATTTATGTTGAGTTTGTTAGCCGAAATTTACCAGCAAATGCCTGAAAAGGGAGATTCAGATCAACCAGAATTAGTTATTTTTATTGATGAAGCTCATTTGATTTTCAACGAAGCCAGCAAAGCATTATTAGAACAAATAGAGACTATTGTAAAACTTATCCGTTCCAAGGGAATTGGGATTTACTTCATCACTCAAAACCCAATGGATATCCCAAGCGGTGTTTTGGCGCAATTGGGTTTAAAAATCCAACATGCTTTAAGGGCTTTTACAGCCAATGACCGAAAAGCCATCAAACAAACCGCTGATAATTACCCAACATCTGAATTTTATAAAACGGATGAAATTCTAACTAGCTTGGGAATTGGAGAAGCATTAGTCACTGCATTGAACGAAAAAGGAATTCCAACACCACTTGCAGCTACGATGATGCGTGCCCCGATGAGCAGAATGGATATTTTAACCGAGAGTGAAATTCAAGAAATCAATAACAGATCTAAACTAGTAAAAAAATACAGCGAACTGATTGACCGCGAAAGCGCTTATGAAATGCTAAATAAAAAAATTACCGTTGTTGAAGAAGCGGCTGCAGAACAGGAAAAAACAGCTGAAAAAGAAGAAAGTAAAGGTCCGAGTTCCGCTAGTGTCGTAGGAAAATCCGTTTTAAAAGTATTGACAAGTGCTACTTTTATAAGAGGTGCTTTTGGTGTTTTGACAAAAATGTTTAAAAAATAAAATCCGACATTACCCTTTTAAAATTAAAACGCTTTAAGGGTATTTTAAAAAGTAATATTGCACATGAAAAAATATTTTATTCAAAAAGCTCCTTTTATAGTTCCTACAACTGACGGCAAATTAATAGAAGAGCATCAAGGAATTGCTACCACAAATAATCCTGAAATTTCGATTGCACACATGATTGCACCTCCTAAATGGAGCGAACCTTTTCAAACACCTGAATTTGAAGAATACACCTATGTGATAAAAGGAAAAAAGCAATTCATCATTGAAAATGAAATTGTGATACTTGAAGCAGGCCAATCTATAAAAATTGAGAAAAATACTCGAGTACAATATTCCAATCCTTTTGACGAACCTTGTGAATATATTGCCATTTGCAAACCAGCTTTCGATTTTACCAAAGTACATCGTGAGGAATAAATAGTTCCGTTGGAAGTAAAAAACTATCGTAACTATATTGAATTGAACAAGTCGAAAAAACTATTCCAGCAATTCCAGGATTTTATTCTCTACCGCTTCACTGTTCCAAATGTTCTCGATGTTTTCCATTTTCAAAACTTCTTCCATAATAGCATTTTGATAATCCCCAATAGCCAAAGCTTCGGCATACGGACGATCACTAAAGGTTACTCTACTATAAAGCGGAATCCATTTTTCCGGATATTTGTCTGAGAATGATTTTTCAATTTTCTTTTGCAACAAGAATTTCTCATCAGCCGTTTTAGAACTCATTTCCATAAAATTACGATAGGAAAGTTCTGCTATAGCATCAGCATTGGGTTTACGGGATTTTTGATATTCGGAGAAAATTGTTTTCCAATCATCTCCATACTCTTCAATCATTTCATAAAGAATCGAAATGTCCTCAAAGCCCGCATTCATTCCTTGTCCGTAAAATGGAACAATTGCATGACAAGCATCGCCAATTAGTGCAATTTTATCTTCGTACGTCCAGGGGAAACATTTCATCGTCACCAATGTACTTGTTGGATTTTTGAAAAAATCCTCAGTCAATTTTGGAATTACATCAATGGTATCCGGTAGGTTTTTTTCAAAAAAAGTTTCTACCTCTTTTTGATTTTTTAAAGAAGCAAAAGAATTTTCTCCTTCAAAAGGCATAAATAAAGTACATGTAAAACTACCATCTAAATTAGGCAATGCAATCAACATATATTCTCCACGAGGCCAAATATGAAATGAATTCTTGTCTAGTTTATGAGTTGCATCCGAATTTGCAGGAATATTTAATTCCTTATATCCAATAGGTAAAAATTCTTGCGAATAATCAAACATGCTTTGGCGCTGCATGCGATGACGGATTCTGGAAAAAGCGCCATCGGCACCAAAAACCATATCGTATTTTTTTTCTTCCCATGCGCCTCTTTCGGTTTCTCCAATGTGTAGCGTCGCATCATCTAAGTTTACATCCCAGATTTTATGTTCGAAAAAGAATTCTGCTCCTGCGGCTTCCGCCAAATCGATCATTTTTCTATTCAAAGTCCCTCTGGAAATCGAGTAAATAGATTCGCCTTCTTGTCCATAATTTTGAAAATTAAGTTTATCAACAAGATGAATGGCGCGTTTGTCCATTGGGATGGCAATTTCCCGCACGGCATCACCCACTCCAACGCCATCTAGCGCTTTCCAACCTCGGTTAGACATGGCTAAATTAATAGAACGTCCAGAAAATTGAATTTGTCTGATATCTGGGCTTCTATCGAAAACATGAACCGTATGACCCGCTTTGCGAAGATAAATAGCTAATAAAGATCCAACTAATCCAGAACCTACAACCGCTATTTTTTTGGGAATTTGCATTAATTTTTTATAAAAAGTTAAGCAAAATTACTGATTTTATTAGACTAAGAACTTTAAAACTATTAATTTTTACGTGGAATAAAAACCAATTTTGTTGAAGTTCTAACAATCTCCTCCTTATTCAGCATCATTCTTCTAAATTTTCCAGTATTATAAAGTTCTGCTTGATCACTATAATGTGCACTTAATGGATTTCCCGATTGCCCTGTCGGGAGGATACTCCAGCTGTTTTCTATATCAGAAAAATCAATAATTCTTCTTGTTGACGGACCTCCTTTTACGATATAATTTCCATCACTGGTAAAATCAAAAAATAAATTATTGATGACTTCCGTAGATCCCGAAACTTCAAAAGGACCCACATTAAAAATTCTTCTTAAAGCAGCCACTTTACCCAATGGATGCTGATGTTCTACCGTGTGCACTTTATTCCAAGTCCAATCAGCAACCGTAGTTCCCAATTGTTCTTCTAAAGCTACAATCGACTCTTTAAACGATTGTGATATGATTTTACTACGCGTTTCTTTTTCATTTTTAGTACTGATATTATCCCACCAAAGCGACGCTGCATTCACAATTTGCTTTGCGATAATTTGCTTCATAATATGTGTTCCTAAAAATTGCTTGAAATGAGCGGCGCCAAGTTCATCCTCGAAAGTGTTTTTCAAATAATTAAAAATCCATTTATTGTAAATTGTTGGTGCTACGTCACTAAGATTATTCGAACCTTTCCATTCTTTTAAAATAAGCAAAGCTTCTTTCTCGTTTTTAGAAAGTGTTTTCGGGTCTACATCTAGGAGTAACTGTTTGACCACTCCCGGAGCAACAGATGACGTATTATCAAAAATCATTCTTCCAACTGCCGCTTTATCCCAATTTGATTTTGGTTCTAATAACTGCCTAATTCTTTTTGCTCTGTCTTCAGGAAGATAATAGCCTGGATATAAAAATCCGTCTATGGGTTCCGGTTGATTGTTCGCAGAGTACACATAATTCCATTTTGGATTTACCGCCGATGGGTTTTTGGAGAAATCCAAATATTCTTTAATATCGTCATTACCACTGGCACCATTTAAAATAAAATTAGGATTTACGTCCGCGTTATGCTTGTATAATTTCCCCGTTGCCCACCAAGCCACATTTCCTTTAGCATCGCCATACATCACATTTAAACCAGGAGCCGCTATTAAACTGACTCCTTTTTGGAAATCAGCTTTGCTTTTAGCATGCGAAAGTTGATAAACAGCATCCAGAATTTGTATGGGTTGTTGTGTATAAATCCAGGACATTGCAACTGGTTTGTCTTGCTGCAAACCATCAATCAAGTCATTTACGACCGGGCCATGGCGAGTCACTTTAATATTCAAAACCACATCGGTAGCATCTTTTACTTTTACAATTTTTTTTCGAATTTCATACGCGCTAAAACCATTTGGTGTCTTGTAAGCATTACCATCTTTTGGATTATTCTCCTCTTGATACAAATCGATATCATCATTTTCAAACATAGTCAAACCATACGCATACTCGCGATTGTGTCCCAATAAAGGATAGGGAGTTCCAGCCAAATAACAGCCGTACAATTCAAAATCTGGGGTTACTACATGTGCTTCATACCAAGTTCCGGGTTGCGAAAACCCAATGTGTGGATCATTAGCAAAAATAACTTTTCCATTTTTTGTTTTCTTTGGTGCAATAACCCAACTGTTACTCCCAATAAAAGGAGAAATTGGAGATTGTTCCAATAGTGAAGCTACCGCCTTTGAAATAGCAATATATTCTTGAGCATTTTCTTTGGCATTTTTAATTCGGGTAGTATTAAACGAGCCATCAATCCCAAAATCTTTGAGATACGCCATTCCGTATTTGTTTCGAATATCAGTCAATAGCGGATCTGATTTTTGAGCCACCGCAAAACTAAAAGACATGTATCCAAAAATATTATAAACATCTTTAATCGTAAACTTCTCTTTTTTAACCCCTAGCAAACTGAACTCTATTGGCGTTGTTCCTTCTTCTAAATATTGATTAATCCCATCCAAATATGCCATTGTCAATTGATAACTTGGACTATTTTTGTCCAAAACTGCAATTGCTTTTGCGGAAGCTTCTTCAATTCCAAGTCCTGCAAAGAATTTGTCATTTTTGAGTGCCACAGAACCAAAAATTTCTGATAATCGTCCTGGCGCAATCCGACGCATCAATTCCATCTGCCACAATCTGTCTTGGGCATGAACATAGCCCAAAGCTATCATCGCATCCTTTGCATTTGTCGCATAAATATGAGGAACGCCAAACTCATCAAAATAAACGGTCGTTTCTTTTTGAATATTTTTCACTTGCAATTTGCCCTCGTATTTTGGCTTTAGATAAAACCCATAAATAATTAAAGCTACCGCTAAAACTACTACTCCCGAAAGTAAAATTAGAAAGACTATTTTAAGTTTTTTCATATTTAAATAAATTGACAAACAAATATATAGGATTTGAAAGTTATTTAAAACAATTTATTTAAACGAGTGTACTTCTGGGGGAATCAATAAAATATAATTATTTTGTTTAATTTATTTTAAAATCAATTAAACAAAAAGTATATTTGTTCTAAATTAAAAAGATATGAAACACATTTCTAGAGATGACATTTCTCAAATGGAGAAAATCGAAAGATTGAATTTAATCAATTCCTGTACCGGTTATAAGTCAGCTAATTTACTTGCTACAAAATCCCTTGATGGAAAATCTAATGTAGCTATTTTTAGTAGTGTGACTCATTTAGGAAGCAATCCGGCGCTGATAGGATTTATCATGAGACCCACCACCGTTCCCAGAGATACCTATAAAAACATCCGCGAGAAGGGTTACTTTACCGTAAATCATATTACTTTAGACATGATTGAAGATGCGCACCATACCTCTGCAAATTATGAATTAGGTGTTTCTGAATTTGATAAAACTAATTTGGAAGAAGAATACAAACCCAACATTGATATCCCATTTGTAAAAGGGAGCCCAGTTCAATTGTATTGCAAGTATGTAAATGAATATTACATCAAGGAAAATGATACGATTCACGTCATTGCCTCTATAGAAAATTTATTTTTTGAAGAAGAACTAGAACACAAAGATGGCTGGCTACAAATTGACAAAGGAAATGTTGTGGCACTAAATGGTCTTGATGGATATTGCTTACCCAAACTAGTAGATCGTTTTCAATATGCTCGAAAAGAAATCCCAACCACTTCATTTTTCAAAAAATAATATATGAAAAAACTACGATTAATCCTTGGCGATCAATTAAATTCAGAACATTCGTGGTTTCAGGAATGTGATAATAACACGATTTATGTACTTGCAGAAATGCGTCAGGAAACGGATTATGTAAAACATCACATCCAAAAAGTGGTGGCATTTTTCTTGTCAATGAGAAATTTTCACACTGCAATACAATCACTCGGACACCAAGCAGTCTATTTTCAAATTACCGATACCGAGAATCCACAGGATTTAGAAAAAATTATTGCCTTTTGTATCGAAAAATATAAAGTAGAAAAATTTGAATACCAATTACCCGACGAATACCGACTGGATCAACAATTAAAAACGATTTGTTCCAATCTAAAAATCGAATCAGAAGCTTTTGATTCCGAACATTTTTATACCACGCGTCACGAACTTTCTGATTTTTTTGAAGGCAAGAAATTGTTGTTGATGGAGAATTTTTATCGCAACATGCGTAAAAAACATCACATTTTGATGGATGGAGCAACTCCTTTAGGAAACCAATGGAATTTTGATGCCGATAATCGTAAAAAATACAAAGGTGAAGTTCCAGTGCCTTCAGAAAAAAATTTCCATGCCAATGTTGCTGAAGTTGTTGCTCAAATCAAAGAAGCTGCTATAGTCACTTTTGGAAATATCGATGTAAATAACTTCAGTTGGCCTACTTCCCGTGAGCAATCGCTGGAAGTTCTAGATTATTTCTGTACTAATCTGCTCAAACATTTTGGGGATTATGAAGATGCGATGCATACCGATGAAAAATTCCTTTTCCATTCTCGTTTGTCTTTTGCAATGAACAGTAAAATGCTTTCGCCAAAAGAAGTAATCGAAACTGTCATTGCTTTTTATCATGCTAATGAATCTGAAATATTCATCTCTCAAGTAGAAGGATTTGTGAGACAAATTTTGGGTTGGCGTGAGTATATTAGAGGAATATATTGGAAAGAAATGCCCAATTACGCCCAAATGAATGTCTTGAAAAACGACAACAAATTACCGGATTTTTTCTGGACGGGTAAAACCAAAATGAATTGCATGAATCATGCTATCAATCAAAGTTTAGACGAAGCTTACGCACATCATATCCAACGGCTCATGATAATAGGAAATTTTACGTTACTCACACAAATTCACCCTGACGAAGTAGATGCTTGGTATCTGGGCGTTTACATAGATGCTATTGAATGGGTCGAAATGCCTAACACCCGAGGTATGTCACAATATGCAGATGGTGGCATTATTGCTACAAAACCCTATGTTTCCTCAGGCAGTTATATCAATAAAATGAGTAATAATTGCGCTAAATGTCATTACAATGTCAAAGAGAAATTTGGAGATAAAGCCTGCCCTTTCAATACGTTATATTGGAATTTTCTAGATGAAAAAAAAGAGTACTTTAAAGGAAACCAACGCATGGGAATGATGCTGAATTTATTGAATAAGATAAATCCCGAAGAATTATATAAAATCAAAGTTAAAGCCAATGCGATAATTGAGAATATAGATTCCTATTAAACTGAAACATCCGCAAATAAAAAGAGTGTATAAATTCGACACGAACTTATACACTCTTAATTATTAAAAGAATAAATTTATTCCTTTTTACTTCCGTCTATAATAGCTCCTGTTCCCGCACCAATACCAGCACCAGCAACACCGCCAATTATAGCTCCTTGAACTTTTTTCTTACTTATAATTGCACCTGTAGCTGCTCCAACTCCGGCTCCAATTACAGCACCTTTAGCAGTACTGCTCCAACCTTTCTTTTTTGTGGTTGTAGTGGTAGTAGTTGAAGATGCTGGTTGATTGACAACTACAACTTCTTTTTGAGTTTCAATTTTAGCTTCTTCAATTTTAGTCATTTCAACTTGCATGGAATCAATAACTCTTTGTTTTTCAATTTCAACTTTCATCGAATCTACAGTCGCTAGTTTTGCTTTTTCAATTTCCATTTTTCCTTGATTTTGACAAGAAACAACAACTGCAGATATTAGTATAAAATATAATGCTTTCATAATTTTAAGTTTAACAATTAATAATTGTACAAAGAAACGTTTAAACTTGTTAATATGCTTTATACAATTTAAACTATTTTTTATATAATTCTATGCCTGAATTATTTTAGAATCCCCGATTTCAATATTTGTCCAAAGTGATACATGTCTTCAAAAGAACAATACAATGGAACTGGCGCTAATCGAATAACATTAGGTTCGCGCCAATCCGTAATCACACCATTTTTCATAAGGTAATCAAACAAACTGCGTCCTTCTCCATGAAGCAACACTGATAATTGTGACGCTCTTTCTGTTGGATTTGACGGTGTTATAATTTCGAAAGTACTATCGACTTCTTTGTCTATTTCGTGCAGAATAAATTCTAAATAGGAAGTAATTGCATCTCTTTTTTGAATTAAAGCATCCATCCCAATTTCATCAAACATTTCCACTGAGGCTAAATATGGTGCCAAAGAAAGCACCGGTAAATTGCTTATTTGCCAACCATCGGCTCCATGAATTGGATCAAAAGTGGGTTCCATTTTGAAACGACGTTCTTTATTATGTCCCCACCAGCCAGCGAATCTTGGCAGCTCCGAATTGTTGTGGTGTTTTTCATGAACGAAACATCCAGAAGCATTTCCAGGACCTGAATTCATGTATTTATAACTGCACCAAGCTGCGAAATCCACATTCCAATCGTGCAATTCCAGTTTTATATTTCCTGCAGCATGTGCTAAATCCCAACCTACATAAGCACCTGCTTTATGACCAGCAGCAGTTATCGTTTTCATATCAAAGACTTGCCCTGTGTAATAGTTGACACCGCCTATTAAAACTAAAGCCAACTCGTCACCTACTTCTTCAATTTTTGCCAAAACATCTTCTAAACGAATGTTGTATTCACCATCGCGACGCTTGATTTCAACAATCGCATCCTCCGGTTTATACCCATGAAAATGAACCTGACTTTGAAACATATATTGATCCGAAGGAAATGCTTTTTCTTCACAAATGATTTTATATCTGGTTTTTGTAGGTCGGTAAAAAGAAACCATTAACAGATGAAGATTGACCGTTAGCGTATTCATCACGGTAACTTCACTCGGTAAAGCACCCACAATTTTACTCAACGGATTTGCAAATCGTTCGTGGTAATCCCACCATGGTTTTTCACTATAAAAATGACCTTCGACAGCTAAATTTGCCCAATCATTCATCACCTCATCTACATAGTTTTTAGTACGTTTAGGTTGCAATCCTAAGGAGTTTCCAGTGAAATAAATGACCTTTTTCCCATTGACCTGCGGAAAAATAAATTCATCTTGGTATTTGTGTAATTGATCTTGCGAATCGAGTTGTTTTGCAAATTCAAGGGTGTTTTCGAAAGTCATATTTTGTATTTTGTTTGTAAAAGTAGTAAAAAAAGACTGATGCATAAAAGACTTATCGCCGATTGACGATACATAAAATAGTTAAACTCTGGATGAGGAAAAATAGTTCTCGAATACTATACGGAAATAAAAAACAACTCGTTATTTAACTATATTTGATTGAATTTAAAAACTCTTAGCTATGCTTAAAAACAGCTTGAACGTCATTATTATTGCTGTCGCCGTGGTAATTTCCTCCTATTTATTTTCGAATGCTTTTCAGAATCGAAATAAAAGTAACGATACCATAAGTGTTACCGGTTCCGGAAAAAAAGATTTCGTATCGGATTTGATTGTTTGGAGCGGCTCTTTTTCTAAAAAAAGCATGACGTTGAAAGAAGCCTATGCAGCATTGGATTCTGACAGGGAGAAAATAAAAAGCTATTTATCAGGCAAGGGAATTGCCCCGAATGAAATGGTATTTTCTGCGGTGAATTTTAATAAAGATTTTGAAACTACCTATAATGAAAACGGAACGACACGACAGCAAATTTTTAGCGGATTCACCTTAACACAAAGCGTGACCATCCAATCTAAGGAAGTAAATAAAATTGAAGAATTATCCCGACAATCCAGTGAATTGATTAACTCAGGTGTGGAATTTTATTCTACTCCTCCTGAATATTATTATACAAAACTGGCCGAGTTAAAAATAAAAATGATTGCCGAAGCCACAAAAGACGCGAGTATCAGAGCAAAAAGCATTGCTGAGAATGCAGATGCGAGTTTAGGAAATCTAAAAAAATCAGATATGGGTGTTTTTCAAATCACGGGTCAAAACTCATCGGAAGATTTTTCTTATGGCGGTTCCTTCAATACGCAATCCAAAAATAAAACGGCCAATATCACGGTACGATTGGTGTATCAGGTCAATTAGAATTTAAGGTTTCAGAATATATGTCAAGTCGAGCGCAGTCGAGACTCAACACAGAGTCTCAACTGCGCTAGACTTGACAAAAAACAGCTGTGACAAATTTATTGAGATACAAAATTGAGATACCTTTTTAAATTTCTTTTTTTACACAAAAAGTCCTCCCCTATCCAAAACGTATTGTGTGAGGGATGGAAGCGGCATCCTTTATTTTCTTTCTTTAAGAAAATAAAGATACAGCGTACAGCCCGACCCTTGGGGCACACCAAAAAAAATCTCGCCATTACTGACGAGATTTTGTTATTTAGAATCTGATGTAATTCAGATTAGATGATTAGCATCGCATCACCGTAAGAATAGAATTTATATTCTTCTTTGATTGCTTCGGCATAGGCTTTCTTCATTAAATCATGCCCACAAAATGCGGAAACCATCATTAATAAAGTTGATTTTGGCGTATGGAAATTAGTAATCATACACGTTGGAATCGTGAAATCATGAGGAGGGAAAACAAATTTATTTGTCCATCCATCAAAAGGATTTAAGGTGTTATGTGAGGACACTGAACTTTCAACGGCACGCATAGAAGTAGTTCCTACGGTACAAATACGTTTCTTTTTAGCTTTGGCTTGGTTCACAATATCACATGCTTCTTGCGTAATTTTTAATTCCTCAGAATCCATTTTATGTTTTGATAAATCCTCAACCTCAACTGGATTAAAAGTTCCCAAACCTACGTGAAGGGTAACTTCGGCAAATTTAATCCCTTTAATTTCTAATTTTTTCAATAGATTTTTAGAAAAATGCAAACCTGCTGTTGGTGCTGCTACTGCTCCTTCTTCTTTAGCATAAATAGTTTGGTAACGTTCCGCATCTTCCGGAGTTACGTCTCTAGAAATGTATTTTGGGATTGGAGTTTCTCCAAGTTCCGTTAATTTATTTCTGAATTCTTCATAAGAACCGTCGTAAAGGAAACGCAATGTTCTACCACGAGAAGTGGTATTGTCGATAACCTCAGCAACTAATGAGTCGTCATCTCCAAAATATAATTTGTTACCAATTCTGATTTTACGGGCCGGATCAACCAAAACATCCCAAAGTCTTTGCTCAGAATTTAGTTCTCTAAGTAAAAAAACTTCGATTCTTGCTCCTGTTTTTTCCTTGTTTCCATACAAACGCGCTGGAAAAACCTTAGTATTATTCAGAATTAAAACATCTCCGTCATCAAAATAATCGATAACATCTTTGAACATTTTATGCTCTATAGTTCCTTTCTTACGGTCAATGACCATTAGACGAGATTCGTCTCTGTTTTCAGCTGGATATTCGGCAAGAAGTTCTTTAGGTAAATCGAATTGAAAATGTGATAATTTCATTTGATAAAGTTATGAGTTATGGAATATAAGTTATGAGTTAAGCCTCAATAAATTATAATCGTGTGCAAATATACGATTGTGAGATAGGCGTTGTCAAGTGTTTTGCTGTTTATTTTCAAAAGTCCGTTACCACAAAGGCGCAAGAGCACTATCCAAAATTTCATTTACTAAATTTCAGACACATTATATCCTAATTTTTTCATGTCTTCCCAAAAATCAGGATATGATTTAGAAACTACTTCAGCATTTTCGATGATTATTGGCACTTTTAAAGCTAATGGTGCAAATGCCATCGCCATTCTGTGATCGTTATAGGTAGCGATTTTAATATTATGATTGATTTCGTCTGAAGCTTCAAGTGTCAAACTATCATTGGTCACTGAAATATTTGCTCCAAGCTTTGTCAGCTCAATTCGTAGTGCTTCCAGTCTATCCGTTTCTTTAATTTTCAAGGTATGAAGTCCTGTAAGATGACAACCAATTCCTAAACCAAGGCAAGTAACTACTATCGTTTGGGCGATATCAGGTGTGTTATTTAATTCTAAATTTAAAGTTTGAGGTTTAAAGTTAGACTGTTTAACCAAAGTCATTTTGTTCCCTTCAAAATGTGTATCGACACCCATTTGTTTGTAGATTTCGACCAAAGCGGAATCACCTTGTAAACTAGTTTCTTTATAACTGGTCAGTGAAATTCTTGTATTTTCAGCTAAAGCAGCCAAGCTAAAAAAGTAAGAAGCAGAACTCCAATCGGATTCTACGGTCATTACTTTCGATTCCACTTCCTGTTTTGGATAAACCGTAATTACATTTCCTTCGAAACTGGTTTTAATATCCAAATCATTCAATAAAGCCAAAGTCATTTTAATATAAGGAACCGATGTGATTTCACCTACTAAAGTGATCTCAATACCGTTTTCTAGTTTTGGTGCGATTAATAATAATGCTGATATGTATTGACTGCTGACATTTGCAGGAATAGACACTTTAGAAGCCGTGATTTTTTGTCCAAGGATGCGAATAGGCGGATAACCCACTTCTTTTTCATAAGAGATTTTCGCACCCAATTGTTCCAAGGCTTCCACCAAAACTTTTATGGGA
Organism: Flavobacterium glucosi; assembly: GCF_048286535.1. Lineage (NCBI taxonomy): Bacteria > Pseudomonadati > Bacteroidota > Flavobacteriia > Flavobacteriales > Flavobacteriaceae > Flavobacterium > Flavobacterium glucosi. The sequence goes on along the minus strand of NZ_JBLVPK010000008.1, from coordinate 108,836 downwards.
CGCTCCGTCATTCTTTGAGAACCTGTCAAAAGTACTTCTCTACCTTCATTGACAGCAAAATATGCCGTCAGAAAACGCATCGCCGTTCCCGCATGATGAATATCAACAATTTCCTCGTTTCCTATCAATGCTTTTTGCATTACTTCACTGTCATCTGAATTAGAAGTATTGGCCAAAGTAATATTGGGAAACAACGCCTGTAATAATAATAGTCGGTTGGTTTCGCTTTTTGAACCGGTAATACTTAATTGTGAATTATCAATTGTGAATTGTGAATTCGTACTTAATTTTAAATTCATGTAGCTAATTATGAGTTGTATTATTCAAGTCCGCAATTTACCACTCCGCATTTATAATTCATAATTTATACTTCACAAATTATTTGAGTTTTTCATTGTTTTTGTGACGGTCTTTGTCTCGAATAGACTTTAAATCCATCTTTTTATCGAAAGCAGCCTGCAAATTGATTCCGGTTTGGTTTGCCAGACACAATACCACAAAAACTACATCGGCTAATTCTTCGCCAAGATCTTTGTTTTTATCGCTTTCTTTTTCAGATTGTTCGCCGTAACGACGTGCGATGATTCGAGCCACTTCGCCTACTTCTTCGGTAAGCTGTGCCATATTAGTCAATTCATTGAAATAACGAACACCATGTTCTTTGATCCAAGTGTCAACGTCTAGTTGGGAATTTTTTAAGTTCATCTTATTCTCTATTTTTACTGTCTATTTGTATTGTTACAGGCCCATCATTTAACAAAAGCACCTTCATATCCGCACCAAAAACCCCTGTCTGTACTTTCTTCCCCAACTCTATTTCCAGACGTTTCACAAAATTCTCATACAATGGGATGGCGATTTCTGGTTTTGAGGCTTTAATATAGGAAGGTCGATTTCCTTTTTTGGTGGAAGCATGCAATGTAAATTGACTTACCACAATAATATCGCCGAATATATCTTTGACAGATAAGTTCATCACGTCATTCTCATCTCCAAAAATACGTATGTTGGCTATTTTTGAAGCTAACCAATTACTGTCTTCTTGACTGTCTGAATCTTCAATTCCCACCAAAACCAATAGTCCTTTCTGGATATCGGCAACAATTTTACTATCGATTGTTACGGAGGCTGAGGAAACTCTTTGAATTACAACTTTCAAAATAATGGTGAATTATGAATGATAAATTATGAATAGTAGATATTCATAATTACTTTTTTTTAAAATTATTTTTAATTCAAATAAATAATTTAAACTAAAATTTTATTAATCTCAGAACTATTCCCTTGTTTTATCACTGATTATTCTATCCTCATTATGAATATCTGTACGATAATTTTCATCATCCCCTTCTAAAATTTTAAGGTAACTTCTATAACGAGACCAAGCGATTTCGTCTTTTTCTAAAGCCGCTTTAATAGCACATTGCGGTTCGTCTTTATGCAAACAATTATTGAACTTGCACTGGTCTTTCAATTTGAAAAATTCAGGAAAATAGCCGCTGATTTCTGCTGCATCCATGTCCACAATTCCAAAACCTTTGATACCAGGCGTATCGATGATTCTGGCATCAAAAGACAAATCATACATTTCGGCAAAAGTCGTGGTGTGTTGTCCTTGCTTGCTGGCTTCGGAAATCGTTTTTGTTTTTAAATGCAAAGAAGGCTCCATGGCATTTACTAGCGTTGATTTTCCAACACCGGAATGCCCGGAGAACATGCTTACTTTACCAATCATCATTGCTTTCAACTCCTCAATTCCTTTCATTTCCGTCGAAGAAACGCGCAAACATTTATATCCAATTTCCTGATACACATGCTGCATGTACAGCTGCTCGTCAAGCGTGGCTTCGTCAAAAGTATCTATTTTATTAAAAACCAATATCGTTTCAATTCCATACGCTTCGGCGGTAACCAGAAAACGGTCAATAAAATTGAATGTTGTTGGCGGATTATTAATCGTAACTAATAAGAAAACCCGATCGATATTCGAAGCAATAATGTGCATTTGATGGGATAAATTCACTGATTTACGTACGATATAATTCTTTCTGTCGTGAATCTTGTGAATGGTTCCCGTAACGGTATCGGATGATTCTTCGAGTTCATAATCCACAACATCGCCCACAGCAATAGGATTGGTACTTTTGATTCCTTTAATTCGGAATTTACCTTTCATACGGCATTCGATAAAATCACCTTGTTCGGATTTTACGGTGTACCAACTTCCTGTAGATTTGTATACGAGTCCTGTCATTGAGAATTTTTGATTTTTGATTAACGATTTTAGATTTCTGATTTTTAACCTAAATCTTTGCAAAGATAAAGGATTTGTTCAGGATTTTTGATTGAAGATTCACGATTTTAGATTTCTGATTTAAAATCTAAGACACTGCAAAGATAAAGGGTTTTTGATTTTTGATATTAAAAGACTCTAAAAAACAAAAAAATCCCAAAACATAACGTCTTGGGATTTCATAAAATTTAAATTCACATTAACAAAATCTAAAATCAGAAATCGTTAATCTACATTCCTAAATCATTTTAAGCGTTCAATACTTTTTCTTGGTGACCAATACTTTCTTGGTGAATCGCTTTGAACATTTTCAGTACAAATTCTTCCGTCAATCCTTTTTTCTCTCCTTCTAAAATCATTTTTCCTAGAATTTCGTTCCAACGATTGTTTTGCAAAACCGCAACGTTAGCGCCTTTTTTCACTTGACCTATTTCGTCAGCTACTTTCATACGTTTTCCTAATAAATCCAATAGAGCAGCATCTAAAACATCGATATTAGCTCTTAATTTAGTCATTTTTTGAGTAAACTCATCTGATACATCATTTACTTTTCTTACTTTCAAATCAATAAAAATTTGTTTCAAAGCGTCTGGAGTAACTTGTTGTGCAGCATCACTCCAGGCATTGTCCGGATCGTAATGTGTTTCGATAATCATACCATCATAATTCAAATCCAATGCTTCTTGAGTTACTTCAAGAATCATTTTACGATCTCCTGTAATATGAGATGGATCGATGATTAAAGGCAAATCCGGGAATTTATTTTGCAATTCAATAGGGATCTGCCATTCTGGAATGTTTCTGTATTTTGTTTTTTCGTACGTAGAAAAACCTCTGTGAATTACTCCTAATTTTTCAATTCCTGCCATGTATAGACGTTCAACACCACCCAACCACAAAGACAAATCTGGATTTACCGGATTCTTAACCAATACGATTTTTTTAGTTCCTGCTAAAGCATCCGCAATTTCCTGCATTGCAAATGGGTTAACTGTCGTTCTAGCACCAATCCACAAAACATCAATATCATACTCCAAAGCTAATTTTACGTGAGCAGCATTTGCCACTTCCGTTCCCATTAGCAATCCCGTTTGTTCTTTAGCCTTTTTCAGCCATTTCAGCCCTATTTCTCCTACTCCTTCAAATCCTCCCGGACGTGTTCTAGGTTTCCAAATTCCTGCTCTAAAAACACTCACGTCTGAATCTTTCAATTCATGTGCAATTTTCAATACTTGTTCTTCTGTTTCAGCACTACAAGGTCCTGCGATCACAAAAGGATGAGTCAAATTGAATTCATTCAACCAATTTCTCATTTCTTTCTTGTTTTCCATCTTTTCTAAATTTATTTTTTATTATGTGTTGTTCTTTTTTGAAACTATTTTGTGAGACTGTATACTAAAAACAGCTTACTTTTTTACATTAATTCCGTTTAATATTTCTTTTATTTTATTCACGCTTTGCATTTCATTGTAAATCGCATCGTAATCTTCCTTTTCTAATAATTCTTTAAATTTTGATAAATTAGAAATGTATTCCTCTAGTGTTTCTACAACCTGTTTTCTGTTTTGTTTAAAAATAGGCGTCCACATTGCCGGGGAACTTTTGGCCAAACGAACCGTACTTTCAAAACCGGAACCCGCCATATCAAAAATATCCTGCTCGTCTTTCTCTTTATTAATTACCGTTTTTCCAAGCATAAAGGCACTAATATGGGACAAATGCGATACGTAAGCAATATGTTTGTCATGTGATTTCGGATCCATGTAACGAATCCTCATTCCCATTGCCGTAAAAAGCTGCAATGCTTTTTCCTGTAATTTGAATGTTGTTTTCTCCACCTCACAAATAATATTTGTTTTCCCCTGAAACAATCCTTTTAGCGCTGCCGATGGTCCTGAAAACTCCGTTCCTGCAATAGGATGTGTGGCAATAAAATGCCGCCTCTTAGGATGATTGGCAACCGCTTCGCAAATAGGCGTTTTAGTAGAACCTACTTCAAAAACAATTGTATTTTCTCCTATTACATCCAACACTTTTGGCAAAACAGTCAATGTAACATCAACAGGAACCGAAACGATTACAAAGTCTGCATCAACTAAATCTTCAAATGTAGCACCGCCATCAACAACTCCTAAAACTATGGCTTCCGCCAAATGACTTTCGTTAGAGTCAATTCCATAAATTTTGGCTTCCGGATGCAGCGTTTTAATGTCCAATACCATCGAACCACCAATTAATCCTATTCCTATTACAAATACTTTCATCGTTTTATTTTTACACCTACAATATTTTAAAAACCTTGCAGGAAAATCTGAAATTTAGAATCGTTAATCAACGATCTAAAATCTATTTATTGCTTCTTGTACTTTTTCTTCTTTTACACACAATGCAAATCGAATATATCCTTCTCCATTAGAACCAAAAATGGTTCCCGGTGTAATAAAAATAGATTTGTCATATAAAATTTCATCAATGAATTTCTCTGCTGATGTAATTCCGTCCGGCAATTTTGCCCAAACAAACAATCCTACTCCTGCTTTATATACTTTACAGCCTAATTTCTCCGCCAGTTGTTCGGTTAGGATTCTGCGTTTTCTATAAATCGCATTCATCGACTCAAACCAGGCTTTGTCGCTTCTTAAAGCTTCAATTGCTCCTTTTTGAATCCCGTAGAACATCCCGCTATCCATATTACTTTTTACTTTTAGTACGGCATCTATACAAGCTGCATTTCCTAAAACCATTCCAACTCTCCAGCCTGCCATGTTAAAAGTCTTGCTCAAAGAATTCAATTCTAAAGCTACGTCTTTGGCACCTTCCACTTGCAACAAACTCATCGGATTGTCGTTCAAAACAAAACTATAGGGATTGTCATTGACTAATAATAGCTGATGTTTTTTGGCAAAAGCCACCAATTTTTCAAACAACTGCAAGCTTCCTCTTGCTCCTGTTGGCATGTGCGGATAACCCAACCACATGATTTTCACTTTCGATAAATCTAATTTTTCCAAAGCTTCAAAATCAGGTTCCCAATTATTTGCTTCTTTTAAATCATAATAAACGGGAACAGCTCCCACTAAATTTGTCACGGAAGTGTACGTTGGATATCCTGGATTTGGAATCAGCACCTGATCCCCTTCGTTCAAGAAAGCCAGAGAAATATGCATAATTCCCTCTTTGGATCCTATCAAAGGCAAAATTTCATTAGCGGGATTCAACTCAACATGAAAGTTGTTCTGATAAAAATCTGCCATACCTTGTCGCAATTCCGGTAGTCCCTGATAACTTTGGTATTGATGCGCATTTTCATCTTGCATCCCCAAAACCATTGCATCAATAACCGCTTGTGAAGGCTGTAAATCCGGGCTTCCAATTCCCATATTGATAATTGGTTTCCCTTCTGAAGCCAGTTGCCTCACTTCCCTCAGCTTTGAGGAGAAATAGTATTCTTCAATTATATCCAGACGTTTTGCTGTAGTAATCATGATTTTATTTTTTTATGGCCTTGTCGCTATCCGAGTTTCTTCTTCGACGCTTTATAGTTTTGTGTTTTTATATTCGCCTAATACTTTGAAGTACTCAGCCATGATTAACAATAGTGACTTTGCTTTGGCATAATCCTCGTATCTTTCAAAAGTAACATCCACAAAAAAGGAATATTTCCAAGGTGTTTCTATTTTTGGTAAGGACTGAATTTTAGTCAAATTCAATTTACAGTCGCTCATTACATTCAAAACGGCTGCTAAACTTCCGCGTTTGTGATCCAATTCGAATTTAATGGAAGCCCGATTAATTTCGTCTTCAGGAACAAATGAATTCTCTTTTTTGATAATCACAAAACGAGTCATGTTGTTTTTAATCGTTTGAATCTCCGGAGCCAAAATTTCTAAATCATACATTTCGGAAGCCGTTCTACTGGCAATTGCAGCAATTCCCTTCAACTGGTTTTCCTGAATTCTACGCGCCGTTTCGGCAGTATCTTTGTCTTCGACTAATTTTATGTTTGGATATTTTTTAAGGAATTCCATACATTGCAAAATAGCCATTGGATGTGAATGCACTTCCAAAATATCCTCTATTTTCTGACCTTTTAATGCCATCAAATTTTGGTGAATTCTTAAATAATGTTCTCCTATTATATGCAAATTATTTTTATCAATTAAAGCGTAATTTGGTATAATTGGACCCGCAATAGAGTTTTCTATAGCCATAACTGCCTGATCTGATTTACCTGACAGCAGGTTATCTACTAATTCTTCAAAGGACAAACACTCGTCTACAACAACCGCCTGATTGAAATATTCTTGTGCCACCTGATGGTGAAAAGAACCCGTTATCCCTTGTATTCCAATTATTTCATTCATTTTACAAACTTTTAAGCAAAAAAAAATCCCGATTTTCATCGGGATTGTATATTTATAGTATCAATTTAATTTTATAATCAAATAACCATACAACAATCCCTTTCCACTTTCCAGAAGAAATAATAAGAGTTGCTAAAATAAAATCGATTATTCAACATGTTGTTGCTTTTTTGTATTTATTACTCTGCGAATGTATACATAATTTCCAGCTATCCAAAAAAAAAAGCTGATTTTGTTGAACAAAAAAAGGATTCGCTAAAAAACTGGCTATTAATTATGTAATAATTAAAAAAAAGCTTTTAAAATATTTTTTAGTTAGTACCCATTTAAGGTTTTAGGAAACTAAAACTCTATTTCTCAAAAATTAAGCTTTAAATTAAACTAATAATTTTTCCGAAAGCCATTTTTTTCCTTCAGAGATTCGGGTTACAACCATTGCCGAAACCAAATCTCCATTCGCATTCAGCAAGGTCGCCATTGGGTCTACTAAGGTTCCCACAATCATTGCCGCGGGAAGTGCCTGTTCCATAGGAAATCCATAAACGCTTATTGCCAGAATTTCTCCTATGTATCCTCCGTTTGGAATTCCGCCCTCGACTACCGAAACAATTACCGTAATTCCTAAAGCCATCAGTAAGGTCTCAGGATCCGTGAAATCTTTACCAAACATGGCAAAAATAACCGCGATTTTTATAATCGACGACATACTTGAACCGTCTTTATGCAAAGGTGCTCCCAGTGGAATAACTACATTTCTAATATGACTTGGGATATTCATTTTTTCTGCTCCTTCCAGATTAGCGGGAATTGTCGCAATACTGCTACAGGTTCCCAATGCGGTTAAGGAAGGCGTAATATTATTTTTCCAAAACACTTTAAATCCTACTTTTCCTCCAGCGATAAAAGCGTACAAACTAAAAAATACGACAAAGTAAAAAGCGCAAACTGCATAATACAGCCCCAAAGGTTTTGCATAAGCACCAAATAATTGCGGTCCAAAAATTCCAACTTGGTACGCAAAATATGCACCCAAACCTATTGGAGCCGTTTTCATAATCATGTGCAACAATTGCTTCATTACTTCGTTTCCTGAATTTAAGAACCTACTGAAATCTTTTCCTTTTTCACCGGAATTCAAGCTGGCAAATCCTATTAAAAAAGAAAATATAATGAGCGCCAACATATTCTTACGAGACAATAATTCAAAGAAATCATTAGCGGTAAGCAATTGTGTAATTTGAGAGCCTGCAGAACTTGCTTGAATAGATTCTAAAGGAATTTTTGAAATAATGATGTCTTGCTGAATGGGAAATAACAACACACCAACAATCATCAGAATAGCCGAAATCAGTACGGTGCTTAAAAACACGCCAATGACGATTACAAACAATTTACCGAGTTTTTCTGTTTTTTCTAAATTGGCAATTGAAGATGCAATCGTAAAAAATATCAAAGGAATGATTGCTGTAAACAATAAATTCAGAAATATATCCCCCAAAGGTTTAATCACTTCTACTCCTTTTCCAAAAACTAAACCCAATATACTTCCTGCCAAAATTCCGCCCAGCAGCAATAAAATACTTTTGTAGTTTCTCAAGAAACTGCCTGATTGTGTATTTTTCAAATTCATATTTTTATAGTTTATGGTAAATATATACATCTAAAAGAGAATATCATCTCGCTTTTTAAAACTTTGACAAAGGTCTTTTTAGCTATTGGGCTACAAAAAACAATAAATCAATACTTTTTCTGTTTACTTTTGCAACAAAATATATTCCATGTCAATAGAAGTTACTAATATATCCAAAAGCTACGGTGCTCAAAAAGCACTGGATAACATTTCATTCTCCATTAATAAAGGAGAAATAGTTGGTTTTTTAGGTCCAAATGGAGCTGGAAAATCGACTTTAATGAAAATATTGACAACGTATATTAATGCTGATGAAGGTTCTGCACTAGTAAATGGGAATGATGTAAACAGCCAACAAAAAGCCGTTCAGCTTTCCATTGGTTATTTACCGGAACACAATCCGCTGTACTTGGATTTATACGTACGTGAATATTTGGCTTTTAATGCCGATGTCTATAAAGTAGCTAAATCAAGAATTGAAGAAGTAATTCAACTGACTGGTTTAAGTACTGAAAGTCATAAAAAAATAGGACAATTATCCAAAGGATATCGCCAACGTGTAGGTCTTGCCAATGCTTTATTACACAATCCTGATGTTTTAATTCTGGATGAACCAACCACTGGTTTAGATCCAAATCAATTGATGGAAATTCGTAATGTTATTAAAAATGTAGGGAAAGACAAAACTGTTTTCCTCTCCACACACATCATGCAGGAAGTCGAAGCGATTTGTGACCGTGTGATCATCATCAACAATGGTAAAATTGTTGCCGATAAAAAATTGGACAACTTAATTTCAGAGGGAAAAGAACAGGTGATTGAAGTAGAATTTGACTATAAAATCGAAGAACAAGCCATTGCTAAAATCGAAAATCTTGTTTCTTATAAAAATACGCACGACATGATTTGGGAATTAACTTTTAAAGCTGACAAAGACATGCGCCCAGCTGTTTTTGATTTTGCTACTGCAAATGGCTTAAAAACGCTGCAGCTTAATCAGAAGAATAAAAACTTGGAGGCTGTTTTTAGGGAGATTACCAAGTAAGAAGTCCGTTTTTAGTTTTTGTAGATAAAAAAGCTCGTTTAAATCAATTTTAAACGAGCTTTTTTTATAAAATACGATTAGAAATTAAAAAACCTTGCTCGCTATTTGTCTAATATTCTCTGATTTTCCCATAGAATAATAATGCAACACCGGAACTCCGGCAGCTTTCAATTCTAATGATTGTTGAATCGCCCATTCAATTCCTACTTGTCTGATGTCAGCATTGTTTTTACACTGATCTACCGCATGAATTAAATCTTCAGGCAAATCGATTCTAAAAATTTGTGGTAATACTTGTAAATGTCTTTGCACTGCAATAGGTTTGATACCTGGAATAATAGGAACCGTAATTCCCATTTCTCTGGCCTTGGCAACAAACTCAAAGTATTTTGCATTGTCGAAAAACATTTGGGTTACCACATAATCAGCACCTGCTTCTACCTTTTCTTTTAATCTTTTTAAATCTGAAATTAAGGAAGGAGACTCCAAATGTTTTTCTGGATACCCTGCAACTCCAATACAAAAATTAGCTTTATTATCAACATCCATTACGTCGTGCAAATATTTTCCACAATTCAATTGGTTGATTTGTTTGACCAAATCAACGGCAAAATCATTTCCTCCCTGTTTCGGAATAAAATATTGCTCGTCTTTCATCGCATCCCCTCGCAAGGCCATCACATTATCAATTCCCAAATAATGACAATCCACCAATAAATATTCTGTTTCTTCTTTGGTAAAACCACCACAAAGCACATGAGGAACTGTATCTACAGTGTATTTATGTTTTATGGAAGCACAAATTCCAAGTGTTCCGGGACGCATTCTAGTCAATTTTTTATCTAGTAAACCGTTGCCTTTATCAACATAAATATACTCCTCGCGAGAAGTAGTAACGTCTATAAATGGCGGTTTAAATTCCATCAATGGATCAATATTATCGTATAATTCCTGAATACTTTTGCCTTTTTGGGGCGGAATAATTTCAAAAGAGAATAAGGTATTTCCTTTGGCTGCTTCTATATGTTGTGTTACTTTCATCTTAAGTCTTAAAGTTTGAATGTCGAATGTCGAATGTCACGTCCTTTGGACTTTATGACTTTTGACTTTATGACTGTGTTTTTAATCTGCTATATTCGGGTTCAACCATTTCATTGCTACATCGGTTGGAATGCTTCTTCGTTTGGCGTAATCAATAACTTGGTCTTCTTTTATTTTTCCAAGTCCAAAATACTTACTTTCCGGATTTCCAAAATAATACCCAGAAACGGATGAAGCCGGCCACATCGCCATACTTTCGGTCAAGGTCACTCCAATTTCTTCTGCAACATTTAGTAATTTCCAAATCGTGGGTTTTTCTAAATGGTCTGGACAAGCGGGATATCCTGGAGCCGGACGAATTCCTTTGTAATCTTCAGCAATCATAGCCTCTGTGCTCAAAGCTTCATCTGATGAATACCCCCAAATTTCTTTTCGTACTTTTTCATGCAAATATTCCGCAAAAGCTTCCGCAAAACGGTCTGCCAATGCTTTCACCATTATCGAATTGTAATCGTCTAAATCTCTTTCGAATTCAGCCGCCCATTCGTCAACTCCAAAACCGGTAGTCACACAAAACGCACCCATATAATCGGTTTTACCGCTGTCTTTCGGAGCAATAAAATCAGATAAGGCAATGTTTGGAGCCCCTTTTGTTTTTTGTGATTGTTGACGTAACGTCAAGAATTTATCTAATACTTTTCCGCTTTCATCACGCAACTCGATATCATCATCGTTGATTTGATTCGCCGGAAAAATTCCGTAAATTCCTTTCGCAGTCAGTTTCTTTTCTTTTAAAATAACTTCCAACATTTCATTGGCATCAGCAAAAACGGAAGTAGCTTGCTCACCAACAACAGTATCTGTTAAAATTGCTGGGTATTTTCCGAACAATTCCCATGTTCTAAAAAACGGCGTCCAGTCAATATAAGGAACCAAAACATCCAAATCGACTTCGATAGTTTTTACGCCAATAAAATTGGGTTTTATTGGATTGTAATTCTCCCAATCCAATTTTAGTTTGTTGACACGAGCTTGCTCAATAGTCAAGAAGTTTTTGTCTCGCGAACGATTCAAAAACGTCTCTCTAAAAGCATCATAATCTGCCCTGATATCACTCGCATATATCTTTCTATCCTTGTTCAATAAATTTCCGGCAACCGTTACGGCTCTCGAAGCATCATTTACGTGAATAACCGTTTCTCTATATTGCGGTGCAATTTTCACGGCAGTATGCGCTCGTGAAGTGGTTGCTCCACCAATCATTACAGGGATTTTTATGTTTCGCTTGTCTAATTCCTTGGCGAGATATACCATTTCGTCCAATGATGGCGTAATTAATCCGCTTAATCCAATAATGTCAACATTGTGCTCAATTGCTGCTGCAATGATTTTCTCCGGCGCAACCATCACCCCTAAATCTATGATTTCATAATTGTTACAGGCTAAAACAACCGAAACAATATTTTTTCCAATATCATGTACATCTCCTTTTACAGTCGCCATTAAGATACGACCTGCAAAACTCGAAACTCCATCTTTTTCGGCTTCAATGAAAGGCAGCAAATAAGCTACTGCTTTTTTCATTACTCGTGCTGACTTTACCACTTGCGGCAAAAACATTTTACCCGACCCAAATAAATCCCCCACGACATTCATTCCCGTCATCAAGTTGATTTCGATAACTTCGATCGGTTTCACAGCTGCCAATCGGGCTTCTTCAACATCAATTTCTATAAATTCATCGACTCCTTTTACTAACGAATGTGTCAATCGTTCCTGAATGGTTCCCGAACGCCATTCCTGTACCGCTTTTTCAGTATTCTTTACATCGCCTTTTACATTTTCGGCAAAGTCCAACAACCTTTCGGTGGCATCATCACGTCTGTTTAGAATTACATCTTCAACACGTTCCAAAAGTTCCTTTGGAATCTCATCGTAAATAGAAAGCATTTCAGGATTCACGATTCCCATCGTCATTCCGTTTTGAATAGCGTGGTATAAGAAAACCGAGTGCATCGCTTCCCGAACCGTGTCATTTCCTCTAAACGAAAACGAAACATTACTTACCCCGCCACTAATGTGTGCATGCGGAAGATTTTCTCTAACCCATTTCGTACCTCTAAAGAAATCCAATGCGTTATCGCGGTGTTCTTCCATTCCTGTTGCTACTGGAAATATATTCAAATCGAAAATAATATCCTGCGGAGGAAAACCAACTTTGTTTACCAAAATATCATACGAACGTTGGCAAATTTCTACCCGGCGTTCGTAATTATCAGCTTGTCCCGTTTCATCAAATGCCATAATAATTGCCGCAGCACCATAGCGCTTAATCAATTTGGCGTGATGAATGAATTGCTCTTCGCCTTCCTTTAAAGAAATCGAGTTTACGACACTTTTTCCTTGCACCACTTTAAGTCCCGCCTCGATGATATCCCATTTCGAGCTATCAATCATGATTGGAACCCTAGAAATATCAGGTTCGGCAGCGATTAAATTCAGGAATTTTGTCATGGCATATTCACCATCCAGCATTCCTTCATCCATATTTATATCGATGATTTGCGCGCCACCTTCCACTTGCTCTTTAGCGATACTGAGTGCTTCTTCGTATTTTTCTTCTTTGATTAACCGAAGGAATTTTCTAGAACCGGTAACATTCGTTCGTTCACCAATGTTTACAAAAACGCTTTCCGGCGTAATAATTAAAGGCTCTAATCCCGATAATACAAGGTTTCTTCTCTTTTCTGCGTGTGCCATTTTTGTTTTATTTGATCCTACACCGTTTTTAAAAACAGTATAGGTTTAACTTTTTTGTTTATTGCTACCTTTTTAAAACGTGTAGTTCGTTTTGTTTATTATTATTTTGGGCGTGACCCAAGGGTCGGGCTATTCGTTACAAGTCCTCGACAAATGAAGTCCCGATAGCTATCGGGACTTCATTTGTCTGTGGGCTTTTCTCTGCTATCCCTCACGCAAAACCCTGCATGCTATTACTATTCTTTTTACCCACACCAACGGAATAAATTCCGTTGCTACAAAATGGGTCGTTCCTACGGAACTCGTACTTCGCGAGCGCAAGCGTCCCGCTCGTGCCCATTCTAAGTTATATTGTTCAAAATCTTTAACCCGCCTTTGTTTGTGGGCACGAGCTAAAAGCTCGCACTAGCGGGGGTTATTATTTTATTTGGTCTATAAAATTAAATTCTCTTTCGTCCATAAAATTAAGGTCTAAAAGTTTAAAATAATCAGTTCCAATTTGAGTTAATTTCATTATTCCTGGAACAACGTCTGATATATCAAGCAATGTAATTTCATCATTCCTACATATTAAGCCTTGTCTATCTAACAAAATAAAGTCTTGTAGCAGAAATTCAATATCTGTAGTTACGTTATCATAATCTTCACGAAGATCATTTATTCTTAAAGAATATTTGTTACTTATATTTTGCCCAACCATTGCTAAAATTGTTAACTGCCTATAGCTTAATTGTTGAACTACATTCAAAATTTGATTTGCATTGTCTGGATTTACAGAGCTGTCAAATGCGACATTTTTATAAATATTAGAAATGAATTTAATTTTCTTTTCTTCAAATTCATTCTTACATTTCATTAAAACACCTTCAAAAAGTTCTTCTGCTTTGCTTCGATTAATTTCGTCACTGTCAAAAAAACCATCTTGTCGTAATACTAATCCATTATCTAAATTTTCTTGTACTCCAACTATTGTTAAACCAGCAGAAGCTCCAACTCTTACTTGCTCTCTATTTGATAAAATTCTTTCAGCAAATTCACCAATACCTTTGGATACTGCCACTCCAGCAATATTACCACCAATTGCAAAAACTGGCCCACCAATTAAACCTATTGCACCGCCAATTACTGCACCTACTATCTCGGCGCCAGTCTGAATTAATTTTGTTGTTTTATTTTCGTTTTCCATTAAATATGCTTATCGTTTGGTGTTTGCTTCCCACTAACTCATAAATATATACAATTCATAATTGCAATCTCTACAATTTATTATTGCTTTGCTCTTAACAAATCCCTATTCGTGTTAAACGCGATAAATCGCGTCTCTAAGTTACATTGTCGCCGTTGAAACCCTAGGTTTATAATCCTTAGCAATATCAGCGATCAACCTGATATGTTCCGGGGTTGTGCCGCAACAACCACCTATGATATTTACTAAATTATCGTCTAAATATTCTTTGATGAAGGCTTGCATCTGCTCCGGGGTTTCATCGTACTCACCAAATGCGTTTGGCAATCCTGCATTAGGATGTGCCGACACGTTAAAAGAAGTGTTTTGTGATAAGGTTTGCAAATATGGTTTTAATAAATCAGCACCCAAGGCACAATTAAAACCTACGCTCAACAACGGAATGTGCGAAACAGAAACTAAAAAAGCTTCCACGGTTTGTCCCGAAAGTGTTCTTCCTGATGCATCGGTAATGGTACCGGAAACCATTATGGGAATATCGATATTGCGTTCATCTTTGACTTCTTCAATAGCGAAAAGTGCCGCTTTGGCATTTAAAGTATCGAAAATGGTTTCCACCAATAATAAATCACTTCCTCCGTCAATCAACGCTTCTACTTGTTGTTTGTACGCAATACGCAAATCATCAAAAGTTACCGCTCTATAACCGGGATCATTTACATCTGGTGACATGCTCGCCGTTCTGTTTGTTGGTCCTATTGAACCAGCAACAAAACGAGGTTTATCTGGATTTTTGGCTGTAAACTCATCGGCTACTTCACGGGCAATTCGTGCCGATTCGTAGTTGAGTTCATAAACATATTCTTCCAGATAATAATCGGCCATACCAATCGTGGTTCCTGAGAACGTATTGGTTTCAACGATATCAGCTCCCGCTTCAAAATAAGCCGCGTGAACTGCTTTGATGGCTTGTGGTTGTGTAAGTGACAATAAATCGTTGTTTCCTTTTAGGGAATGTGGAAAATCTTTGAAACGCTCTCCACGAAAATCTTCTTCGGAAAAATTGTAACGTTGCAACATGGTTCCCATAGCTCCATCGAGTATGAGTATGTTTTTTTTAATGGCTTCTTGAATGCTTGACATATCTATTTTTTTGCTCGCAAAGACGCAAAGGCGCAAAGCTTTTAATGGATTAAATAATTACAAAAGTTAACTATAGTAGCTCTTTAGCCCCGACTGCAGTGTAAATCCTTTTACTTTTTTTCTTTAAAAAAGTAAAAGATTGCAACGGAAAGCGGGAACGGTATTGGCAAAAAAAGCCAATTCTTCGCTCCTGATACTGAAATTAATTCAGTAGGCTAAATATCGATATGTTGTCAAGAAAAGGTTTGAGAAATACTAAGTGAGTATTTGTGTGTTATCTATCTTACATACTGAAACTGGTTCTGCATAAAGTAGAATGTAGCACCTTCTTTAAAGATAAAGGGTTGCTAAGGTTTCATTGGGTCTTTCCCTCCGCCTTTCGTGATAACTGTCAATAAATATAAGAACAGTGCAAAGTAAAGACAAAGCGCTAATACTTGCAAGTATTAGCGCTATATTTTTTAACTAGTTACTAGTAAGTTGTTAAACAATGGCTTTCACCACAGCTTTTGGAGCCTCTTTACGGGTTCCGTCAAATCCGTCCACGCCAGAAACTGTAGTATATTTTAATACATATTTCTTACCTGGATTAATGATTTGGTAGGCTGCCTGACACATTAATGTTGCTTCGTGAAAACCACAAAGAATCAATTTTAATTTCCCCGGATAGGTATTTACGTCACCAATGGCAAAAATTCCTGGAATGTTCGTTTGATAATCTAAGGCATTGTTTACTTTAATAGCATTTTTTTCAATGTCTAATCCCCAGTCTCCGATAGGGCCTAATTTTGGCGTTAATCCAAAAAGAGGAATGAAATAATCCGTTGGAATGGTTCTGTGGGCTCCATTTTCTTCAATATCAATTGATTCTAAATGTTCGGCTCCATTCAAACCAACTACTTCTGCCGGCGTGATCATTTTTATTTTTCCTGAATTTTTTAATTCCTGCACTTTTTCTACAGAATCTAAAGCACCTCTAAATTCATTTCTTCTGTGAATCAGAGTGACTTCGGAAGCAATATTAGACAAGAAAATACTCCAGTCTAAAGCGGAATCACCACCTCCAGCAATTACGACTCTTTTGTCTCTGAATTTTTCCGGATTTTTAATGAAATATTTTACTCCTTTATCTTCGTAAAATTCGATGTCTTCAATTAATGGTTTTCTTGGTTCAAAACTTCCTAGCCCACCAGCAATAGCAACAACCGAAGCATGGAATTTTTTTCCTTTATTCGAAGTCACAATAAAACTTCCGTCTTCTTGTTTTTCAATGGTTTCCGCACGTTCACCCAGCGTAAAACCAGGTTCAAATTGCTTGATTTGTTCCATTAAATTATCCACTAAATCACCCGCTAATACTTCCGGAAAACCTGGAATATCATAAATTGGTTTTTTTGGATACAATTCAGATAGTTGGCCACCTGCTTGAGGCAAGGCATCTAAAATATGACATTTTAATTTCAATAATCCTGCTTCAAAAACGGCAAATAAACCTGTTGGTCCGGCTCCTATTATAAGTATGTCTGTCTTAATCATTTTTTTTTCTTTATGTAATTATTTAATACAAAGTAACGATTGCTTTTTACTGCTTTAAATGATAAATATCATTCGTTCTTTTGCAATGCTTTTATTCTTTATTTTTTAACGACTCGGTTATTTCATTCATTTTCTGTACTTTTTCCTCGAAATTTCCTTTCAGCGTTTTGCGATATTCATTTAGGTTTTCGACCATTTTATTGATATCGTCCGGAATTATTTCTTCGAAAAACTCCCGTAATCTTTTAGCTGTTGTCGGTGATTTTCCGTTTGTTGAAATGGCGATTTTGACATTTCCTTTGGTTACAATTCCGCCCAAATAATAATCACATAATGGCGGCGTATCGGCAATGTTGCAAATCAGGAATCTTTTTCGTGACAAGTCGAATACGCGTTTATTGACTTTCAAATCATCGGTGCAGGCAATTACCATGTGGCGTTTGCGTAGCATCCAGCGATTAAATTTTTTATAGGTCAATTTTACAGAAGGATGTTTTTCTACCAATGCTTCCAATTCCGGCAAAAACCTTGGCGCCACCACCTCAACATTTGCATTGGGACTCGATTTCAACATGAAAGATAACTTTTCTAAACCTACATTTCCTCCGCCTACAATAAGTACATTGAGGTTGTGTAATTTTAAAAATATTGGATATAATTCGTTTCTTTCCATTGTTATCTTATTTCAGAGGCTATAAATTCTTCGTAAAAACCTCTTAATTGGGTGCTTTCTTTTACCACTTCTCCAATAACAATTATTGCAGGTGAACTTAACTTTTTCTCCGCCACAACTTCTTGAATAGTGTTAATCGTTCCAACACCCACTTTTTCTTCTGGAGTAGTCCCGTTTTGAATAATCGCAACTGGAGTTTCTCCTTTAGATTCTTTTTGGAATAAAGAAACAATTTGCGATAGCTTACTCATTCCCATCAAAATCACAACTGTTGCTGATGATTGTGCTGCGAGAGCTACATCATTCGACAAATTCCTGTCGGAAGTTGTGCCTGTGATTACCCAAAAACTTTCGGAAACGCCTCTTTTAGTTAAAGAAATTCCTTGATAAGCAGGAACTGCAATTGCCGATGAAATTCCGGGCACCACAAATGTAGGGATTCCAAAACTTTCTGCGAATTCAATTTCTTCGCTTCCACGGCCAAAAATAAAGGGATCTCCCCCTTTTAACCGAACCACATTTCCATACGTAAGCGCATTGTCTACAATCAACTGATTGATTTGGTCTTGCGAATATTCATGTGCGCCAATTCTTTTACCCACAAATATTTTTATGGCCGTTTTTGGTGCGTGATTCATTATTTCTTCATTGGCCAGTGCATCATACAAAACCACGTTCGCTTCAGCAAGTGCTTTAACTCCTTTCAGAGTAAATAAATCTGGATCGCCGGGACCAGCACCCACTAAAGTTACTTTTGGTTGTATTGTATTATGCATCAGCTAAATCTTTTGCTCTGTATTTTTCTATTTTATCAAAAAACGCAACTCCTTCTTGAATGTATTTTTGTGCAAATTCTGCCGAAGGCTCATTCGCTTTGATTTGATAAACTAACTCTTTAAAGCTTGACTCCAATTCTATTTTTTTGCTTTCGATAAAAACAGTATCAAACAAATCGATAATTCCAGCGTGGTGATTTGTTTTTTCGTTTTCGGCCAGTAAAATTGCTTTGGCACCGTTTACAAAACCGGCGTAGGCTAAATAAATCGCATCCGACCATTTTTTATCTTCGAAAGCTTCTTGTGCAAAAGTCATTTTATCTTTGGCTTCTAATATTAAAGTAGCCACTAAATCAATTACTACACCTGCGCATTCTCCTATTCCAACTGCTTTTACGTAGTTATCGGCATTTCCCCAATCTACAAAATCAGCCTCGGTAAGGTTTGTTATATCTGCCAATGGTTTTAGAAATTCGTAGAAATATTTTTCGCCTTTAGCATCATAATAATTCAAGAATGATAGTCCGTTTCCATTGGCATCAAAATCATTTAAGATAAAACGCAACGCATCGGGTCCTCTTCTACTTGGAATTTTGATTACTTTATCCGAAAATCTTCCGTTTCCGTTTCCTAAGTTTCCTCCACCCAATAATACCTGAAGTGCCGGAGCAACCAGTTTTCCTGCATTGATTGACATTCCTTGGAAACCAATTTCGGACATATTGTGTTGTCCACAAGCATTCATACAACCGCTAATTTTTATTGCGATTTGTTGATTGTTGCTGTATTGTGGGTATTCTGTTTTTAATACTCTTTCTAATTCATCTGCAATACCAGTACTACTTGCAATACCTAAATTACACGTATCCGTTCCCGGACAAGCCGTGATATCTCCAATCGTATCATATCCTAAAGCAACAAAATCCAATTTGGCTAATTCTTGGTAAAAGAACGCTAGATTTTCTTCTTTAATATTACGTAAAACGATGTTTTGTCGTAATGAAAAACGCAACTCATTAGCACCATAATTTTTAATCAAATCGGCTAATAATTTTGCTTTGTCTGTATAGAAATCTCCTAAAAGTACTTTGATACCAATAGCAACATATCCAGTTTGTTTTTGTGCAATCACATTTGATTTTTTCCAAGCTTCAAAAGCTTCAACATCCTCGATCGTTACTGCTGGTACTGCCAATAAAGGTTCTGTAATTGGTCCTTCAAAAGCAGTGGTATCTATTTCGTAAGTATGAAAAGGCAATGCTTTTTTCTCTTCGTCAACCAAACGCAAAAACTCTTCACGACCCAAGTCCTTGATTAAGAACTTCATACGTGCTTTCAAACGTTTTGCTCTTTCTCCGTAACGGTCAAAAACTCTGATTATTCCTTCGGCAGTTGGGATAATTTGGTTCACCGGTACAAATTCTGAAAGCAATTCAGCGTGACTTGGTTGAGAACCTAAACCACCCGCAAACATTATTTTGAATCCTTTTTCGCCATTTACAATTTTTGGAATAAATCCTAAATCATGCAAATAACTCAAAGCAGTATCTTTATCTGAAGAGGAGAATGATATTTTGAACTTACGTCCCATTTCTTGACAAATTGGGTTACGCAATAAATATTGAAACAAACCATGCGCATAAGGCGACACATCAAAAGGTTCATCAACATCTACACCCGCTAATTCGCTTCCGGTAATATTACGCACGGTGTTTCCACACGCTTCCCTCAAAGTGATATCATCTTTCGCCAACTCAGACCAAAGCTCAGGTGTTCTGTCTAAACTCACATAGTGAATTTGAATATCCTGACGGGTAGTAATGTGTAAACGTCCTGTAGAATATTTATCGGACACTTCCGTAATACGCTTCAATTGCTCGCTAGTCACTTTTCCGTAAGGCAATTTAATACGAATCATTTGCACGCCTTCTTGACGTTGACCGTAAATACCACGGGCCAAACGAAGACTGCGAAAACGCTCATCGTCAATTTGTCCACTTCGGAAGGAATGAATTTTTTTCTCTAAATCGATAATCTCTTTTTGGACAATCGGGTCTTCTATTTCGGTTCTAAAACTTTGCATCTTTTTTAGCTTTTAGCTATTGGCTTTGGGCTTTTAGCTGTTAATCTATATCTTTTAACTTATTTATTTTTTTAGCAAAAGCTAAAATTATTTTATAAAACCAACGCCAGCTGTTGTATTGGTTGCAGCATCTATTAAGATGAAAGCTCCGTTAGATTTATTATCCGTGTAAGCATCAAAATAAATGGCTTTGCTCAATTTGATAGTTACTTCTCCAATTTCATTTATCGCTAATTGAGTCGCTGGAGTTGTTCCTGAATAATCGGTTGCGATTACGTTTTTTACACCATCAATTTTTGCCAAAACTCTATTGCTGTTGTGTTGCACATAATATTTTGCACCTGCCACTAATTTTTTACTGTCCATCCAACAAACAGTTGTTGTAATGTCTTTTTCAATTTTAGGAAGTTCATTCGATTTTACAATCATATCGCCTCTGGTTACATTGATGTCATTATCTAATTCGATAGTGATAGAAGAACCAGCCGAAGCTTCATCAAATTGCTTGTCAAAAAAGTGAATATTCGTTACTGTAGATTCTGTCAAAGAAGGAAGCACCGTTACAGCATCTCCAACTTTAATAGTGTTACCGTATAATTTTCCGGCATATCCTCTAAAATCGTGGTATTCCTCCGTTTTTGGTCGAATTACTGTTTGAACAGGAAAACGTGCGATTCCGTTTTCATAGATATCATTTGGTTCTAAAGATTCCAAATGTTCCAAAA
This sequence comes from Flavobacterium glucosi, assembly GCF_048286535.1. Taxonomy (NCBI): domain Bacteria; kingdom Pseudomonadati; phylum Bacteroidota; class Flavobacteriia; order Flavobacteriales; family Flavobacteriaceae; genus Flavobacterium; species Flavobacterium glucosi. Next base: position 87,581 of record NZ_JBLVPK010000008.1, on the reverse strand, counting down.
CTGTCTGTCCGGTATACCAAGGCATATTCTCCGATTTATCGGCAACATTACCACCATTGATTGCACTTAGCGGAATGTAACTTACATTTTGTTCTTTGAAAGCACTTTTTGCATTTAATGCCTGAAAGTCTGCTTTGATTTTGTTGTATACTTCTTCTGAATAATCAACTAAATCCATTTTGTTTACCGCAACAATCACATCTTTTACTCTCAATAGATTATTGATAAAAAAGTGACGGTAGGTTTGCTCAATAACTCCTTTACGAGCATCAATCAAAATGATTGAAACTTGTGAAGTTGAAGCTCCGGTAACCATATTACGTGTATATTCAACGTGACCCGGAGTATCGGCAATAATGTAACTTTTTTTGGCAGTCGAAAAATAAATATGCGCCACATCAATTGTAATTCCTTGTTCTCTTTCGGCAACCAAACCATCTGTAGCCAATGAGAAATCTAAATAATCGTATCCTTTTTGCTTGCTGCTTTTTTCTATTGCTTCAATCTTATCTGTAGTCAACGATTTTGTATCGTACAATAATCTTCCGATTAAGGTGCTTTTTCCGTCATCTACACTTCCTGCTGTTGCTATTTTTAAAACTTCCATTCCTTGTTTTTTGTTTGAAGTTTAAAAGTTTAAGGTTTTCAAAACACTTTGTGTAAACTTTTAAATTTGATTTTTTTATTTTAAATGTTGAATTATAAATTTTAAATGTCTCGGAACAATTCATAATTCATAATTCATAACTTATAATTATTTTCTAAAAATACCCTTGTTGTTTTCTTTTTTCCATTGCAGCTTCAGAACGTTTGTCATCAATTCTGGCTCCTCTTTCAGAAATAGTCGAAGATCTAATTTCGCCAACTACTTCTTGAATAGTTGCTGCATAAGAATCAACAGCAGCTGTACAACTCATATCTCCAACAGTTCTAAAACGAACAATTCTTTCTTCGATTTCTTCATCTTCTTCTTGGTAAACAAAAGGAGAATGAGACCAAATCATACCGTCTCTCAAGAATACTTTACGCTTGTGTGAAAAGTAAATAGATGGGATTTCGATTTGCTCTTGTTCAATATAACTCCATACATCTAATTCCGTCCAGTTCGAAATTGGAAAAACACGAACGTTTTGCCCGTTTTCAATTTTTCCATTCAAAAGATCAAATAATTCAGGGCGTTGGTTTTTTTCGTCCCATTGGCCAAAATCATCACGAACCGAGAAAATACGTTCTTTCGCTCTTGCTTTTTCTTCATCACGACGCGCACCACCGATACAAGCATCAAATTTAAACTCTTCGATTGCATCCAAAAGTGTTGTCGTTTGCAAACTATTTCTGCTTGAATATTTACCCGATTCTTCTACAACTTTACCTTCGTCAATAGCATCTTGAACATTACGAACGATTAATTCCAACCCTAATTCAGCAACCAATTTATCTCTAAAAGCAATAGTTTCCGGAAAATTATGACCTGTATCTACATGCAACAATGGAAAAGGAATTTTAGCAGGAAAAAAAGCTTTCTGTGCTAAACGTACTAATGTTATAGAATCTTTTCCGCCAGAGAAAAGCAAAACCGGTTTGTTAAATTGAGAAATCACTTCTCTAAAAATGTATATCGCTTCGCTTTCTAAAGCATTTGTTTTTAATATGGTACTCATTTTTTTAATTTAAAGATTTAAATGATTCGAAAAAATTCAACAATCATTTATAATTTATAATTCATAATTTAAAATTACTTCTGGTGCAAACCACATTCTTTATGACTCGATTCCCATGACCATCTTCCAGCCCTGATATCTTCTCCTTCGGCTATGGCTCTTGTACAAGGTGCGCAACCAATGCTCACAAATCCTTTTTTGTGTAATGCGTTTTGAGGCACATTATTATCATCCATATATTTTTGAACTTCGGACAAAGTCCATTTCAATAATGGATTAAATTTGATAATATTAAAATGGGCATCGTATTCAAAGGCTGCCAAATCATTTCTATTTTCTGATTGTTCCGCACGTAAACCGGTAATCCAGATTTCATTCCCTTTTAAAGCTTTAGTCAACGGAGCCACTTTTCGAATAAAACAACATTCTTTTCTATTCCCAACCGATTCGTAGAAACTGTTTGGACCTTTTTTATTTAACAACTCTTCCACCGCAGTTGTTTCCGGGAAATAGGTTTTAATGTCTATTTTATACTTTTTCAATGTCTTGTGAAAAACATCATACGTTTCTTGAAATAATCGTCCGGTATCCAACGTAAAAATGGTAATCGGTAAATCATTTTTTGCAATTAAAGCCGTAATCACTTGGTCTTCCTGTCCGAAAGAAGTTGAAAAAACTACTTTATCTTTGTATTCATTAGCCAAAAAAGCCAAAGTCTCTTCTATCGAAAAGTTTGCTGTTTTTTCTAATAAAGCATTTACTATTTCTGTGCTCATAATTTCGTTTCTCTTTTATAACAATTTCGATAAAGTTCTTAAACTCAAAATGATAATTAAGATCCCCACCAAAATCATCATCGGTTGTCTTTTGATTTTATTGACTAATAAAGCCGCAATTGGCGCAGCGATAACGCCTCCTAAAATCAAACCTATAATAACCTGCCATCCTTGAATTCCTCCAAAAATCATGAATGTTATTCCACTAGCAAAAGAAACCGCAAATTCAGCTGCATTCACAGAACCGATAGTATATCTAGGATTTCTTCCGTTCCCTAGTAACGTTGAAGTCACTATTGGCCCCCATCCGCCGCCACCAACAGCATCCATAAAACCTCCGAAAGAGGCCAAAATACCTAATTTTTTAGTTTTCTTTTTAATGATATTCTTTTTTAATGCTTTTCTAATAATTATAATTGCCAGCGCAATCATATAAAGGGCTATAAATGGTTTTATCGCATCCCCATCAATCACATCCGACAATAAATAAGCCCCTGCAATAGAACCTAAAACACCCGGAATCAACAAATGTCTCACTAGTTTTTTATTGATATTCCCAAATCGATGATGAGAAATAGCAGAAGCTCCAGTGGTAAACATTTCAGCAACGTGAACCCCTGTACTGCTTATTGCTGGCGGAATTCCATAGGCCAATAAAAAAGAAGTAGAGGTTGCTCCATAACCCATTCCCAAAGTTCCATCCACTAATTGAGCAAATACCCCAATACAGAAAAAGATTAAAAATTCCTGATTGAAGCCTGCCAAAAAACCATTCCAGGAAAACTCAGTATAATGATTGTACATTAATGTCGAAAACAATCCAATCAACAAAACAACAGGAATAATAACCCATAAACGCTCTGCAAAAGTAGTTTCCGATTTTACATTGATATTAATCTCTTTCAATTCTTTGCTCATGCTTTTAAAATTCAACTGTTTTAATTATTTAAACCTATTACCCCATCGGAATAGTAGATTACTATGCAAAAGTAAAACTTTTTACTTAACTACAAAACTTATTCTATGATTTATTCTTTAAAGAGCGATATCCGCAAGTGTATTGTTTTCTAATATCATAAGCGTATTGTCCCGCACTTCGGTCATTAGTTTATGAACGGAGCAATTGGCTTCGTCAACGCAATCGTCACATTTTTCATAAAAATTATGGCTAACACAGGGCAGCAAAGCGATTGGCCCTTCCAGAATGCGATAGACATGAGCCATATTAATGTCTTTTGGCTCTTTTATCAGATAATATCCTCCACCTTTCCCTTTTTTGGCTCCCAAAAAACCAGAATAACGCAAGAGTAATAAAATACTTTCCAAAAACTTAATCGAAATGTTTTCACTTTTTGCAATATCCGCAATTGGAACCGGTATTTGATTCTCTTGACGAGCCAAAAATGACAAAGCCTTTATTCCGTATTTTGTTTTTTTTGAAAGCATAATTGATTTTTGATTGCTGATTTTTGATTGCTGATTTTTGATAGTCTAAATATCAGAACAATCATATCCTTTTTACAACAACAAAAATATACTTTTTGAATGAAGAATGGTGAATGTAGATTAACGATTGTTGTTGGATGAGAAATCTGCAATCTAAATCGTTAATCTACATTCAAAAATCTTTACGAAAGTGCCTGCTCTAAATCAGCAATAACATCTTTCACGGTTTCCAATCCTACTGAAACACGAACTAAACCATCTGTGATACTTACCGCCAAACGTTCTTCAACTGATAATTTACTGTGTGTTGTAGAAGCTGGATGCGTAACAATCGTTCTCGTATCACCCAAATTTGGTGACAAGGAACATAATTTTATTTTATCCAAAAATGCTCTTCCGGCTTCAAGACCACCTTTTATTTCAAAAGCTACAATGTTTCCACCCAACTTCATTTGCTTTTGAGCAATTTCATATTGTGGATGCGATTTCAAAAAAGGATACTTCACTTTATTAACCTGAGGATGGCTTTCCAGAAACTCAGCCACTTTCAAGGCATTTTCACAATGTCTGTCTAAACGAATCGCCAATGTTTCTAAGCTTTTTGATAATACCCAGGCGTTAAAAGGTGACAAGGAAGGCCCTGTAAGTCGAGAAAATAAATAGATTTTTTGAATCAATTCAGCATCACCAACTGTTATTCCTCCCAACACTCTACCTTGACCGTCCATTAACTTTGTAGCGGAATGTACCACTAAGTGCGCACCCCATTTTATAGGTTGTTGCAGATAAGGTGTTGCAAAACAGTTGTCAATTACCAAAATCAAATTATGTTTTTGGGCTATCGTTCCTAAAAGTTCTAAATCGATAATATCAACAGCCGGATTAGTAGGTGATTCAGCAAAAAGTATCTTTGTATTTGGTGTAATGAAACTTTCAATCGTTTCCGGCTTATTAATATCAAAATAGGAGGTTTCAATATTCCATTTTGGAAAATAATTGATAAATAAAGAATGTGTCGCTCCAAAAACACTACTGGAAGAAACAATGTGATCTCCGGATTTCAATAAAGCTGCCAAGGTTGAATACACTGCTGCCATTCCGGATGCAAAGGCAAAACCAGCTGCCGCACCTTCCATTTTACAAACTTTATCAATAAATTCGTTCGTGTTCGGATTGCTGTAACGGCTATAAATATTCCTGTCTTTCTCTTCAGCAAAAGAAGCACGCATGTCTTCGGCATCTTCAAAGACAAAACTAGAGGTTAAGTACAAAGGAACTGAGTGCTCTAAATATTGCGTTCTTTCTAATTGGGTACGGATGGCTTCGGTTTCAAAACCAAATTCTTGTTCGTTCATTCTTTTTTAGTTTAAAGTTTAAGGTTTAAAGTTGTTGGAACATAAAATCCAAACACTTTGCTTAAACTACAATGGTTTATTATTCAAAACTACTTTGTAATGTATGGTTGCGGTTGGCTCTAAAGTTTTAGAAACCGAACAGTATTTTTCGAAAGAAAGTTGTGCGGCTCTGGCTGCTTTTTCTTCATTAATAGGCCCTTCCAAAAAGAATACTACTGTAATATCCTTGAATGGTTTCGCTTCTCCTACTTGTACACGTTCCCCTTCAACCTCAGCTTTGAAAGAAGTGATTTCCTGACGCTGCTTTTTCAAAATCGAAATCATATCGATGGCACTGCAACCCGCAACACCCATCAATACTAATTCCATTGGACTTGCACCCATGTCATTCCCGCCAAATTCTGGACGACTATCAACGTTTACTATATGCCCACGCTCGTTTTTTAATTCAAAGTGGAAATTGTCGTTTATTCTGTTCAATGTTATTTTCATCTTGTACTTTTTTTATATCTGCAATCTTAAATCCTTATCCTTTATCCGACAATCTTAAAATATCCCCAAAAACACCTCTAGCCGTCACGGCTGATCCTGCGCCTGCACCTTGAATCACAATGGGTCTGTCGCCATACGATTCGGTGTAAATTTCGAAGAAAGAATCTGAACCTTTCAATCCTCCTAAAGCCGTATCTGAGGGCACAGAAACTAATTTCACTTCAAGATTTCCTTTGTCATTTTGCAAATCGCCTGACAATTCGCCTATGTATCGCAACACGTGATTTGGTTTTTGGTCGGCTTTTATTTTAGCATAAATTGGATCAAACTCCGTCAATTTATTCAAGAAATCAGAAACATCACCTTCACGTAAATGCTCCGGTATTAAATTTTGAATCTCAATTTCTTCAAACTCATTTTGCAAGTCTAATTCTCTGGCCAAAATCAATAATTTCCGACCTACGTCATTTCCACACAAATCTTCTCTAGGATCTGGCTCGGTATATCCATTATCAATTGCTTCTTTTAATATTTCGCTAAACGAAGCGTCTTTTGCAGAAAAATTATTGAACAAATAACTCAATGTTCCTGAGAAAACACCTTTAATTTTGGTGATATTTTCACCTGAAAGATGCAATAATTTAATCGTATCAATCAATGGTAATCCGGCTCCAACATTCGTTTCATAAAGATAACTCTTTTGATTATCCGCCAATACTTTTCGTAATTTTTTATAAAAACTATAACTAAGCGTATTGGCCACTTTATTGGATGAAATCAAATCGAAACTACTTTCTGCCAAAGGAATATAATTCTCCACAAATGTGGCACTTGCCGTGTTATCAATCGCAATCAAATTCTCCAAATGATGCTCATTTGCGTAAGCAATTACATCATCGATAGTATAAGAAAAACCATTATTCTGGATTTCATTTTTCCAATTTGGAGTAACTCCGTTTTTACTCAACAATACATTTTTTGAGTTTGCAATCGCAAAAACATTCAACTTGATGTCTTTTCTTTTCTCGATCATTGCGGCTGATTCCAATATTTGGTTAATCAAGGTTCCGCCCACTAATCCATGTCCGAAAATTGCGATATTAATTTTCTTTGATACTCCAAAAATCTCCCCGTGAATCACGTTTAAAGCTTTGTTCAGTTGCGATTTTTTGACAACCAAACTCACGTTTTTACCCGTAACGGTATTATTAAAAAGTATTGGGACAATTTTATTTTTTATCAAAGCCGTATATGGCTTGTGAAACGTACTCAAATCCTGGCCAATGATAGAAATCACCGAAACATCATCCGTCACTGTGATCTTATTCACATCTTTTGAATAAAAATCATTTTCGAATTCTTTTTCCAATTCAATCATAGCTTTTGTAGCCTTATCCGCAGCTACAACTAAACCAATTCCTCTTTCTGATGACCCTTGCGAAATGATGCTTACGCTAATATGATTGTCACCCATCACTCTAAAAATACGGGCATCAACGCCAGTTTTCCCTAACAATCCTCTCCCTTCCAGATTCACTAACGAAACATTTTCAAGTACCGAAAGTGTTTTGATCCCTTCTTTATTAGAATTGGAAGTAATTAATGTTCCTTTATTTTCGTGGTTGAATGTATTCAAAATACGAAGCGGAATGTTTTTTTCCAATAAAGGAATAATCGTTTTTGCATGAAGAATCGTCGCACCAAAATTGGCTATTTCATTCGCTTCATTAAACGATAAATGGTCAATTTTCTTTGCATCAACCACTAAATCAGGATTAGCGGTATAAATTCCGTCTACGTGCGTATAATTCTGTAATTCTTCTGCATTTAAATAATTCGCAATCAACGAAGCTGTATAATTACTGCCGTTTCTCCCTAAAGTAGTTGTGTCATTATTATTGTTAGAACCAATAAATCCTGTGATAATGTTCACAGTTGTTCCGTTATTCTGCTTGAAATAATTGATTATATTTTTCTTTGAAATTTGTTCCAAAGGTTGCGCATCGCCAAATTTAGAATCGGTTTTTATCAATTCTCGAGTATCGGCAAAACGGGCATTTATTCCCTTTTCAACTAAAATAGCCGTCAGTAATTTTGCAGAAAGTAATTCTCCTTTCGACAAAATCTGGTCTTTAATTTTATTGCTGTAATCGCCAATTAAGCTTACACCTTCGAATAATTTTTCCAAAACATTGAATTCCTCAGACAAATCCACTTCTTGGTAATCGTCTTGTTGGTATTTTTTGAAATCCTCAAAAAGCGGTTTGTAATCTCCGTTTTTAGAAGCAATACTTAAAATTTCTTCTAATTCATCTGTAGCATTTCCTCTAGCCGAAACCACAATTGCAATTTCTTCGCCTTGATTTACTTTATCGGCAATAATTGCAACAACCTTATTTATTCCGTCGCCATTTGATAAAGATTTACCTCCAAATTTTAATATTTTCATTTTATGTGTTGTGTTGTGTTGCCTCTAAAAAATAGCAGCAAGCAAATTGTCTAATTGTTTGTATTCTATCAAAAAAGCGTCGTGTCCGTGAATGGAAACAATTTCTTGATAGGTGACATTATTTTTATATTTTTTTAATTCCTTGTAAGTTGCTTTATTTTCATTTGCAGTAAAAAACAAGTCTGAATTGATTCCGATGATATGAATATCAGCTTCAATTTTTGACGTTATTTCTTCAAATGAATCGCTGTTTCTGGTAATGTCTATCGTTTTCAATAGTTGATTCATCATTTTATAAGACGAAATTTGAAAACGTTTTTGTAATTTTTTGCCATGATGCCCCAACCAGCTTTCCACATTAAAAATGGCTAATTCAGCATTGGTCGTTCTCTGGAATTTTGCCGCAAAAGATTCTGGAGTTCGGTAGCAAAGCATGGCATGAATTCGAGCGTCTTCAATAGGTTTTGATGAATTTTTCAGAATTTGTTCCTGCAAAAAACAATTGGCAATTAACCAATCCGTCGATTTCCAATCCGTTGCAATAGGAATTAAATGTTGCGTGATTTTTGATTTTAAAGCTACCATTTCCCAAGCAATTCCTCCACCAACGGAACCGCCAATAATAGCATAAAGCTGTTTGATTTTAAGAAAATGAATGCCTTCAATAAAAATTTTGGCAATATCTCTGGTATTAAAATCCGAATAATTTTCAATGATAACATCATCAAAACCATTTCCGGGAACATTAAAAGCCAGTATTGTATATGTATTAGTATCGATGGTTTTGTGTTCTCCAATTAAATCATTCCACCAACCGTTATCGCCCACAACTTGGGAATTTCCGGTTAAGGCATGATTGACCAAAACGATAGGAGCAGTATTTAAAGCCGGTCCAAAAACTTGAAAACTTAAGTTTAAGGTAGCATAAAAAGCCCCACTCTCGGTGGTGAAATTTTGTACGGTAATAGATGTTGGTTTATTTTCCAATTTCAAATCTTTTATGATTTTTGATTTGTGTCTGGAAATATTAGAAAGAAAGCTAGAAGTGAACTAGAAGAATTCTTTGTGTTATCTTTCCTTTAAATTCTGAAATAATTCAGAATAAAGGTAGAATGCAGCACCTTCTTCGATAAATCGAAGGGTTGCTAAGGCTTCATCGGGTCTAATCCCTCTGCCTTTCTTTATAACATTTCAATACGTTTTTGAACTTATAATTGCAAATTAAGCACTATTTTTTGTAACAACCAAATTTTTATGTGCAATCAATTTTTTTATTTGGTTTAAATAAAAACCTGAAAACAATAAACATACAAATGTTATTTTGACAAAGTATCCTAAACTAAATACAGTTCTTACCTTGTCAAAATAACAATTTTAAAGATCCCTTTAAAGATCTCATAACCGAAAATAAATTCGGGTTCCTTAAATAAAAAGTTCTTCATTTTCTTTTGAATACATTTGGAACAGTAATGAATTTGGTACTTTTTTTTGTGCCGAAGGATCATTTTTTGATATTTCAAATCTTGGATTGGTCAATTCATTTTTTGAATCGCTTTCCTTCTCTGTTTTGGTTCTGAAAGTAAAGCCTTTTAGCAACCGTAATGTCTTTGGGAAATGTTTTGATGTGCTCATGATAATTGAATTTACGATGTTAGTTTTGTTTTAAATTGTTTTGAATTCTGAAATGTTTTATGCTTGCAACTGATCTCAATGAAAAAACCCTTTTAGATGCGTATCCAAAAGGGTTTTTTAAGTTGTGTTATAACTTATACTTTTGGAATCAACAGACACGAACGCCCATAATGGCATTGGCGCAAATCATATTTTTGACTTTACAATTATTTGTATTCTGGATTTTTAGGTTATTCATTCTATAATTAATATTGTTTTGTTTTAAGCGAAATAGAGTTCAAAAAAAAAGCCTCCCATTTTCTTGGGAGGCTTTTGCTATATAAATTTTAATTTAAATTTAAGCAATAGACGACCCACAGGACTTTTCCTGAATGGCTTTATACATATTACACACATTAAATTTCATCTTTCCTTTTTTGTTATAACAAATATGCTAACTATTTTTGAATTTTCCAAATAAGTTTAAAAAAATACAAAGAAAAACAAACTCAAGATTTCGTTTTATATTTATATAAGTAGATGAAAAGATTTATAAGCAAAAAAAAGTTAAGATTAATTTGCAATTCAAAATGGTTTCATACATTTGCACTCGAATACAAGAGGAAAAATTTGAACTGATTGCAACCTCTTCATAATGAAATCAATTCATTATGGATACTGAAATTTTTTCAGTAGAAAAATGCTAAAGCAGAAACTCTTCTTTAGTCCTTTTCAGCAATTATTTTTTCTCGCTTAATTTTAAAATAATAATTATTATGGCCTATTTATTTACGTCAGAATCTGTAAGCGAAGGACATCCAGACAAAATTGCAGATCAAATTTCGGATGCATTAATTGATAATTTTTTGGCATTTGATGCTGACTCAAAAGTAGCTTGCGAAACTTTAGTAACTACTGGCCAGGTAATTTTGGCTGGTGAAGTAAAATCAAACACCTATTTAGACGTACAACAAATCGCTCGTGATGTAATCAAGAAAATTGGATACACTAAAAGCGAATACATGTTTGAAGCTAATTCTTGTGGAATTCTTTCGGCTATTCACGAACAATCTGCTGATATCAATCAAGGCGTTGACAGAAAAAATCCTGAAGAACAAGGCGCTGGTGACCAAGGAATGATGTTTGGTTACGCTACTAATGAAACGGACAATTACATGCCATTGGCACTTGATTTATCTCATAAATTATTGAAGGAGTTAGCTATTTTAAGACGTGAAAATAACGAAATTACGTATTTGCGTCCAGATGCAAAATCACAAGTAACTTTAGAATACAGCGATGACAACAAGCCAACTCGTATTGAAGCTATTGTAATCTCAACACAACACGATGATTTTGATGAAGAAGCAACAATGCTTGCAAAAATCAAAAAAGACATCATCGAAATATTGATTCCAAGGATCATTGCTAAAAATCCGGCACATGCTCATTTATTCAACGATGCAATCCATTACCATATCAACCCAACCGGGAAATTCGTAATTGGAGGACCACACGGAGATACTGGCTTAACAGGAAGAAAAATCATTGTGGATACTTACGGTGGAAAAGGCGCTCATGGTGGCGGTGCGTTCTCTGGAAAAGATCCAAGTAAAGTGGACAGAAGTGCGGCTTATGCAACCCGTCATATCGCTAAAAACTTAGTTGCAGCGGGAGTTGCTGACGAGATTTTAGTACAGGTTTCTTACGCAATTGGAGTAGCAAAACCAATGGGTATTTTTATCGATACGTACGGAACATCAAAAGTGAATTTGACTAATGGTGAAATTGCCAAGAAAGTAGAAGCTATTTTTGACATGCGACCTTACTTTATTGAACAACGTTTAAAATTAAGAAATCCTATTTACAGTGAAACTGCTGCTTACGGGCACATGGGACGTACGCCAGAAACGGTAACTAAAACTTTTTCTGCTCCAGGTGGAAATGAAAAAACAGTTACTGTTGAATTGTTTACTTGGGAAAAATTAGATTTCGTAGACCAAGTTAAAACAGCATTTGGACTTTAATCCGTTACCATTTTATATTTAAACCCGCAATTCGATTGGATTGCGGGTTTTTTTAGCCCTGATGGAATGGAAATCCTTTGCTGAAAAAAGATTCATTTTTTCTTATAAAAAAAGAGCGACCATCGGAAGCTCCTTTATTTATTTAGAAAAATAATCTTTTTCAGCAAAGATTGAAATGTACAGCCGGATTAGCTCCTATAAATTATACTTTAAAGAAAAAATTACATAGCGTGGCTGAACGGTATATTGTGAGGTTCTGGTGGCAAACTGACTGAAATTATCATCGTTTAATGAGATGGTGTTCAATAAATTAGTTCCGCTTACTTTATATTCTAACTTGCTCCCTTTCTTTTGATAAATCAAACTGGCACTCAAGAAATCATACTCATTATTGACCGTTTTGGTATTGTTATAATAATGATAAAACTCATATTCCGTTACAAATGAAAAGCTCTTCAGAAAGAAATAATCCAGTCTCGCAAAAGGCTTTTCTGTATAAAAAGTAGTATTATTATAATCGTTATTTACAATATTATATCCCAACTCTAAATTAGGCATGTTTTTATAATTCGTCGATGCTTTCAAAGTATAGCTTTGGGTAAAACTTTCGTTTGTAGACAATATATTGTTCTGAATGTTATTGAATTTTGACCAATTTAGATTCGCTCCTAAAGAGGCTTTGTAATTCTTCAGAAAAGAACGTCCATAAGAACCATTTCCGGACAAGGTTTCATCTGCAAAATCAGAATTAAATGGAGATGACGTTTGATTCACTCCATTGAAAACGGCTCTGGTTTTTATGGCATCGAATCTTTTAGAATACGAAGCAAAAGCGGTAATGTTCTCAAAATTAAACATATTGTATTTAAAGTAACGCAACGAATGTACTTGGGCGGTAGCATTTTCTAAAAGTCGGTATCCTTTAGTCAGACTATTGTAATTGGAGAAAACAAAACCTTCAGCTAGTTGGTTAATATCGGTGAAATTATTGGTATACGAAAAATTATAGGTTACTGTTTCTGATTTTTTGATTTGGTAAATTGCCAATAAATCAGGTAATGCTCTAAAGAAATTTTGACTGTAACTGGTTCCTAATTGCTCATTTGTCATGTTATAACTATGTAAACTCACTCCTGGTGTAAAAGTAAATTTGCCACTCAAAATCTTATAGTGCAATCCCAAAAACGTATCGTTGAAATTGTAATTCACATCGTTTGTATTGGCATCATCATCTAAATTATTGACTATTTTATTATCCAAAATCTGAAAAATACTGGAATTAAAATTTTGATGAGAATACGTATTTCCTAACGTAACATTGATATTGCTTTTTGGTGTAACCATGTAATAATAATCCAATTTAGCGTCAATCTTACTGGTTTTCACAAAGCGATTTTGGTTGATGTTATTTCTGTTTTGCCCAGTAATATAATCGGCTAAATTAAACGGTTGCGATTGTAAATTAGCGTTATAAAAAGGATCTTCCTTTTGGTACAAATGCTGCATTTCGAAAGCAAAAATATTCTTGTCGCTTTGCGTATAATACAAACTCAGGTTTTGATTTACCGAAATCGGATCTTGTTTTTTCAACGTATTGATGTTTTCAGTTGTAGCATTATTGCTGACAATAGATTCTCTCAATAATGAATTATTTTCATCCTGTTTGGACAATTTAGCCAATATATCATAATCAAATTGAAACTTAGTAGTTGGTTTGTAACTCGAACTCAATTTAAATAATCCCAAATTACTTCTCTGATTCGCCGTTTCCTGACGATTCTCCGTAGAAAGAATTTCAGAAGAATTAGGCTGTAAAATATTTGTTTGTGACTTTGTTTCTAAATCCGTTTCAGAGGAAGAAAGAATCCCAAAACCACTTAAAGTCCACGCTTTATTTACATTGTAGGAGAAATTTGTAGCTCCAAATTTAGTCTCGATTTCTTTGGCTCTATTGTTCCTTAAAAGTGAAATTCCCAAATCATTCGAAGACACATTAAAACTAGAACCACCTTTTTGCATCATGCCTCTAAAACCACCCGTGAATTTAAAATAATCCTGAACCGTCAACGGCAGTTCCCCAATATTATTAAAATTTGTGATTAAATTGATACTGTATTTTGGATTGTAATAAAACAATTTTGGGTTTATCAAATAGCGACTTTCCTCATGCGCTACTCCAATTCCTGCTGTCATATCTCCAAACCAGAAATTTTTCTTTCCTGACTTTAGTTTGATATTCATCGCAATATTATCCTGATTGTTCTCCACGCCTTTTAGGATTGAATTTTCGTTGTAGTTGCGCAACACTTGGATTTTATCAATAGCATCTGCCGGAATGTTTTTTACGCCTAACTTAGTATCGCCATCAAAAAAGTCTTTCCCTTCCACCATTAATTTGGACACTTTTTTTCCTTCAACTTCAATTTCACCATCAGCATTGACCTCAACACCAGGCAGTTTTTTTAGTAAATCTTCTAGTTTTCGTTCCGTTCCGGATTTGAAAGAATCGGCATTATAAACAATGGTATCTCCTTTTATCGAAACCGGCATTTCTCGAACAATTTCAACTCCATCCAATTCAATTCCGCCTTCTTCAAGCGCAATGTTTTTAATGCTATTTTCTAAAGTGGTAGTTATCTCCAGCTCTTTATTCTGCATTCCCAAATAACTAATTTTTAAATTATACGCAGTATTTGGTTTTAGATTAAGAACAAACTTGCCTTTATCATTTGTTATGGCGTAAGAATCCATCGCTTTTGTGGCTTTATTTACCGCCATCACATTGGCCATTTCAAGTCCAACTGTTTTTGAATCGGTTATAAGACCTTCTAATTTAACGGATTGTGCAAAGGAAATTGAGGTAATAAAAAATAGGGCAATTAGTATTGTATTTTTCATTTAGAGATTATGGATGAAATCTGTAGTATTGATTTTAAACTCTGATTTGGCTTATTTTTATCCTCCAATTCTCATTCTCATTCCGCCATTTCCGCCACGTCCTTGGTTCATGTCTCTGAATTCTTCCATTTTTTTTAAAACCGTTTCATCAAATTCTTTTTGAGTCGTTACTTTTCCTTTCGTTGACGCTTTTATTTCGGTTTTAACTTTAGGATTCAGAACCACTTTCGAACACAAAATAACTGTTTTGCCATCATTTACTTCCAATATTAAACCTGGTAATCCCCAGTAGTTTTCAGGCCCTTGATTCACTGGGATTTCTGGAGTATACCAAGCCGTAATTATAGTTTCTTTCGGCATATCCAATTCATCTAAAAGACTGGTTTTCTTTGTGGCATCCGCTAGTTTTGCAGTTGCGGCATCTTCTTTTTTGGGTCTAAAATTTCTAAAATCTGTTTTGCTCGCAGGACGCACAGCAGTTGCTTTGAAACAATTGTAGCCACCAATAACACGCATTTCCCCTTCTATTTTCCATTGTAAATTAGGCAACGAATCTTTTACCAGAAACTCTTTCCCCATGAACTCTTTATCAATAGTGTAACATTTCTCTTTTACATTTTTATAATACGTTCCTCCACCGCCAGTCATAGACATCATCATTCGCATTCCGCCACCACCTTGCCCTGGAGTATCTAGCTTTTCTTCTTCTTTGTATATCGATGCCGATTTATCAAAATTAAGGATGAATGTCTTTTCGAACATTTTCTTCATTCTTTCTTCGATCATTTTTTGCATGTCCGGAGTCATCTCCTTATTGCTTTCCATTCGCGTTTTAAAATCGGAAGTACTGGTTTTCGATTCGTAAACTGCCATTCCTTGAAATTCCTGAGCATGAAGTCCCATAAATGATGCGACTGTTACTGCTACTGTGAAAATTACTTTATACATACTTTTGGATTTTAATAAATAAGACTTAAAAATACTTTTTTTGTTACACGGATTTTATTAAAATAATAATAAGATAATCATAATTGTATACCGTTTAATTGTAATTTCGCTTTCATGAATAAATTAGCATTTTTACTCTTTATCGCCTCTTTTTCAGTAGTATTGAGTCAAGACCAAAAACTGACTCCAACTAAAATTGACTTCATTCGTTTTGATGGAGATGTGTTTTTAGGATACGATTCATTTGGTTTTTATTACACTATTAAAAACAATGTTTTTTCTAAAATTAGCAAACGAGATACTTTAGAATATAAAAATATTTCTTTAGGCAAAATCACCAAAGTTGACCTGCAAAACCCACTTAAAATCGTCTTATTTTACGAAAATTTCAATACGGTTATCGTTTTGGACAATCAATTGAATGAAACCCAAAAAATAAATTTTTCAGAAAATATAATTCCTATTGTAGCTTCAGCAACTGGAATAGCTTCTCAAAATCAATTGTGGGTTTATAATACTATGAACCAGCAACTGGGGCTTTATGATTATTTAAGCAATAACTACAAAACCATTTCGGTTCCTTTTACAGAAAGCATCCAGAATTATTCTTCCGATTTTAATGTTTTTCATTGGGTTGATAATAAAAATAACTGGTACGTATCTGACATTTTTGGAAAAATAATAAGTGTAGGAAAAATTCCTGATTATGATTCCATTGTAATTATTAATGAGAGTCAGTTTATCTATTCCAATAACTCCATTTTGATTTTAGAGGATGTAGAAAAAGGTAAAAAAACTGAAATTGAAATTTCAGAAAAAACGTTTAAAAAATTCTATTACAAAGACCAAATTTTATCTATTTTTACATCAGCAGGAATTACAAATTATAAAATCACAATACCGTAATGCACATAGCAATAGCAGGAAACATTGGCTCTGGAAAGACAACTTTAACACGCTTATTAGCGAAACATTTCAAGTGGGAACCGCATTATGAAGACGTTGTTGATAATCCGTACTTAGATGATTTTTACCATCAAATGGAACGTTGGTCATTTAATTTACAAATTTATTTCTTGAATAGCCGTTTCCGTCAAGTGATGCAAATTCGTGAAAGCGGTAAAAAAATCATTCAGGACAGAACCATTTATGAAGATGCGCATATTTTTGCTCCTAACCTATATGCGATGGGCTTAATGACCAATCGTGATTTCCAGAATTATTCTTCTCTTTTTGAATTAATGGAATCTACAGTTAAAGCACCTGATTTATTGATTTATTTAAGGAGTTCTATCCCTAATTTAGTGGGACAAATACACAAACGTGGTCGCGAATACGAAAACTCAATATCCATTGATTATTTGAGTCGATTGAACGAACGTTATGAAGGTTGGATTCAAACCTACGACAAAGGGAAATTATTAATCATTGATGTGGACAACATAAATTTTGTTGACAATCCAGAAGATTTAGGAACTATTTTTAACCGAATTGATGCCGAATTGAACGGATTGTTTTAGAACACAGATTCCACAAATTATCACAGATTTTCATAAATAATAATGCCCCGCAATTGCGGGGCATTATTGTTTAAAAAGATTTCCAAAAATTTATATCTGTTTTCACAGCTCAATGAGTATAAATTAAAACATAAAAATTATTTTTCCCAAACAGGGAATTTTCAACTATCTTTGACGTAGAAAATAAAGCATGAGAATAATCGCTAAAAGAACCTTACAAAATTTTTGGGAACAATATCCAAACTCAAAACAGCAATTATTATCCTGGTATCAGGTCATTGACAAAAATAGTTTCACCAATTCTAATGCGATAAAATCTATTTTTGGTTCAGCTGATTTTATTGGAAATAATAAAGTCGTATTTAATATTTGCGGTAACCATTACCGATTAATCGTGAAAATTAATTATATAACACAAATTGTCTATATTTTATTTATTGGAACGCATCCTGAATATGACAGTTTGAAAGACATTAAAAACTTATAAAAATGGAAATAAATCCTATAAAAACAGAAAAAGATTATGATTTAGCTTTAGAAAGAATAAATATTCTTTTTGATGCTAAACAAAATACAAAAGAAGGGGATGAATTAGATATTCTAGTCACTCTTATAGAAAAATACGAGCAAATACATTACCCTATTGCCGAGCCAGATCCAATTGAAGCCATTAAGTTCATGATGGAGCAAAACGGACTTACAGATGCTGATTTAGGAGTCATTTTAAATAGTCGCTCTAGAGTAACTGAAATTTTTAAACGCAAAAGAGCTTTAACTATTAAACAAATTAGAGTTTTAACAGAAACACTTCATATTCCTGCTTCCACTTTAATCAAAGAATATGCATTAGAACAATAATTTTATGATTTCAAATAATAATGCCCCGCAATTTCGGGGCATTTTTATTTATAATGATTAGCCAATTATTTCAAAGAATCAATCTTAGTTTGAACTTCTTCGTCAGTACCTTCGAAATTTTGAATAGTAACTTTCCCGTTTATTGTTGTTTTAATGGTCGCTTTTACTTTTCCGTCAATATTTGTTTTTTCGATAGAAACTTCTTTAGAAACGATTTTAGTTACTGCCTCGGAAGCATTCATAAATCTACAGGTTTTACTGTCACATCCTTTTGCCAGACATTCTTCTTTTGACATGGAAGCACACATTTCAGTTGAGGCGCAACACGCTGCTTTACCAGAAATGGTGTGACTTCCGTTTCCTAAAATTGGGGCAATTACCAAACCTATCAAACACGTCAATTTAATCAAAATATTCATCGATGGTCCAGAAGTATCTTTGAACGGATCTCCAACAGTATCTCCAGTTACTGCCGCTTTATGTGCATCAGAACCTTTATAGGTCATTTCACCATTGATCATAACTCCTGCTTCAAAAGATTTTTTGGCATTGTCCCAGGCACCTCCTGCATTGTTTTGAAAAACAGCCCAAAGCACACCTGAAACGGTCACTCCAGCCATATAACCTCCTAGCATTTCTGCAATTAATTGGTTATTGTCTGAATAAACCAATTTCCCTAGTAAAACAATCGCAATTGGAAAACCAATAGTCAAAATTCCCGGCAACATCATTTCGCGCAAAGCGGCTTTGGTAGAAATATCGACACATTTTGCATATTCCGGTTTTCCGGTTCCCTCCATAATTCCTGGAATCTCCCTGAACTGGCGCCGTACTTCATACACCATATCCATCGCTGCTTTTCCAACGGAATTCATGGCCAAAGCAGAGAAAACTACCGGTATCATTCCGCCTACAAATAACATCGCTAAAACCGGTGCTTTGAAAATATTAATCCCGTCAATTCCTGTAAACGTTACATACGCAGCGAATAAAGCCAGTGACGTTAATGCTGCCGAAGCGATTGCGAATCCTTTTCCAGTTGCTGCAGTTGTATTTCCTACTGAATCTAAAATATCCGTTCTGGTACGCACTTCTTTTGGCAATTCGCTCATTTCTGCAATTCCTCCTGCGTTATCCGAAATGGGCCCGAAAGCATCAATTGCTAATTGCATTGCCGTGGTTGCCATCATTGCGGATGCTGCTAAAGCCACACCATAAAATCCTGCAAAAGCGTACGATGTCCAAATTGCAGCAGCGAATAATAAAACGGTTGGAAACGTAGAAATCATTCCTGTTGCCAGTCCTGCAATTACGTTTGTTCCTGCTCCGGTTGACGATTTTTGTACAATAGCCATAACGGGTTTTGTACCCAAACCTGTGTAATATTCCGTTACCGATGAGATAACAGCCCCAACCACTAACCCAACGATTGTGGCATAGAAAACGCGCATGGATGAAATTTCTTTAGTCCCTTCTCCAAAGAAATCCATTTTCATGGTTTCCGGCAACATATAGTGTACTAAGAAGAAACAAGCGATAGCCGTTAATAGAATAGAAACCCAGTTTCCTATATTTAATGCTTTTTGAACTTGTGCTTCTTTGGCATTATCATCTGTAATTTTCACTAACATCGTTCCGATAATCGAAAATAAAATTCCAAAACCGGCGATTGCCATTGGTAATAAAATAGGTCCTATTCCGCCAAAAGCATCTTGAATAGTTCCGCCCATGTCTTTGATTACATAATTCCCAAGAACCATAGCCGCTAAAACAGTTGCAACATAAGAACCAAATAAATCAGCACCCATTCCGGCTACATCTCCCACGTTATCCCCTACGTTATCAGCAATGGTAGCCGGATTACGAGGATCATCCTCTGGGATTCCAGCTTCTATTTTTCCTACTAAATCCGCACCAACATCGGCAGCTTTGGTATAAATTCCACCACCAACTCTGGCAAACAAAGCGATAGATTCTGCTCCAAGAGAAAATCCAGCCAAGGTTTCCAAAACAATGGTCATATCCTCTGTGGAAGTCCAAACTCCATTCATAAAAAAATGAAAGAAAAATATAAAGAAAGTGGTCAACCCTAAAACGGCTAATCCCGCAACGCCTAATCCCATTACGGTTCCACCGCCAAAAGAAACTTTCAGTGCTTGCGGCAGACTGGTACGAGCAGCCTGTGTGGTTCTAACATTTGTTTTTGTTGCAATTTTCATTCCCATGTTCCCTGCTAAAGCCGAGAAAAAAGCACCAAAAACAAAAGCAACAACTATTAAGATGTGTGTAGTAGGAACGAAAAATGAAATTCCGGCCAAAACAACACTAGCTCCAATGACAAAGAAAGTCAATAACCTATATTCTGCTTTTAGGAAAGCCAAAGCTCCTTCGTAAATGTAATCCGAAATCTCTTTCATCTTACCGTCACCCGGATCTTGTTTTAAAACCCATGCTCGTTTTGTAAACATAAATGCCAGTCCAATAAATGCCATGGCTATTGGCAAATAAATCATAATTGTATTCATAATTTTGGTTTGGTTTTTGGTTAAAATTACTAGTGTAACAAAACGAATTTAAACAAAAAAGCAATACTCTTAACAGAATATTGCTCTTTTTGTAAAAATTATGGTGTAAAATTATTTAATACTAAATAATCCTTCTGGTTTGTTTTCGATTTGATTAAAACGCTCCGTACATTTTCTGATTATTTCATAGGCTTCATTTACATCTCCCCAACCACCTACATCAACTTTCTTATTTTCAAGATCTTTGTACACTTGGAAAAAGTGTTCAATTTCTTTTAATAAGTGTGGATTCATATCTGACAAATCATTTAATGAATTCCAGATTGGATCTGAAACTGGCACACAGATTACTTTTTCATCTGGTCCTTTATCATCTGCCATGTGGAAAACACCGATAGGTTTTACTTCCATCACACATCCAGGAAAAGTTGGTTCGTTTACCAAAACCAAAACATCTAATGGATCGCCGTCTAATGCTAATGTTTCCGGGATAAATCCGTAATCAGCCGGGTACATCATCGAAGAGAATAACATTCGATCAAAACGCATTCTTTTTATTTCGAAATCATATTCGTATTTATTTCTACTTCCTCTTGGTATTTCGATTAAGACATCGAAAGTTGTTAATTTGTCTGCAGTCATTTTAATTTTTTCTTTTCTATATTTATGGGGCAAAAGTAAGGAAAGTATCCCTTTTTACAACAAAAAATGTGTGTTATATAATGATTAAATTTTAACAGTGAGTACTTTAGTACACCACCTTCCTATTTCGTTTGTTTAAATAATGGTGCCACAATAGATAGGTTGCATAAGAACGATACGGACTCCATTGTTCCGCATGAATTTCCATGGCGTCTTTATTGTGAATATTCAGCAATTCCTTTATCGTATTTACGACCGCAATATCTCCTAAAGGCAATAAATCCGGGGATTGCAGACAAAACATCAAGTAAATATCAATAGTCCAGTTACCTATTCCTTTGATTTTAATGAGTTCTTCGCGTACTTGCTGAGCCGTTTTGGTTGGCAAACTTTCTAAATCAAGCTCTTTATTTAACAGCGCTGTTGCCAAAGCTTTGATATACGACGTTTTTTGACGGCTTACGCCAAGATTCCTAAATTCCTCGTCCGAAACGTGAAGAAGAACTTCGGGTGCTATGGCTTTTTGACTGGCTTTTATTTTTAAAAAAGTGGCTTTGGCAGAATCTATAGATACTTGTTGTTCCAAAATCAACAATACCAAAGTCTCAAAACCTTGTGGCCTTTTGGGAATGATTGGCATTCCGTATTGTTCAATAATTGACTTGAAAATGGTTTCTTTTTCTAAAAGATAGTCGATGGCTTCTTGCATAATCAGATTTTTTTAGCCCGGATGGAAACGGCATCCTTTTTATAGGGCGATTTTTCTTCGCCTTATAAAAAGATATAGTGTACAGCTGGAATAGCTCCTAAAAATTAAACCCGAACGATCCTTTTACCGTAAAACGATTCGTATCCGGCGTGTTGAGATAATTGCCTCGCCAAGCGAAATCGATGCGGAATACTTTGAAGATATTCCCAATTCCGGCGCTGTATTCCCAATATACTTTTTCGGGTGCATTGTAAATTAAACCTGAGGCATTAATGGCTCTGTTTTCATCAGAAATGGTTCCATAAACCCCTTTTACGGATACAATTTCCCTCCAATTGAGTTTGCGCATGAACGGAATTCTAGAAAAAATTCGACCATTGAAATTGTGATTCCATTGCAAAGTAGCATACTGGTCGGACACAAATTCATAGAAATTAAGATTGCTGAACGTGTTTTCGATGGTGAAATAGGTCTGATTCCCAGGAATAACACTCAGTAAACCTAACGGCACTTTCCCAAAGGTTTTCCCCACTTCCATAATAATATTAGTTCTTCCTAAAGGTCCGATAATTATGGGCTGTTTGTAATACAATTGAAATTTGTCATATTTGAAATCACTGTTCAATAGCCCTTTGAATCCATGACTGTAATTCACAAAAAAGCGACTGAACGGACTGTCAACATTGCTTCTTTCAACTCCAAAACCTATGGTTTTTCGCTTTGGAGAATACTCAATCTGAAAGTTCGCTTCGGATTGCTTCACATCACTTTTAGTAACTAAATTGGCTATATCCGTGTAATAATCCAAGCTAAAAGTAGGCGATGCAGACGCCAGTGTACGGTACGAAATACCGGCCTGAAATGTAACGTTTTTTATGGGTTCTATTTCTATGGCCATATTGGTCAAATTGATATTGGTCAATTTCCCATTGCTGCCAGATGAAAACACAGAGGACGAAGCAAAACTTCGGCCCAAAACATCATTTGTGGTAGTCAAACTGGCGCCTATTTGTTCAATATCACGCCTATTTCCTCCGGATAAAATGATGCGGTTTTTCTTGTCGACCATCCATTTTCCGGAAATTCCATATTTAAATTTATCATCGTCAAATCCATACGCCGTGTAGGCTTGAATTCGCCAAGGATCATTGGGTCCAAAATAGGTTCTTCCTCCTACTCGCAGGCGGACTCCTTCGACTTCATTGTACCCAAATGTGGAAAAAACAGGTCCATAATCAAAATTTTTAAACTCCACATAACCGCTTCCAAGTATGGAAACCAAGCTGTACAATTGTTTGAATTTATTTACAGTTTGCAACGTATCCAGCATTTTATAAACACCCAATTCATCCTTGCTCAAGTTTTCGAAACGGTTTTCATTCCAGTATTCCTCAGATTTATTGTAGACATCGGCATCCATATAATTGACTTCATCTTTATAAAAAGCAACAGGCAGCTCTTTATTGAATTGATGATTTCTATAAAAACTGGTTCTTTTTCCGTAAACGCCTTTGGAATTTTCTTTTTTGTTCAAAGCAAAGTCGGACATTAGATAATCCTTGGTCAACAAGAACACAGAGTCACTGACCACTTCAAATTCCTGCTCTAAGTAAATATCTTTTACCCAGTTGATATTGGCGCTTTTGGTAACTGCCATGTTGATTTTCTTAATGGCAAATGTGGAATCATTCACCCAAAAATCTCCTTTGAAAGTCAATTCATTTTTACGTCTTGGATAAAAAACAATATTATAACACCATTTTTCATCAATATACGCACTGTCTTTCAAGACATAATTATAGACATCAATTCCTGTTTTAGATAATGGACTGGTAAAGCTTTTGTCAAAAAAAGTCAAGTAATTGTTGTAAATATTGTAATCCGAATACAAGTCTTTTACAAAAGTTAAGATTTGTTGGTTCCCATTAAATCCGGACGTTTTATTGGCTTTTATTTTCTCTTTTACTTTTTTTAATGTATTATCTCCATAAACATCATTGAGCGATTCATTTATAAAAATAGGCAAATAGGTTTTCCCGGTTACACTTGACGTGTCCATTTGATCGAATATAAATTCCATCCCTTTAAAAAGTTTACTTTTCATGAAAGCACTGTCAATAGAATTCATGTCAAATTCTATTTTTTCATACTTTTCCATCTGGTATTGGTCAAACAAATAGAGTCCGTTTTTGCGTTTTCTCTCCCAAATTTTTCTAAGAATATCTAGTGCAGGATTGTTCTTTTTAGAAGTTTTCCCTACAAAAACAACTACTTCGCTCAAACTTTCGGCTTCACTTAACTGAATTTTGAAATTATAATTTACAGGCTTGTCTAAAATAATTTCCTTCTCAGAAAAACCTACAGAAGATATTACTAAAGTGGTATATGTTTTCTGGGATTCTAGATAAAACTTACCGTCTTCATTAGTAACAATTCCTTCACTGGAATCTTTGAAAACCACGTTGGCGAATGGAATAGGCTGGTTGGATTTATCAACCACAACACCGCTCACTTTTGTTTGCGCAAAAACAGTAGTTGCCGAAATCACCAAAAAAAACAAGAGAAGTAAGAGATTTTTTTTCATAATCTTTCAAAAAAAAACTTCATCAAATAAAGAATTGATGAAGTTTCAAATATAGTTAATTTAGACCGCCAGATTATTTGATATTTAAAAAAATTGATTGTTAAAGTTTATTCCAAATCAAATTGTTCCAACTGACTATTTTTTATAGAGTACTTTTTTAACCGCTTTTACAACATCACCCGCATTTGGCAACCATTCCTTCAGCAATACTGGAGAGTAAGGCGCTGGGGTATCTGCAGTTGTGATACGTTGAATAGGCGCATCCAAGAAATCAAAAGCGCGTTCTTGAACAATATAGGTAATTTCAGAAGCGACACTTGCAAAAGGCCAAGCTTCTTCAAGAACCACTAATCTATTTGTTTTTTTAACCGATGTTAAAATCGTCTCATAATCCATAGGACGTACGGTTCTCAAATCGATAATTTCACAAGAAATTCCTTCTTTGGCTAATTCATCAGCAGCAATATGCGCTTCTTTAATAATTTTTCCAAAAGAAACGATAGTCACATCAGTACCTTCACGTTTGATATCAGCAACTCCAAGTGGAATAATATATTCCCCATCTGGCACTTCACCTTTATCACCATACATTTGTTCTGATTCCATGAAAATCACAGGATCATTATCACGAATAGCTGCTTTCAACAATCCTTTTGCATCATAAACAGTAGATGGAACTACTACTTTAAGACCTGGAGTATTCGCAAACCAGTTTTCTAATGCTTGTGAGTGTGTTGCTCCTAATTGTCCTGCCGAAGCTGTTGGACCACGAAAAACAATTGGCACATTAAATTGTCCGCCAGTCATCTGACGCATTTTGGCAGCGTTATTTATAATTTGATCAATCCCTACTAAACAGAAATTGAAAGTCATGTATTCCACAATCGGTCGGCATCCGTTCATTGCTGATCCTACTGCAATACCAGTAAAACCAAGCTCTGCGATAGGAGTATCAATGACTCTTTTCTCGCCAAATTCAGCAAGCATTCCTTTAGATGCTTTGTACGCACCATTGTATTCTGCAACTTCTTCACCCATTAAGTATATGGACTCGTCGTGACGCATTTCTTCGCTCATCGCTTCGCAAATGGCCTCTCTAAACTGTATCGTTCTCATATTATATGTTGTATGTGTCTAATTTTCGAAAAGCAAAAATAAATATTTTATATCACTTAAAAGCATAAATTACTTTAAATTAATCAGGATTTATAGTGATAATTTTCAGGAGCTATTTCCGGCTATCCGCTGTATCTTCCTGTGGCTAAAGGAACCACAGGAAGGATGCCGCTACTATCCGGGCTACGAAATCGTAATAGTATTCAAAAATATTATGCATGCATAGTATATTATTCGAATTATTATTTTAAATTTGTCAAAGCTTTTTAGAAAAATCAAAATATATACTTATGAAAATATTAGTTTGCATCAGTCACGTTCCTGATACTACTTCAAAAATTAACTTTGTCAACGGTGATTCTGAATTTGACACCAATGGCGTACAATACGTAATCAATCCAAATGACGAATTTGGTTTGACACGTGCTATTTGGTTCCAAGAACAACAAGGTGCAACTGTAACTGTTGTAAATGTTGGAGGACCAGAAACCGAACCAACTTTAAGAAAAGCATTAGCAATAGGCGCTAACGAAGCAATTCGTGTCAACGCTACTCCTACTGACGGATTTTTTGTAGCCAAACAACTTGCTGAAGTAATCAAAAACGGCAGTTACGATGTAATTATCGCCGGAAAAGAATCTTTAGATTATAATGGCGGAATGGTTCCTGGAATGATTGCCGGAATTTTAGGATACAACTTCCTAAACTCTTGTACGAACCTTACTGTTGACGGAACAAGCGTAAAAGCTGTTCGTGAAATTGACGGAGGAAAAGAAACCGTTGCTACTACTTTACCATTAATCATTGGTGGTCAAAAAGGATTGGTTGAAGAAAAAGACTTGCGCATTCCTAACATGAGAGGTATTATGACTGCAAGGACTAAAGCCTTGACAATTCTGGAGCCTGTTGACGCCACTGTAAATACAAAAGCAGTGAAATTTGAAAAACCAGCTCCTAAATCAGCCGTGAAATTAATTTCTCCTGACAATTTAGATGAATTAATCAATTTATTACACAACGAAGCGAAAGTAATCTAACTGTCATAAAGTCGAATGTCGAAAGTCGAAAGGATAAAAGTTGACACTAATTTCCCTTTATGACTTTAGACTTTAGAACTTTAAGACTAAAACAAAAAATTATGTCAATATTAATATACGCGGAATACGCAGAAGGAAAATTTAAAAAAGTAGCATTCGAATTAGCTTCTTACGCAAAAAAAGTAGCGGAAACTTTAGGAACTACCGTGACCGCTGTAACCGTAAATGCTGGAGATGTTTCAGAATTATCAAAATACGGTGTAGACAAAGTATTAAAAGTAAACAACGATAAATTATCTGGATTTACCGCAAAAGCATACGCTGATGTTATTAAACAAGCTGCTCAAAAGGAAAACGTAAAATTAGTTTTACTTTCGTCAACGACAGACAGCATTTATCTTTCCTCACTTGTTGCAGTAGCTTTAGAAGCTGGTTATGCATCAAATGTTGTTGGATTACCTATTTCAACTTCGCCTTTTCAAGTAAAAAGAAATGCTTTTTCAAACAAAGCCTTTAATATCACTGAAATTGCAACAGACGTAAAAGTGCTTGGATTGGCTAAAAACTCGTATGGTGTTTTTGAAAATGCATCTGCATTAACTCAGGAGGATTTTAACCCAACTATTGGCGACAATGATTTTGGTGTAAAAGTAGAATCAGTTGAAAAAGTTTCTGGAAAAGTTTCCATTGCTGATGCTGATATTGTAGTTTCGGCTGGTCGTGGATTAAAAGGTCCCGAAAATTGGGGAATGGTAGAAGAATTAGCTACAGTTCTTGGAGCTGCGACTGCTTGTTCAAAACCAGTTTCTGATTTAGGATGGAGACCTCACGGAGAGCACGTAGGACAAACAGGAAAACCAGTTGCTACAAACCTTTATATTGCGATTGGAATTTCGGGAGCCATACAACACATTGCAGGAATCAACTCTTCTAAAGTTAAAGTTGTAATCAACAGCGATCCGGAAGCACCATTTTTCAAAGTAGCTGACTACGGAGTTGTTGGAGATGCCTTTGAAATTGTTCCTAAATTAATTGAGAAATTTAAAGCTTTCAAAGCTCAGAATTCCTAAACAACAGGAAATCATTAAATCGATTTAAATGCTACTTAAAAACAAGATATTTGTATCTTTGCTTTTGAGTAGCATTTTTTTTAACAAAAAATGCTACTTGATTTTCATCAAAAATAAGTACGCTGTACTTACCCATTTAAGAATTATGAGCTTAGTTAAATTATCCATAAAAGGAATTTCATACAGTCAAACTCAAAACGGAGCGTATGCTTTAATATTGAACGAGGTTGATGGCGAAAGAAAATTACCTATTGTCATTGGTGCTTTTGAAGCCCAATCCATTGCTATTGCATTAGAAAAAGAGATAAAACCACCACGTCCTTTGACGCATGATCTATTTAAAAATTTTGCAGAACGTTTTGATATTGTGGTGAAACAAGTCATTATTCACAAGTTAGTTGATGGTGTTTTTTATTCGAGCATTATTTGCGAAAGAGATAAAATAGAGGAAATTATTGACGCCAGAACCTCTGATGCAATTGCGTTAGCGTTGCGTTTTAACGCTCCTATTTTCACCTACAAAAACATACTGGACAAAGCTGGAATATACCTAAAAAACAATCCACAAGATGCCAACAAAGACTCCCAAGAAATTGACGATGTGCTGTCTAATCCAGATACTTTTGGTCATGAAGAGGAAAGCAATCAATCTGGAGAAACGTATTCTAAGCATAGTTTACAGGAATTGAATGAACTGTTAGACCAAGCGGTTTCGCATGAAGATTACGAAAAAGCAGCAAAAATTAGAGACGAAATCTCGAAGAGATAACTTTAATTTTGATTTTCATTATTGCTTTATTGGATACATAAACGATTAACCACCTAAAAAATGCAGCTGTATTTAATGCTCCACTTTTTTATATATTTTTATTTACATCTGTTATAAACTCATCTATGAAAACAAAATTTGTCCTTATTGCCGCAACCTTATTTATTTCTACAGTCGTATTTTCTCAGGATTATTATTTACACTGCGGAAAAATTCTAAACACTCAATCCGGCAAAGAGTTATCCAACCAAACCATAGTTGTATCTAAAAACAAAATCACAAAAATACAAGATGGGTTTGTATCTAAAGCTAAACCCGAAGACATTGAAATAGACCTCAAAAAAAAATATGTATTACCAGGTCTTATCGATCTACACGTACATATTGAAGGAGAGCATGACACTAAAAGTTACATGTCAAAATATTTAGACAACGAGGCTGATATTGCATTTCAAGCCGTTCGTTGTGCAGAAATCACCCTTCTAGCCGGATTCACAACCGTACGTGATTTAGGAGGAACCGGCGTTAATATCTCCATAAGAAATGCTATAAATAAAGGAATCGTAAAAGGTCCAAGAATATATACCGCAGGAAAATCGATTGCCACAACAGGCGGACATGCCGACCCAACGAACGGAAGCAATAGAAAACTTGTAGGCGATCCAGGACCGCATGAAGGTGTAATCAATTCGCCTGAAGAAGCTGTAAAAGCCGTAAGAGAGCGCTATAAAGAAGGAGCCGATGTTATTAAAATCACAGCTACCGGCGGTGTTTTAAGTGTGGCAAAAAGCGGTAAAAATCCTCAATTTACTTTAGAAGAAATCAAAGCTATTACAACAACAGCCAAGGATTACAATATGCTTACCGCAGCCCATGCCCACGGAGATGAAGGAATGCAACGCGCTATATTAGGCGGTATAAAAACGATTGAGCACGGCACCTTTATGAGTGAAGAGACAATGGAATTGATGAAAAAATACGATGCTTATTTAGTTCCTACTTTAACGGCTGGAAAAGAAGTCGAAAAAAATGCCGAAATTACTGGTTTTTATCCTGACATCGTTGTTCCAAAAGCTAGAGAAGTTGGTCCACAACTGAAAGCTACTTTTGCCAAAGCATATAAAAAAGGAGTCAAAATTGCTTTTGGAACCGACGCCGGAGTTTTTGCCCACGGTACGAATGCGAAGGAATTTGGCTACATGGTTGAAGCCGGAATGCCCGCATTAGCAGCTATACAATCAGCCACAACAACGAATGCGATGTTATTAGGTATTGGAAATGAAGTAGGACAAATCAAAGAAAACTTTTTGGCAGACATTATTGCAGTTGATGAAAATCCTTTGAATACTATCAAAACGTTGGAAAAAGTCATATTTGTAATGAAAGACGGAAAAATATATAAAAACTAAATCGCTCACCGCAAAATAGAATAAAGATACAATGAAGCAATATTTAGACTTAGTGCAACATGTAATGGAAAACGGTTGTCAAAAAGGAGATCGTACCGGAACAGGAACAAAAAGTGTATTTGGTTACCAAATGCGTTTTGATTTGAATGAAGGTTTCCCAATGGTTACTACTAAAAAGTTACACCTAAAATCTATTATCTACGAATTGCTTTGGTTTTTAAAAGGCGATACAAATATTAAGTACCTTCAAGAAAACGGCGTTAAAATTTGGGACGCTTGGGCTAATGCCAATGGCGATTTAGGACCCGTTTATGGCCACCAATGGCGCAACTGGAATAGTGAAGAGATTGACCAAATCTCGGAATTGATCAAAGAACTAAAAACCAATCCTAACAGTCGCAGAATGTTGGTTTCGGCATGGAATCCTTCGGTTCTTCCAGACACAACAAAATCATTTGACGAAAATGTAGCCAACAATAAAGCCGCTTTGCCTCCTTGCCACGCTTTCTTTCAGTTTTATGTTTCTGACGGCAAATTATCATGTCAATTGTACCAGCGAAGTGCTGATATTTTTTTAGGCGTTCCTTTTAACATTGCTTCGTACGCATTACTGACCATGATGATTGCACAGGTTTGCGACTTGCAACCAGGGGAATTCATTCACACTTTTGGTGACGCACACATTTACAACAATCATTTTGAACAACTCGAATTGCAATTGTCCCGTGAGCCAAAACCATTACCAAAAATGATTTTGAATCCCAATATAAAAGACATCTTCGCATTCGATTTTGATGATTTCACGCTCGAAGGCTATGAACCGCATGCCTTGATAAAAGGCAGTGTTGCGGTCTAAAGCAATAAAAAAACGGTGTTTTAGTTAAACTACTAAAACACCGTTTTCATTTCCTGCAAATTCATTCCATTTGAAAGAATCTGCTTCTGGCTCATTTACAAATGTGCCATCAATAACGTATTTGAATTCATAAGCCGCATCTTTGCTTACATCAAACACCCCTTTGAAAGTGCCATTTTTTAATTTGCTCAAAGCTCCTTCAGCAACACTCCAATTATTGAAATCTCCAACAACGGAAGCTTCACTGGCCTCTTTTGCCACAACGGAAAAAGTAACTTTGCACACTGACTTTGTTTTAACGAATTGTTTCTTAATTGCCATAACTATTTCATTTATAGATTTATAAGACAAAGAAAATAAAAGAATTTGAACTTTCAACACAGACCCAAAGATTTAACAGAATAGGGCAAACTATGTTAATTTACGAATAATTCAATAATTATTAGCAGGCTAAATTTACTTTTCAAAAATCAGAAAACGTTTTCATTCTAAATAATCTACAGGCAAAATAGTGACTTACCAAAATAAATTTTACCTTTATAAACTAAAATTTGATTGATGGAAAAAGAACTACACGAACAGTATGAATATGCCAGGAGAAGACTTAAACAAAAAAAAAGACTGTATTTTCATTTTGTTCTTTTCGTTTTAGGGAGCTTACTTTTATTTATTGCTAATAAATTTTTTGAAATCGCCGTAGATTCTCACTGGTCAATTTGGGTAATTACTATATGGCTGTTCCTCTTTATTTTACATTTCATAAAAGTTTTCATCACAGATCGTTTTATGAATAAAAACTGGGAAAGAGAACAAATAGACCGACTTGTAGCTTTACAACAAAAAAAACTGGATCAGTTACAAACGCAGGTGAACAACGACGACCTTAAATAAATAGTAAATCAATTATGATAATAATGATTGCGGCCGTTGCCGAAAATAATGTTTTAGGTAAAAACAACAAACTGGTTTGGCATTTGCCAAATGATTTCAAAAGATTTAAATCCCTCACATCCGGACATCATATTATAATGGGAAGAAAAACATTTGAAAGTTTTCCAAAACCATTGCCTAACAGAACCCACGTTATAATTACACGACAGAAAGACTATCAGGCCGAAGGCTGTATCATAGTTGACAATATTGACAAGGCATTAGCCATTTGTCCGAAAGATGAAGACACCTTTATAATTGGCGGTGGCGAAATTTATACTTTAGGACTTCCCTTCACTGACAAAATAGAAATCACACGGGTGCATCACAAGTTTGAAGGTGATGCGCATTTTCCCGATATTAGTGAAGAAGAATGGGAAATAATTGTTTCAGAATTTAATGAGAAGGACGAAAAACATCTCTACGATTATTCCTATCAGACATTCATTAGAAAATAAAACAAAAAACATCCTTTTTACGGGATGTTTTTTTTTAAACCATTAATTAAAGAGATGACCTACTCTTGAAAGAGTATTTGATAACATAAAATAAAAATTACAAATAGTAGTAATACTCCAGAAATGAAGATTATAACATTTGAAGTTTTCTGAGAATACATCTCAAAAAAGCCTTTAATACCAAATACCACGAAGGTACTAAAGACGAAAAAAATTAAAATTTCCAAAAACAAATTTAATCCTAAGAACGTATTTTGCGCTTTAACTACAACACTGCTTTGTAAAACAGTGTTTTCAAAACAGCTAACAAGAACAAATGAGATAAAAAACGCTAAAATTATCCACTTGATTTGGTTGATCGATTCTCTTTTAATCATTTAATATGGTTATTTTCCTGAGTAACAAATTTGTACAATAAAATCTTTAGTTACAATACCCACTTTTAGTGATATTTCAAATAAAGTGAATTCTGGATTTTAAGCTATTTTAAAAACTAAAAATAAAACTTGTTTCTAATTTTTGAAACCCATTTTAAGTTCGTCAAGTTTGTATTATATTTGTACAAATTAAAAAAATGTCAGAAAAAATAACGCCCTATAAAGATTCAGCTCTAGGTAAAAAAGAACAAGTTGCAAAAATGTTTGACACCATTTCTGGAAATTATGACAATCTGAATCGTGTCATTTCTTTCGGTATTGATATAAAATGGCGTAAAAAAGTATTGCAAATAGTTTCAAAATCTAGCCCGAAGATTATTCTGGATATTGCAACCGGAACTGGTGATTTAGCAATTTTGATGGCACAAACAAATGCCGAAAAAATCATTGGACTCGATATCTCTGCAGGAATGCTGGAAGTGGGCGTGAGAAAAATTGCTTCAAAAAATCTTTCTAATACTATTGAAATGATTTTGGCCGACTCAGAAAACATGCCTTTTGAAGACAATTATTTTGATGCAATAACCGTTGCTTTTGGAGTACGTAATTTTGAAAATTTAGAAAAAGGCTTAGGTGAAATTTTAAGAGTTTTAAAACCTAACGGAGTATTTGTAATTTTAGAAACTTCGGTGCCGGTGAAAACTCCTTACAAACAAGGATATAAGTTTTACACTAGAAACATTCTTCCGCTAATAGGCAAAGTCTTCTCTAAGGATGATGTTGCTTACGGTTACTTATCTGAATCTGCCGCTGCATTTCCTTATGGCGAAGCATTAAACAATATTTTGAGAAAAATTGGGTTTATAAATGTTGTAGCCTTACCGCAAACTTTTGGCGTAGCTACTATTTACTCTGCTTCTAAAAAATAATACTGAAGATTTCAGCATAAACATGAGAAAAATAATTGTCTTACTATTTTTTGCTTTTATTATAAAAGGATACGCGCAAAAGTCTAAAAATATATTTAGCAGAGACCCTATTATTAATTTGGAAAATTTTCAAAAAAAGAGAATGTACTACGGGTTTTATCTGGGATTCAACTCGTATGATTTCAAAATAGACTATAAAACGGTAGCGCCTGATATTCTTATCAAAAAAAGCACTGGATTTAATGTGGGTATCGTCGCTGACTTGAAACTTCAGGAATATATTGACTTGCGATTTGAGCCGGGGCTTTACTATACAAAAAGAGATTTATATTATCCAAATTTTACAAACAGCGGAGATGCGTTGAGAGAAGTGAATAGTACTTATATCCATTTCCCATTATTAGTAAAATTTTCTTCTCTTAGAACTGGAAATATTCGTCCTTATCTTGTGGGAGGCGTATCTGCAACGTTAAATTTATCGAGCAATTCTAAATTAATTGATGACAATTTGGAGCAACGCTTTAGAGTAAAAGCATGGACAACTAATTATGAATTGGGTTTTGGAATTGATCTTTTTTCGGAATATTTTATATTTTCCCCTTCCATAAGAGGCGTTTTTGGAATGAATGACGAATTAATCCGAGATAAAGATCCAAACAGTCCATGGACAAGTAATATAGAATCTTTGAAAACCAGAGCGGTCTTCATCAATTTTACTTTCCATTAAAAAGGTATCCTCTACAAAACTCGCTTAATACTATAGCGGTCGCAGTGGCAACATTTAGGCTTTCTGTTTTTTGAAGATCTCCAAAACGAGGAATTGTGAGTCTGTTTTTGACTAATTTTTCAAGTGCTGCCGAAACGCCATTAGCTTCATTACCCATAATGATAATTCCTTCTTTGGGCAAAACCGATTTGTAAATATTCTCTCCGTCCATAAAAGTACCAAAAACGGGTAATTTTGTATGCGCAATAAAAGCATCGAGATCAATATAATTTACGTTTACCCTGGCGATAGAACCCATAGTTGCCTGAACCACCTTTGGATTATAAATATCAACCGTTTCCTTTGAACACAGCAACTGCTGAACCCCAAACCAATCACACAAACGCAAAATGGTTCCTAAATTTCCCGGATCACGAATAGCATCAAGCGCAACAATTAAACCGGTTTCAATAATTGGTTTTTCCAATGGCATTTTAAAAACGCCCAAACAGGTATTTGGGGTTGCTAATACACTTATTTTTTTTAAATCATTTTCTTGAATAATCGTTTTTTTAGCTACAGAAACTTCTTCAAAGTCACTTTGGGTGGTATACAAATGTTCCAATTCAAAATTAGACTCCAGCAGTTCCTGAATCCCCTTTACGCCTTCGGCAAAAAATAATTTATTGGCAATTCTATATTTTTTTTGCTGCAAACTCGTTATAAGCTTTATTTGGTTTTTACTAACCATAAAATAATGTACTTTTGAATTAAATATTTTAGAACACTTGAAAAAAACTTCCACAAAAATAACTGCATTTATCCTAATTGCAATACTAATTTGCGCTTGTAACGCTGTAAAAAGAGTTCCGGACGGTAAATTACTGCTTACAAAAAACGAAATTACTGTAAATGACAAAACAATTAAGGATGAAAATGTTTTTAATCAACTGTATCAAAAACCAAACAGCACCTTACTTGGCTACCGTTTAAGATTGAATCTTTACAATCTTGCCAATCTAAATCCAGATTCAACGTATCAAGCGAAGTTTACAAATAATCCGGAAAAATTTCAACGAAAATCAAAATGGTTGTCTGAAAAACAAGTCAATCGACTCGGCAAATCGTTCTGGTATCACGGAATCCATGATTTTTTGAAAAGAACTGGAGAACCACCCGTGATTATTGATAAAGACAGAGCGGACAAATCATTGTTGCGCTTGAAATACTACTACTTCAACAACGGCTTTTTTAATGTCAATGCCACCTACAAAATAGACACTTTGAGTATCAAAAAGGCCAAGATAAAATACGCCATTACTTCCGGAAATGCCTATTTTTTGGATTCCTTGAGAACTACTATTTTAACGCCGGCTTTAGACTCTTTATATGAAACTAACAAGTCAAACACGTTTATCAAATCCGGAAATCAATATAAAACCGAAGATTTTGAGAATGAGAAAAACCGAATCACCACTCATTTTAGAAACAACGGAGTGTATTATTTTCAACCTAATTATGTGACTTTTGACATAGATACCATCAAAAAAGTCAATCAGGCAAATATAAACTTGATGATTAATAATTATTCTTATCAAGAGCAAGATTCGAGCAGAACCGAACCTTTTAAAATTTATAAAATAAGCGATGTCAATATTTATACTGATTATTCTCCAAGCACTAACAGCATAAAAATTACGGATAGTACAACCTACAAAAACTTTAATTTATACAGTAAGAACAAATTAAGATACAAACCACGAGCAATTACCAATGCTATCTTTATTACAAAAGGAGGATTATTTGCAGATTACAAAACCGTTTTAACGACTCGGTATTTAAACAATCTTAAAATTTTCAACTATCCGTCAATACAATATGAAGTTGATCCTAGAGACTCAACCGCACAATCATTGATTGCAAAAGTATATTTAACACCTAGAAAAAAATATAGTTTCGGAACTACACTAGATGTAACTCATTCTAACATACAGGATTTTGGTATAGGCTTAAGTGTTTCTGAAACGATACGAAATGTTTTTAATGGCGCCGAAACACTCGAATTAGCTGTGCGAGGCAATATTGGATCTTCAAAGGATTTAGCAAATCCAAAGAATAATTTCTTCAATGTTTCTGAATATGGTTTGGATTTAAAACTTAACATTCCCAGGATTTTCATGCCTTTCAGCACTGAAAAAATCATTCCTAAAAGTATGATTCCGTCTACTTTGATTACAGTGGGTTTTGCAAAACAACAAAATATTGGTTTAGACAAAGAGAATTTCACAGGAGGATTATCATACAACTGGACTCCAAAAAGAAACAATACCGCCAGATTTGATTTGTTCAACACGCAGTTTGTGCGAAACCTAAATCCGCAAAACTACTTCAATGTTTACGGTTCTTCCTACAATGCTTTGAACGAAATCAGCAAACAATACAACACAAATCCTTCTTATTACAACAATAACATTGATAAAGACTTGCTTATTGAAGAAGGAACAATGGGCTTCACTAATGATGTACTCACGGGTAATGCTAATTTTTTAAAACCTATGGAACCCACAGATTTTCAGTCTGTAAAAAGCATTGAAGAGCGAAGACTTAGGCTTACGGAAAATGATTTTATTTTGGCAACCAGTTTTACTTTTTCTAAAACAACCAAAAAAGACTTAACAGACAATACCTTTTATCTTTTTAAAACAAAAATAGAATCGGCCGGGACTATTTTAACTGCTTTAGCAGCAACAACAAATCAAAATAAAAATTCAACTGGTAATTATAAAATATTCAATTTAGAATATTCCGAATATATAAAAACAGAATTTGATTATATCAAACATTGGGATTTATCCAAAGAAAAAATAGTTGCATTCAGAGCGTTTTTCGGGATAGCCATTCCATTTGGAAATTCAGACAACATTCCTTTTTCAAGAAGTTATTTTTCAGGAGGATCAAATGACAACAGAGCGTGGCAACCGTATGGCCTAGGACCGGGCAGCAGTGGTGCATTAGACGATTTTAATGAGGCAAATATGAAAATTGCGATTAGCGGGGAGTATCGCTTTAAGATATTAGGCAGTTTAAAAGGTGCTCTTTTTGCCGATGCCGGAAATATTTGGAATGTATTAGATAATGTAGAGGATGAGAAATCGACATTTACACAATTTAAGGACTTAAAAGATATCGCATTAGGCACAGGATTTGGGCTTAGATATGACCTGAGTTTTTTTGTAATTCGTTTTGATTTAGGATTTAAAACCTACAATCCAGCCAATGAAACTAACAAAAGATGGTTTAGAGAATACAACTTTGCAAACTCGGTTTTAAATTTTGGAATAAATTATCCGTTCTAATGCTAATTAATTCTTATTTTTGCAAACTAAAAACTAAATAAAATAACTAAAAAAAGTACAATGGCACACAACATAAAACCAGGCGTAGCTACAGGAGATCAGGTTCAGGAAATTTTTAATTATGCTAAAGAAAAAGGATTTGCACTTCCTGCAGTAAATGTTACGGGATCAAATACGATCAATGGTGTACTTGAAACTGCAGCAAAACTTAATGCTCCGGTTATCATTCAATTCTCAAATGGAGGAGCACAATTTAATGCAGGAAAAGGACTTTCTAATGCAGGTGAAAAAGCAGCAATCGCTGGTGGAATTGCTGGTGCATTACACATTCATACTTTGGCGGAAGCGTACGGAGCAACCGTAATTTTACATACTGATCATTGTGCAAAAAAATTATTGCCTTGGATTGACGGTTTATTAGATGCTTCAGAGAAACATTTTGCTGAAACTGGAAAACCATTATTTTCTTCTCACATGATTGACTTATCTGAGGAGCCTATCGAAGAAAACATCGAAATTTGCAAAGGATATTTAGAAAGAATGAGCAAAATGGGAATGACACTTGAAATCGAACTTGGAATTACAGGTGGTGAAGAAGATGGTGTTGACAACTCTGATGTAGACAGTTCAAAATTATACACACAGCCTGAAGAAGTTGCTTACGCATACGAAGAACTTTCTAAAGTAAGTCCAAGATTTACAATCGCCGCCGCTTTTGGAAACGTACATGGAGTTTACAAACCAGGAAATGTAAAATTGACGCCAAAAATCTTAAAAAATTCTCAAGATTTTGTACAAAACAAATTTAATACAGGACACAACCCGGTAGACTTCGTTTTCCACGGTGGTTCAGGTTCTACATTAGAAGAAATTAGAGAAGGTATTAGCTACGGAGTTATAAAAATGAATATTGATACTGATTTGCAATTTGCTTTTACGGAAGGTATTCGTGATTACATGGTAAAAAACATCGACTATTTGAAAACTCAAATTGGAAACCCAGAAGGTGCTGATGCTCCAAACAAAAAATATTACGATCCAAGAAAATGGATGCGTGAAAGCGAAGTTACTTTCAACACAAGACTTGAGCAAGCATTTGCTGACTTGAACAACGTAAATACATTATAAAAATAGTGGTCAGTTTTCAGTTTTTAGTGTTCAGTTCTCAAATGCTGATAATGGAACACTAAAACTGATTACAAAACACTGAATACCTGATTACTGAACACTGAATACTTGAAAAATGGCTTGGTTTAAAAGAAAAGAAAAAGGGATTACTACTGCTACCGAGGACAAAATGGATATTCCAAAAGGACTTTGGTACAAATCTCCAACTGGAAAAATTATTGATGCCGATGAACTAGCTCGTAACTTATTTGTAAGTCCTGAGGATGGTTTTCACGTTAGAATTGGAAGTACAGAATATTTTCAAATTTTATTTGACAACAATGAATTTGTTGAATTAGATAAAAACATGACTTCTAAAGATCCTTTGCATTTTGTTGATACAAAAAAATATGCAGATCGTTTGAAAGATGTTATGGAAAAAACTAAACTGAAGGATGCAGTGCGTAC
The DNA here is from genome assembly GCF_048286535.1 of Flavobacterium glucosi. Lineage (NCBI taxonomy): Bacteria > Pseudomonadati > Bacteroidota > Flavobacteriia > Flavobacteriales > Flavobacteriaceae > Flavobacterium > Flavobacterium glucosi. Next base: position 48,492 of record NZ_JBLVPK010000008.1, on the reverse strand, counting down.
CGGAGTTGGTAAATCAAAAGGAAAAGATGTTGTCATCTGCTGTATGGATTTTGCCTTTATCGGTGGTTCTATGGGCGCTGTAGTGGGAGAAAAAATCGCAAGAGGAATTGATCACGCTATCAAAAACAAGCTGCCTTTTGTAATGATTTCAAAATCAGGTGGAGCACGAATGATGGAAGCTGCATATTCTTTAATGCAATTAGCAAAAACATCCGTAAAACTCGCTCAACTTGCCGAAGCAAAATTGCCTTACATTTCATTATGTACGGATCCAACAACTGGAGGAACAACTGCTTCTTACGCCATGCTGGGAGATATTAATATTTCTGAACCAGGTGCATTAATTGGCTTTGCCGGACCAAGAGTTGTAAGAGACACAACAGGTAAAGATTTACCGGAAGGTTTCCAAACTGCTGAGTTCTTACTTGAACATGGTTTCTTAGACTTTATAACACCAAGAAAAGAATTGAAAGACAAGATTAACTTGTACATCGATTTGATTCAAAACAATACTATTAGATAAATAGAAATCCCCAGTAATGGATTTTTTATTTTCAACTATTACTTTACAAATAAAAACAGCTTCCAAGTAATATTGAAAGCTGTTTTTTTATTTATTTAAATTGGCCTACTTGTCTTGAACTTACATTCCTGTTCTAATCGCTTCCACAGGATCTAGTTTTGAAGCAGAAATCGCTGGAAGAATTCCAGATATCAATCCAATTACAGCAGCTAATCCAGTTCCCAGAATAATATTTCCAGTGCTTAAAACAAATTCAAAATCTAATGCTTCTGTCAAAATTACAGAAATTATCCAAACCAGAAAAAGTCCAATCACACCACCAATCACGGAAAGTATAATGGCTTCAAACAAAAATTGAAATAATATAAATCTATTTTTGGCACCTAATGATTTCTGAATCCCAATCAAATTAGTTCGTTCTTTCACTGAAACAAACATGATATTTGCTATCCCAAAACCTCCTACCAGTAACGAGAAACCACTGATTATCCAGCCTACAAGATTCATTTGCCCTAAAATTCCATCAATAAGATCCGTAAAACCAGAAAACACATTAATAAAAAAATTGTCAATTTCACCTGCTTTCAAACCTCTAAAACTGCGTAGTTTCTGAGATATTTCACTTTTATAAGCATCCATATCCACTCCTTTTTCTGGTTTAAAAATAATGACATTCGTTAAAGAAGTATTATTGTCGCCATACAACTGACGAACAAAATTTACTGGAAGATATGCTGATGTATCATTACTGTCTCCAAACAAACCTGAACCTTCTTTTTTGAGGACACCAATAACTGTAAAACGCTTGCCATACAAGCGAACATTTTTTCCGATTGGCTCAGAATTTTCAAATAAGGATTTTGCAATTTCATTTCCCAGAACAATAACTGTAGCACCAGAATTAGCTTCAGATTCATTGTAAAATCTCCCTTTGTCAAATTCAAGTCCTTGAATATCTATAAATTCATGTGAAACAGGAACAATATTGATATCGCTTACTGTTTTCGATTCATATTTAACAGATTCTCTCCGAGTAAATATTTGATATGCCATCTGGTTTGTATTAGTCATAGCACCTTTCATGAAAGTGTACTCGTCGTACTTCACATTAGGAAACTGTTCTCTTTTCCATTGAGGAATCTCAGAAGGTCCAAAAGAAAATTTCATCAGATAAATGGTATTTTTATCTAAACTACTCAAGTCTTTTGTGATTTTTCTGTCCAAAGAATCTACAGCAGCAAGCACTGCTATAATCGAAAAAATTCCAATAGTAACTCCTAACAAAGAAAGCAATGTTCTTAACTTGTTGTTTCGCAATGCATTCATTGCAAATCCCAAACTCTCTTTTAACAATCGAAGGTAAACTAGCATAAAATCTTTTTTGTATTAAAGTAAAATTCCATAAATATTAATCAAAAACCTAATGAAAAATGTATTCGTTGCCGTGTGAATCAATTCTTTTATCTTTGCCAATTAAATAGGAGTAAAAATTACACATTATCTCATTTTCAAATGGCTTAATTTTCACATTAAAAAACTATTTTTGCACTTTATAACTATAACTACATAATGAACACAACAAAAACAATTCAATCTGCGATAATCTCTGTCTTTTCAAAAGAAGGATTAGAACCTATAGTAAGACAACTAAACAGTCAAAATGTTACACTTTATTCTACTGGAGGAACTGAGGATTTTATAAAAAATTTAGGAATTCCTGTAATTCCTGTTGAAGATGTTACTTCTTACCCTTCTATTTTGGGTGGCCGAGTAAAAACATTACACCCAAAAGTTTTTGGAGGAATATTAAACCGTCAGGACAACGAGAGTGATGTACAACAAATGATCGAGTTCAACATTCCACAAATAGACTTAGTAATTGTTGATTTATATCCTTTTGAAAAAACAGTAGCTTCCGGAGCTAGTGAATCGGATATTATTGAAAAAATAGATATTGGTGGTATTTCTTTAATACGTGCTGCCGCAAAAAACTTCAAGGACACTGTAATTGTAGCATCGGTTGACCAATATGGTTTGCTTTTGGATTTGATTACTGAGCAAAATGGAGCTACAACATTGGAAGATAGAAAATTATTAGCTACAAAAGCATTTCATGTTTCATCGCATTATGATACTGCAATTTTCAATTATTTCAATACTGACGAAACGATATACAAACAAAGTATTGCTAACGGTCAAGTTTTAAGATACGGTGAAAACCCACATCAAAAAGGATTTTTCTTCGGTGATTTTGATGCTATGTTCAACAAAGTTCACGGAAAAGAATTATCTTACAATAATTTATTAGATGTAGATGCTGCAGTGAATTTGATTAATGAATTCAAAAATGACGGTCCTACCTTTGCCATATTAAAACACAATAATGCTTGTGGATTAGCATCCAGAACTACCATTAGTGAAGCGTATCTAGCGGCTTTGGCCTGCGATCCAACATCAGCTTTTGGAGGTGTTTTAATTTCGAATACAAAAATTGATGTTGTTACTGCTTCAGAAATAAACAAATTGTTTTGCGAAGTGGTAATCGCCCCAGAATATAATACTGAAGCCATTGCAATTTTACAAGAAAAGAAAAACCGAATTATATTAATTCAAAACGAAGTAGAATTACCACAAAAACAAGTTCGCACTTGCTTAAACGGAATTTTAGTTCAGGAAAGAAACAACATAACCGACAATAAAGAAGACTTAAGAACCGTTACTATATCTGAACCTACTGAACAAGAAATTCAGGACCTAATTTTTGCTTCTAAAATTTGTAAAAACACAAAATCAAATACAATTGTTTTTGCTAAAAACGGTACACTTATTGCTTCAGGTACAGGACAGACATCAAGAGTTGATGCCTTGCAACAAGCAGTCGAAAAAGCGAATAATTTTCACTTTGATTTGCATGGAGCTGTGATGGCAAGCGATGCATTTTTTCCTTTTCCAGATTGTGTAGAAATAGCCAAAAAAGCTGGAATAACTGCTGTAATTCAGCCAGGAGGATCAATAAAAGACGAATTGAGTATTAATTATTGTAATGAAAATAAAGTTGCAATGGTATTTACAGGAACTCGTCATTTTAAACATTAATTTGTTTAACTTTGCCCGTCACAAATTTATAACTTTTAACCCTTAAAAAACTTATGGGATTTTTTGATTTCATGACCGAGGATATTGCGATAGACCTTGGTACCGCCAACACTTTAATCATACATAATGATAAAGTTGTCATAGACAGCCCTTCGATAGTTGCTCGTGATAGAGTTTCAGGCAAAATCATTGCTGTTGGTAAAGAAGCCAACATGATGCAGGGAAAAACACATGAAAACATTAAAACGATAAGACCCCTGAAAGATGGTGTAATTGCTGATTTTGATGCTTCAGAAAAAATGATCAGTATGTTTATAAAAAGCATACCGGCATTGAAAAAAAGAATGTTTACTCCCGCATTAAGAATGGTTGTTTGTATTCCTTCAGGTATTACTGAAGTGGAAATGAGAGCTGTGAAAGAATCTTGTGAAAGAGTAAATGGTAAAGAAGTTTATTTGATACATGAACCTATGGCAGCAGCAATAGGTATTGGAATAGACATCATGCAACCAAAAGGAAACATGATTGTCGATATAGGTGGTGGAACAACTGAAATTGCAGTAATTGCATTAGGCGGAATTGTATGTGATAAATCCGTAAAAATTGCTGGTGATGTATTTACAAATGACATCGTTTATTACATGCGTACCCAACACAACCTTTTTGTTGGAGAAAGTACCGCTGAAAAAATCAAAATTCAAATTGGTGCAGCAATCGAAGATTTAGAAACTCCTCCAGAAGATATGTCTGTTCAAGGTAGAGATTTACTTACTGGTAAACCAAAACAAGTGGAAGTTTCTTATAGAGAAATTGCCAAAGCATTAGACAAATCAATACAACGAATTGAAGATGCTGTAATGGAAACTTTATCCCAAACACCTCCTGAATTAGCAGCTGATATTTACAACACAGGGATTTACCTTGCCGGTGGAGGATCTATGCTAAGAGGTCTTGATAAAAGGATTTCGCAAAAAACAGATTTACCTGTTTACATTGCAGAAGATCCGTTAAGAGCAGTTGTTAGAGGTACTGGTATGGCACTTAAAAACATTACAAAATTTAAAAGTATTTTGATTAAGTAATCCGTTTTTGTTGCACTTTCAAGCCTTAAAGCTTAAGTCAATTTACAACAATTAGATTACAACACATACAGATATTTACATTATACCGTTAAGAAATGCAGCAAATATTTAATTTTATTTTTAAAAACAGTAATAGATTACTGTTTTTGCTGCTTTTGGGTATCTCGTTATCACTTACCATTCAGTCGCATTCTTTTCATAGGAGCAAAATAATTAGTTCTGCAAATTTTTTAAGTGGCGGTGTGTATGAAAAGGTGAATAACCTTAACGAATACTTGAATTTAAAAACTCAAAATGATGCACTTGCTCTTGAGAATGCAAAGCTAAAAAGTCTTTTATTCAATCGCAAAGACACTACTGCAATAAAAAAACTCGACAGCATCAAAGGGGTGAAACCAGACGATATTTTAGTGTCTAAAGTGATCCATAATTCCTATAATGTCCATGAAAATTACTTAACCTTAAATTCAGGAGAATTACAAGGTGTAAAACCAGATATGGGCGTAATTAACAGTTTAGGAATAATTGGGATCATTGAAAATACATCTGCAAATTACGCTACAGTAATCAGTATTCTGAATAAAAAATCTCAAATCAATGCCAAAATCAAAAAGTCAAATCACTTTGGTTCTTTGATTTGGAATGGAAAAAGCACAGGATTTGTTCAATTAATCGATGTTCCGAGATTAGCAGCGATAAGAAAAGGAGATACCATTGTAACCGGAGGTCAATCTGTAATTTTTCCTGAGAATATTAACATTGGAACAATTGACAAAATAGAAATAGACAATCAAACAAACTATTATACAATAAATGTAAGATTATTTAATGACATGACTAACTTAGGTCATGTCTATATAATAAAAAGTAAAGACAGTGCCGAAATTACTAATTTAGAAAAAAGAGAAAAGAATGAATAGCACATTGTTAGTCAATATTTTTCGATTTATTCTGTTATTAGCAGTTCAAATTATCATATTCAACAATATGAATTTTTTGGGTTACATAAGCCCTTTCCCCTATATATTGTTCATAATACTGTACCCTGTAAATGGAAATAAGTCAGGCCTTGTCGTTGCGAGTTTTATGCTTGGACTTATTATGGATATGTTTAGCAATTCAGGAGGGATACATGCCACTGCATGTTTAGTTCTAGCCTATTTCAGACCGTCAATTTTTAAATTTGCTTTTGGTCTGAGTTACGAATATCAAACTGTAAAATTAAATGATGTATTAACTCCGGAAAGATTCTCGTTCATATTACTTTCTGTTGCCATACACCATTTTACGTTATTTTTACTGGAAGCTTTCCAATTTAGCCTTATCATTGATATACTACTCAGAAGTTTATTAAGTACCGTATTCACAATCATTATTTGCATTATCATAATATATCTTATTAAGCCAAACAAAAGATGAGAAAAGTTTTACTGCCTTCTTTAATAATTCTAGCTACATCTTTGCTTGTAATGCGAATCTTTTATTTGCAGATTGTTGATGATACATTAAAACTAAAATCTGAAAACAACGCCATTAAAAAAAAGTATGAATATCCCGAAAGAGGATACATGTATGATCGAAACGGAAAGTTATTAGTTGCCAACCAAGCATCTTATGACATCATGGTCATTCCTAGAGAGGTAAAAAAAACTGATACTTTAGAATTTTGTCAATTATTAAATATTACAAAAGAAGATTTCATAAAAAAAATCGAAAAAGCAAGAGTATACAGTCCACGTTTGCCATCTGTTTTTTTATCTCAGTTGAACAAAAGTGAATTTGCTGCGTTTCAAGAAAAAATAAGAAAATATGAAGGTTTTTATTTTCAAAAACGTTCCCTTCGTGATTATGAAGTAAATTTTGGAGCCAATATTTTTGGGGGCATCACTCAAGTAAATGAAAAACTAGTAGCCAAAAACCCATATTACAATAGTGGTGATTTAATTGGAAGACAAGGAGTTGAAGAAAGCTATGAATATCTTTTACGCGGAGTAAAAGGCGTAAAATACATTCAAAAAGACAAATACAACAGGGAAATAGGCTCTTACAAAGAAGGGAAATACGACACTATCGCTGTTCAAGGAGAAGACATCAATCTCACCATAGATGCTGAAATTCAAAAGTATGGAGAGGAGTTAATGATTAATAAACGAGGCGGAATTGTTGCCATTGAACCTAGTACCGGCGAAATATTAGCACTTGTAACGGCTCCTTCCTATGACCCGGCAATATTGGTAGGAAGACAACGATCTAAGAATTATACCGAATTGTACCATGATTCTATAGCAAAACCATTGTATGACAGAGGCTTGCTGGCTGAGTATCCTCCAGGATCTCCGTTCAAAATCTTAACTGGACTTGTAGCGTTACAAGAGGGAGTTATTGATGCTAATACTACTGTGTTTTGTAATCGGGGTTTTAGCTACGCCAGAGGACGTTTTATGGGATGCCATTGTCATGGAGGTGCACTTCAATTGCATAGAGGAATTTTTGAGTCGTGCAATTCTTATTTTGCTACGGCTTACATGAAAACAATCAATAAATATTCAAAACCCGCGCAAGCGGTTGATGTGTGGAGCAAACATGTGAAAAGTTTTGGCCTTGGACAATTCATGGGATATGATTTACCAACTGGTAAAAAAGGAAACATACCCGATTCAAAAACTTACAAACGCATCTATCCTAACGGTGGCTGGAGAAGCACCACTATTGTTTCTAATGCTATTGGGCAAGGTGAAGTACTGATGACTCCAATTCAATTGGCAAATATGATGGCAACGATCGCTAACGAAGGTCATTATTACACACCTCATATCATAAAGAAAATTAAAGGTCACAAAATTGACGAAAAATTCACCACTAAACATGTAACCACAATTGATAAAAAACATTTCAAGCCAATTATCAGTGGTTTATTTGATGTTTACAACTTGGGAACAGCTAGGTCTCTCCGAGTGGAAGGAATTGATATTTGTGGTAAGACTGGAACAGCAGAAAATTTTGCAAAAATTGGAGGAGTACGTGTAAAAATGGAGGATCATTCCATATTTGTAGCTTTTGCACCAAAAGATAACCCCAAAATTGCAATTGCAGTTATGGTAGAAAATGGTGGATATGGCGCAACTATAGCAGGACCTATAGCTAGTTTGATGATAGAAAAATACCTACGGCAAAAAATCACAAGAGTTGACCTGGAAAAAAGAATTTTAGCAACAAGTTTACAAAGTCGGTATGCTAAATTGGGAGGATTGTCAGAAGCAGTGAAATTACAATTGCGAATAAGCGATTCACTACTAAAAAAGAAAACAACAATTCCAACTGTTAAAGTAAAAACAGACACCACTAAATCGAACAAACAAGCTATTTAATTCAGATGAAAAACCAAAGTATAACAAATAACATTGACTGGATAAGCATCCTAATTTATGCTTCATTAGTTATTTTGGGTTGGCTAAATATCTATTCGTCTTCTCTTTCATCAATGGAAGACACTCATGAAAAACAGCTAATCTTCATTATATTAACTATTCCTTTAATTTTTATTATACTTTCCGTTGACGGTAAATTTTACGAAAAATACGCAAGTATTATTTTTGGTGTTTCCTTACTTACATTAGCAGGATTATTTTTATTTGGTAAAACCATAGCGGGTCAACGTTGTTGGTATGCGATAGGTAGTTTTACAATACAACCCTCTGAATTTGCAAAAGCAGCTACAGCTTTGGCTTTAGCAAAATATTTAAGTGACACCCAAATCAATTTAAAAGAAGTCAACCGGCAAGTTCAAGCTCTTGCTATAATCCTTCTTCCGGTAATCCTAATACTTCCGCAACCTGACCCCGGAAGTGCTTTAATATATAGCATATTTATCATCGTTTTATACCGCGAGGGATTACCCTCATGGTATGTTTGGACTGGATTTATTACCATATTATTATTTGTACTAACACTTGTTTTAGAACCGCAATATGTAATTTTACTTGCTTTAGTAACACTTATATTAGTTCATTTTAAATCAAGATTAGCCGACAGAAATATTATTTTGAGCAGCATTCTTTTTGTTCTCATTTCTGGGTTTGTCTTATCGGTAAACTATGTTTTCGAAAATGTATTTAAACAACATCACAGAGATCGTTTTAATATACTTTTAGGCAAAACTATCGATCTAAAAGGAATTGGTTATAACACCAATCAATCCGAAATAGCTATTGGTTCTGGAGGTTGGTTTGGAAAAGGGTTCCTTGAAGGGACACAAACTAAAGGAGGATTCGTTCCCGAGCAACACACCGATTATATATTTACAACCGTAGGTGAAGAATGGGGATTTTTAGGATCCTTAGTTGTTATAGCTCTTTTTTCGGGTTTATTTCTTAGAATAATATACCTGGCAGAGAGACAAAAAACAAAATTCAGCAGAGTTTATGGATATTGTGTCGCCGGAATTTTATTTACTCATTTCTTTGTAAATATTGCAATGGTAGTGGGTATTTTTCCAACAATTGGAGTTCCACTTCCTTTCTTTTCTTATGGAGGTTCCGGACTTTGGGGGTTCACAATATTATTATTTATATTTATAAAAATGGACGCCAATAAAGTAAACGAATGGTAATTAAATCCGTTTTTAAGGACTAATAAAGATTACTCTAGTTTATGTGTTTTTGTCTTTATAAATTTTAATTATTTCTCTCAATAAAAACTGCAGAAGTCATTTACTTCCAAATCCTTTTAACAAGAAGCTCTGACAAGAAAGCATTACTATTTTCTATCATATAGATTGGTTAGACATTTCTGTTTTATAATCTAAACTAATCCATTTCAATTTATTAATAAATGAACCTGACAATTGTTGTATAAATCAGTACCTCTAAAATTTAGTCAACTAAAGTTCCCCAAACTAAAAACGCTCCAAAAATTCGTATTGAATATTTGGAGCGTTTAGTCATTAAGATAAAATATTTTATGACCAAAAAAATCTATTTAAGATTTTGCTAGTTTATCTTTTTTTATTTTAACAGGAACATCTTTTTTCGAAATTGATTTAGGCTGTAAATCGTCCAAAACATTAATTGCCTCTTCAACATAGATATCTTTAGATAAAGATTCATGCCATACCTCTCTTTTTTCTTTCAAAGACACATCTTTACTCATTGCTTCTGTTTCATGAGGTAAAGAATTAAATGTCAATGCATTTTTGTAATTTATGATTGGCTTATATTTTTTAGCTTTTTCTTCAATATCAGCTTGAGCAATTTTAAATTTGTCAATATTCAAACTATAAACGTTCTCTTCACTTCTACTATCAATCCATTTTGCATTTTCTTCAATTAATTGAAACTGAGGATTTTTACTAATTCGGTTTTTACTATTGGTAATTGCTTGATTAAAGTTGGCATTATTAGTCCAAACACTATAATCAGCCTGGTCAATTTTATCCCAAGGCATGGCATTATCAATATCACGTTCGCCCATTTTTAAATAAGCATATCTATCAGGCATCACAATATCACTACGCACACCTTCTAATTGTGTAGAGCCACCATTTATTCTATAAAACTTTTGAGTTGTCGTTTTAATAGCTCCTAAATCACCCACAGAACTACTTCTTACAAACTGGTTTAGATCAATTACATTTTGAACTGTTCCTTTACCGTAGGTTTGCTTACTTCCAATGATGATTCCTCTTTTATAATCCTGAATTGCAGCTGCAAGAATCTCTGAAGCCGAAGCGGAGAAACTATTCACCATAATTACTAAAGGTCCATCCCATTCAATTTTTTTATCTCTGTCATACAGAACCTCTTTTCTAGTACCGGATGATTTAATCTGTACTATTGGACCTTGTTCAATAAACAATCCAGCAATATCAACAACAGTAGACAAAGAACCGCCACCATCATCACGAACATCAAGAATAATACCGTTTACACCTGATTTTTTCAATCGGTCAACCTCTAAAGCAATATCTTTTCCGGCATCTCTACCATCTTTATTTTCAAAATCAATGTAGAATTTTGGCAAATAGATCACTCCATATTTCAATCCATTTTTATTTACAATACTGGACTTCGCATACGTTTCTTCAATTTCAACAATATCTCTGATAATAGAAATAATCTTAATTGTTCCATCTACTTTTTTTACCGTAAGACGGACTTCTGAACCTTTTGGGCCTTTAATTTTCTTAACAACATCGTCCAAACGCATTCCAACAACATCTACCGATTCCCCATTCCCTTGAGCCACTTTCATAATCAAATCTCCGGCTTCAAGCTGTTTTCCTCTCCAAGCTGGACCACCAGAAATAAGTTCCGAAATTTCAGTAAGATCGTTTTTCTTTTGCAAACGAGCTCCAATTCCTTCTAACTTACCACTGATACTTACATCAAAACGTTCTTTTTCTTCCGCTGCAAAATAATTTGTGTGCGGGTCGAAACGTGCTGTTATGGAATTTATATAAACTGAAAACCAGTCGTTTCTATCTAAATCCTTGATGAAACCAAAATATTCATCTAATGATTTTACAGAACTTTCTCTAGTTTCTTTTTCTAAAGTTTCAAAAGACTTAATTTCATAAGTGGCATCATTTTTCTTTTTATCTTCTTCTAATTTTTGTTTGTCAACAAGGGATGAAAGAGTGGATAATTTGATTTGCTTACGCCATTTGTCGCTAAGTTCAGCAACATTTTTAGTATACGGTGCTTTTTCATAATCAATATTGAAACTTTCATCAACTGAATAGTCAAATGGCTTACTCAAAATATCTTTGTAAATCTTTTTGCTTTCATCCATACGCTTAACTAAACGTTCATACGTAAGATTAAAAAAACTCAAATCCTTATTCAATAATTGATCGTCTAATTGCGTTTCAAATTTTGAAAATTCATCGATATCGGATTGCAAAAAGAACCGTTTTGACGGATCTAAGGCTTCAATATAATCCTTATATATACCCTTAGAGAACGCATCGTCAATTGCGGCCGGGCTGTAATGCCCTTTCTCAATAACAAAAGTTAATAACTCTAAAAGCAATTTATCTTTTTCGGGATCGGCTGATTTTGTCGCATTCATTTTAAAAGCGAACAATGTAACCGAAAGGCATACAACAACCAGAAGTATTTTATAATTTCTTTTCATAAAGTTAATAATAGTATTCATGAATCTTTTAATCTAAGTTACGGTAAAAACTATGCCAACAGCAGCAGGGCCTCCATAAATTTTTGTTAAAGATATAAAAATGTTCTTTTGTTTTAAGTTAAATGAATCAACATAACATATTTTTATATTTTGTTTACACATTCCATTCTGCGTTATTACATTTGTCTTCAAAAGTATCAATAATCAATCCCTTTTTACAACATATAATAATGAAAAAAGACAGACCTTTAATTTTAATAACCAATGATGACGGTATTTCGGCTCCCGGACTCAGAGCATTAATTGCCGTTATGGCAGAAATAGGCGAAATCATTGTGGTAGCGCCTGATAATCCTCAAAGTGCCATGGGTCATGCCATTACCATAAACAGCACCTTATATCTAAATAAGATTTCTAAAGAAGATGATCCCTTTATAGAATACAGCTGTTCTGGAACACCAGTAGATTGTGTGAAACTTGCCGTAAATGAAATTTTGAAACGAAAGCCGGATTTATGTGTTTCCGGTGTCAATCACGGATCAAATTCATCCATAAATGTAATTTACTCCGGAACGATGAGTGCCGCCGTTGAAGCAGGCATAGAAGGGATTCCAGCCATTGGCTTCTCTTTATTGGATTATGATTGGAATGCTAATTTTGACACTATAAAATCTTTTATTCGAAAAATTTCTTTAGAGGTTTTAGAAAACGGTCTGCCGGAAGGAGTTGTTTTGAATGTGAATTTCCCAAAATTAGAAGAGAAAGACATTAAAGGAATCCGAATTTGTCGTCAAGCGAAAGCAATTTGGGTAGAGAAATTTGACAAAAGAAAAACACCTCAAGGTAGAGATTATTACTGGCTTGCCGGAGAATTTGTAAACCAAGACAAAGGCGAAGACACTGATGAATGGGCGTTGCAAAATGGATACATATCTGTGGTTCCTGTTCAATTTGACTTGACAGCGCATCATGCGGTACAACAACTTAACACCTGGAAATGGAATGAATAAATCAGACTTATCTATCGGATTTTTAATTGGATTTGCCACAACCCTTCTTGGAAGTTATATTTTTATATCTTTTTTTACTGAATTTAATTTCATTGCTGGAATTGAAATTATGGAATCACAAGGAAATTTAGGCAAAATTATAACGTTAGGTTCTATTCTTACGCTAATTGCATTTGGTGTTTTACTAAAATTGAAAAAAGAAACAATGGCTCGTGGTGTGGTTTTAGCCGTGATAATAATGGCAATTATCACTATATTTATTTAAGAAATGGTATTAGTTTACCTGACGATCCGTAACTAATGCTAACTAATTCTTTCAGACATGAATTCCCACGAATTCTTATTTTAATTTTTAAAAAATTAGTGAAAAATTGTGTAATTCGTGGCTAACTTTTTCAAAGAGTTTGCGTCCTGTAAATTTAGTCCGTTATGCTGAGAGTCATATTAGTTTATCTTTGCAAAACGAAAAAACAGATTATTAAAAAATAAATATGATTTTATAGGTTTGAAATCCAAATTTATAAACTCCTAATCCAGAAAGCATGAAATATTATATTATTGCGGGTGAAGCTTCAGGCGATTTGCATGGTTCAAATTTGATGAAAGAACTGTATAAAAAAGATCCAAATGCTGACATCCGATTTTGGGGTGGCGATTTGATGAAAAATGTTGGCGGTACTTTAGTAAAACATTATCGGGAATTGGCATTTATGGGTTTCATCGAAGTGATTTTTAACTTAAAAACTATTTTGAATAACATCAAAATATGCAAAAAAGACATTCTTGAGTTTCAGCCCGATGTGCTTGTTTTCATAGATTATCCCGGTTTCAATTTGCGTATTGCAAAATGGGCCAAATCGTTGGGCATGAGAATACACTATTATATTTCCCCTCAAATCTGGGCTTGGAAAGAAAGCAGAATTACCGACATCAAACACGATATCGATAAAATGTATGTGATTTTACCTTTCGAAAAACAATTCTACGAGGACAAACATCATTTCCCGGTTGAGTTTGTGGGGCATCCGCTGATTGATGCTATTCACAACCAACCCGCAGTTGACCCAAACCTTTTTAGAAAAGAAAATCAATTAGACGAAAAACCAATTATCGCTATTTTACCCGGTAGCAGGAAACAGGAAATCACGAAAATGTTATCTGTAATGTTGAGCGTTGTCAATGATTTTCCCGACTATCAATTTGTAATTGCTGGTGCGCCAAGTCAGGAATTCTCTTTTTATAAGAACTTCATTTCGCATGAAAACATAAAATTCATTTCCAATAAAACGTATGATTTATTACGGAATTCAACTGCCGCATTAGTGACTTCAGGAACTGCAACTCTGGAAACGGCACTTTTTAAAGTTCCGGAAGTAGTCTGTTACAAAGGCAGCTGGGCTTCCTACCAAATTGCGAAACGAATCATCACACTTAAATACATCTCGTTAGTAAACCTGATAATGGATGAAGAAGTGGTCACCGAATTAATTCAGGAGGAATGTACCACAAAACGCATTCGTGAAGAATTGAAAAAAATCCTGGAATCTAATCATCGCAATACTCTTTTGAAAAAATATACGTTATTAGTAGACAAATTAGGAGGCATTGGAGCCAGTGAAAAAACCGCTACTTTCATTGTTTCTGATTTACAATAGTTTACAAATATTTTGTGACTGTTTATATTAATCCAAAAAATATTCTTTTGAAACATTTCGCGTTCTTATTATTGATTCTTGTTTTTTTTACGGCTTGTAAATCGACTTCTCCCATAGTCACTTCTAAAAAATCAGACACCAAAAAAGAGAAATTAACAAAATCCGATACAAGAAAAACGAATCGTCTTGCAGAAGAATTGATTGACGCAGCTGCTGAGAATCTTGGAGTAAAATACAAATATGCAGGCACAACAAAAGCAGGTTTTGATTGTTCCGGTTTGATGTACACCATTTTTGATTCACACAATATAACCCTTCCTCGCAACTCTTATCAACAGTCAAAAATAGGCGACGTTATAAATACCAAGCGCAAACAGGCGCAAAAAGGAGATTTAATATTTTTTAAAACGAACAAAAATTCACAAATAAATCATGTAGGAATTGTCATTGAAGTCAATGATGAGGAGATCAAATTTATTCATTCTTCGACTTCAAAAGGAGTAATTATTTCCTCCACAAAAGAACCGTATTATAAGAAGGCCTTTGTACAATTAAATCGAGTGTTATAGAGAAACAAAATGCTTTCTGTCTCCATAAAAAACAAAGTTGTTTCTTACTAAAAATGCGTACTTTAGATACATGAAAGTACTTCATTTTCCTTTAGCACGAATAACGATTGGATTTATTTCAGGAATTCTTTTTGCCTACTACCTTCATCCACCAGCAGCATTACTCTTTATTTTACTTTCAACATCCATTAGTATTTTTGGTGTATTGTATTTTTTATTGAAAAACAAAAGCAAGAATGTTTTCTATTTTGGATTGACAACGTATTTCCTGGCTTTTCTTATCGGAATTTCAACTCAGGTAATTCACATGGATCATTTTCAAAAAAGCAATTACATTTACAATACGACTATTTTTGAACAGCCGCATTTTATTTCTATAATCATTCGCGAGAAGCTAAAAAGCGCTCCGTTTAGTGACCGTTACATTGCCATTATAAACCGTGTGAATGAAAAAAAACAAACAGGAAGAATCATTTTAAACATTCAAAAGGACAGCTTACATCATGCATTCGGGATTGGAACACCTTTACTTATTAAAGGAGTTTTGTCTAAAAACAGACCTCCTAATAATCCGAATCAATTTGATTACAGCAAATACCTCGAGAACAAACAAATCTATGCGCAACTGAATGCTGATGCTGAAAAAATCAAAATTGGAACTGAAATAGAGAAAAACATCTGGTATTATTCCTCAAAATTAAGAACCAGAATTATTCGTAATTTAGAAAAAAACAACTTCAATAAAACCGAATTAAATGTTGCTATTGCTTTAATAATGGGGCAACAGCAGGATATTTCACCAGAAATTATTCGGGATTATCAATATGCCGGAGCGGTGCATATTTTATCGGTATCAGGACTGCACATTGGATTCATTTTAATTTTTGTCACTTTCATTCTAAAGCCAATTCCTAATACTAGACGCGGTTCATTCCTAAAGTTACTCATCATTCTCGCCTCTTTATTCACTTTCGGAATCATTGCTGGCCTAGCACCTTCGGTTGTGCGTTCCGTAACCATGTTTTCGTTTGTTGCCATTGGAAATCACTTACGAAGAAGCGTCAATATTTACCACACTTTATTAGTTTCCATATTACTGATTCTGCTTTTTGAACCTTCCTTTCTATTTGACGTTGGCTTTCAATTAAGTTATTTAGCCTTATTTTTCATTATTTGGGTGCAACCGCTTATAGCTTCAATTTGGTTACCAAAAAACAAAGTTTCTAAGTACATTTGGGACATTCTCACGGTATCCTTTGCTGCACAGTTAGGAACTTTACCGTTGAGTATTTATTATTTCCATCAGTTTCCAGAATTGTTTTTTGTCACTAATTTAATTGTCATTCCGGTATTGAGTATCATTATGGTTTTAGGAGTTTTAGTCATGCTTTTGGCCGCATTTAACAGCATTCCTGTCTTCCTTTCACAACTACTAGAGTGGTGCATTTATTACATGAATAAAATCATTAATGCAATTGCGTCTTTAGAACAGTTTATACTCCAAGATATTTCATTGCATTTTTACATGTTGCTCAGTAGTTATTTGTTATTATGCACTGCAATTATTTGGCTTAAGAAGCCAAATTTCAACAAATTAGTAATGGTATTGATTTCAATTATCATTGTACAAATCTCATGTCTGAATATTCAATGGAACATTCAAAACGAACAGGAATGGATTGTTTTCCACATCAAAAGAAACACATTACTGGCAGAACGAAAAGGGGGAAATATTACGGTCTATGCCAATGACAGTATTTTGAAAACTGCTCAAAAAAACAATACATTAAAGTCCTATAGAATCGGGAATTTAAGTAGTCTTAGAGAGAAAAAAGAACTACAAAACCTTTTTTATTTTAATGGAAAAAAGATTTTCATTTTAGACAGTTCCGGTGTTTTTCCAAAAAACATGAATCCGGATATCATTGTACTGACTCAATCTCCTAAAATAAACTTTGAACGCTTATTGCAGACGACGAAGCCAAAGATGGTCGTAGCCGATGCATCCAATTATAAAACGATTCAAAAACAATGGAAAGCAACTTGTTTGAAACAAAAAATCCCTTTTCACGCTACGAGTGAAAAGGGATTTTATAAATTGAATGACTAATTATTTCTTGTGCAGCAATCCATTTGCAACAGCTAACCATGCAGATGGTCCACCCGCAACATATCCTGTGCTTCCTAAATTTTCAAAATTAACTTTGCCATCAACCGTTACAACATTCGCAAAATGAATTGTCGGGAATCCTTGAATAGCAAAGACTTGTTGTAATTCGTCGTTTTGTTTTTTAATCTCAGGAGTCTGTGGTGCTCTTCTAGGATAATCTAATTCGACTAGCACTACATTTTCTTTGGCCCAATCAGCAAATTCAGGTGTTTTTAAAACCTCTTTTTGTAACCTGATACACCAACCGCACCAATCGCTGCCCGTAAAAAACAACAAAATTGGTTTTTTAGTTTTATTGGAAACTTCCATAGCCTTAATGACATTGGTTTCCCAAACTAATTCTTGTGCTTCAACGGCAAATGAACCCGCTAACAATAACAAAGCAACTATTATTTTCTTCATATTTTATAATTTTTAATTTTTAATAAATCAAAAACGATGCCTAAAAATTATCGAACACCATGCATTAATTTCTTAATTACCGGCCCCATCAAAATTGAGAATAAAGCCACCGCTATAGATATTATAGCTAACATCCAGAAGAAATAACTCAATCCATGCTCATTGGCAATTTTATCAATATTTTCTCCGAACATACCTGCTCCTTTCATTCCTATTGCAACTGCAAGATACCAAACTCCGAACATAAATGCAATCATTCTTGCAGGAACTAATTTACTCACATAAGACAATCCTACTGGAGAAATACACAATTCAGCCATAGTATGGAAAAGATACACCAATATTAGCCAAATCATACTTACTGAAGCTGTTTTTGCACCAGCTTCAATTCCGCTTGCGCCAAAAGCTACACAAGCCATACCAAGTGCTAACAATCCCATACCAATGCCGTATTTTAAATTAGCAGAGGGATTGTATTTACTTTCCCACCATTTAGAAAACAATGGTGCTAGTGAAATAATAAACAAAGAGTTTAAGGTAGAAAACCAAGTTGCAGGAACTTCGGTCAATGCAGTCGTTACTTTATCAATTTTCAAAGCTTGCAATGTATCATCTGACAGTGATAAATATCCTGCAGTGTAATAATCTCTGGCTAGCATCCATATTGCTATTGCCCAAATAATTATAAAACTTACGCTTAGAATAACATTTGCAAGAGCGTAAAATTTAAAGGTTTGTTTGAATAATAAAAATAACACCCAAGTAATAATTACTAATGGTAAAATAGTTATTAGTGAATTCATCACTAAAAACACCACACTCCAATTACCTGTTAAAACCCGATCGGTATAATCATTCGCAAAGATGGTTAAACTGTTTGGCGATTGTTCAAAAATTGCCCAAAAGAAAATAGTCAGAAATGCGAAAAATGTAACCGCTATTAATTTTTCTTTGGTTATTTTAGAATATTGAGTAAATCTATAAATCAACAATATAATAAATACAACCAGTGCTGAAACGATCGCAATAGAATTTCCATTAGCCCCCAAGAAAGAAAAAATATTTACTTTTCCTCCGGATATTTTGGAAGCCGGATCATTTATAAGCCATAATAAAGCCAATAATGACGAGAATGCAATAGCTGCTAATTGTATTGGTGAAAAAGGATTTCTTTTATCCGTATCCAAAGCTTCAGCTTTCGCTTTGCTTTCTTTATTTGGTTTCAAACCAATGTCTCCAAAGATATCTTGAGACAACCAAAACTGTAACATTCCAAAGAACATAAAAATTCCGGCTAAACCAAACCCATACGTCCAACCTACTTTTTCTCCTAAATAACCACAAAGTAAAATACCAAAGAAAGCACCGGCATTTACACCCATGTAAAACAAAGTATAGGCACCATCTTTTTTCTCCGGACGGTCTTTGTACATTTCAGACACAATAGAAGTCATGTTGGGTTTAAAAAACCCATTTCCGAAAACCAACAACACTAATCCTAAGTAAATAGAAAATTCTGTTTCAACGGCCATAGAAGCATGACCTAAAGTCATCAAACTGGCACCAACCACTACAGCCCATCTAAAACCGATAACTTTATCAGCAAAATATCCCCCTAACATGGTGGATAAATAAACCAACCCAACGTAGGACCCAAATAATGCAGATGCATTTTCACGAGTCCATTCCCAACCACCATCTGTAAAGGAAGCCGTTAAAAATAATATCAGTAAAGAACGCATTCCGTAGAATGAAAATCGCTCCCACATCTCTGTGAAAAACAAAACGAATAATCCCGCTGGATGTCCTAGAACGGTACTTTTAAAAAATTGATCTGTAGTATTTTCACTCATTTTATTAATTGTTTAATTCTTTGTCTACTCCGTGCATTAATTTTTTGATTACTGGCGAAAGTACCAATAACAGTAATCCGAAACCAAGTCCTGTATAAAACAAGTATTCAAAAAGTACTAAGTAACTCTGTTTTGCTAAGTTCAAATCAGGTGCTGTACCATTTGAAGTATCGACAGAAGCGATATTAGCCAAAATGGAAGCAATAAATTCGGAACTGGCTGTTGCCAAAAACCAAACGCCCATCATGAATCCCACGATTTTTGCTGGGGATAATTTAGTCACTGCAGAAAGTCCTACCGGTGATAAACTCAATTCTCCACAAGTATGCAAAAAATAAGCTAAAATTAGCCAAATTGCCGCTACTTTTCCTGCACCAGAAAGATTTATCCCCATAACTAATGCTCCAAAACCTAAACCAACGAAGGCTAATGCAAAAGCAAATTTTACAGCTGTATTCGGATTGTATTTTCCTAAATTTGGCCATATCCAAGCAAAAACTGGAGCTAACAAAATTATAAACAACGCATTAAAACTTAAGAACTGTCCGGCTGATACTTCATAACCAAATATAGTTCGGTCTAAAATTCGGTCAGCAAATAAATTCATGGAAGTATACGCTTGTTCAAACAATGCCCAGAATACAATTGTAAATACAATCAGAATTGTCAAAGCAATCAATTGGTGACGTGCTTTACCATCGAGTTGCGTAGCTGCGTAATAAACAATATAAATAAAAGAAATCCCACCTGCAATTTTTAAAGCCCATGAAACTGCATCGTGATTTTGGACCATTTGCCAAAACAATAACGTTGACAAAACACTTCCAATATAAATCAACCATTCATTTTTAAGTCCAAACGATTTTTGCTCTAAGAAAGTGGAGTTGTTCGATTCCCCTTTTCCCATCAATAATTTTCTTCCGGATATAAAAGTCAATAATCCAAAAAACATTCCGACTCCAGCTGCTGCAAAACCATAACTCCATCCGTATTTTTCGCCTAGCCAAACACAGATCAGCGTAGCCATAAAAGATCCCAAATTGATTCCCATGTAAAACAGCGTGAATCCAGAATCTCTTCTTTTATCCCCTTTTTCATATAGTTCGCCCACTAATGAAGAGATATTGGCTTTTAGAAAACCAACCCCGACAATTATTAATGATAATGAAAAGTAAAATATTTGCAAGGCGGTTTCATCCCGTGTAATTTCCCCCGTAATGGATTCAGTTGCGGCATTCCCTTCATACGCCATTCCTATATGACCTAATACCAGCATAATACCCCCAAAAACAATCGCTTTTCTAAATCCTAGATAGCGATCCGCAATAAAACCGCCTAAAACGGGTACTGCATACACCAAGGCAGCGTAACTCCCAATCAGTAAATTTCCAGAAGTATCCGAAAACAAATGGTACTTTGTCAGATAAAAAATCAACAAAGCTTTCATTCCATAAAAAGAGAATCGTTCCCACATTTCGGTAAAAAACAATATAAAAAGCGCTTTTGGATGTCCAAAAAATTCTTCTTTATTCAATGCGTCGTTTGTCATAAAGCGCTGTTATAAATTTTCTTTGATAAAATTAGTCATTTTCGTATACAATTGAATTCTGGTTTTTCCGCCATAAATCCCGTGATTATTGTCTGGATAAATTTGCGAATCAAATTGTTTGTTGGCCTGAATCAAAGCTTCCATCATTTGCATGGAGTTCTGAACATGCACATTATCATCCCCTGAACCATGAATCAAAAGAAATTTTCCTTTCAATTTATCCACATGGTTTATTGGTGAATTAGCATCATATCCGCTTGCATTTTCCTGTGGTGTAGTCATGTAACGTTCCGTGTACACACTGTCATAGAATCTCCAGTTTGTAACTGGAGCCACAGCAATTGCCATTTTGAAAACATCGTTTCCTTTCATGATACAATTAGACGCCATAAAACCACCATACGACCAGCCAAATATACCAATTCTAGCTTTATCAACAAATGAGTAATTTCCTATTATTTTAGCAGCGTCAATTTGATCTTCTACTTCGTATTTTCCTAATTGCAATTGAGTCACTTTTTTGAAATCGGCTCCTTTAAAACCAGTTCCACGTCCGTCAACACATGCCACAATATACCCTTGTTGTGACAACATCATAAACCAATAATCATCCGTACTGTTCCACTCGTTATTCACTTGTTGTGAACCCGGACCAGAATATTGGTACATAAAAACGGGGTATTTTTTTGTTGGATCAAAATCTTTAGGTTTAATCATCCAAGCATTTAGCTCATTACCTTTTGCTGTTTTTAAAACAAAAAACTCTTTTGCAGGTAAATTATAGCTTTTTAGCTTTGAAGCCAATGCTTCATTGTTTTCAATAACCTGAACTTGTTTTCCAACTTTAGCTTCGTTCAATGAATAAATCGTAGGTTGAGACGCACTAGAAAACGTATTGATGTAGTATTGAAAATTTGGGCTGAATGTTGCCGAGTTCGTTCCTGTATTTTGTGACAAACGTACTTTGTTTTTTCCGTCAAGTCCTATTCTGTAAACATCTCTATTGATAGACCCATTTTCAACAGACTGATAAAAAACCGTATTTGTCTTCTCGTCTAAACCATAATAATTAGTCACTTCCCATTTCCCTTTGGTCAGTTGATTTTTTAATTTTCCGTTTTTATCATATAAATAAATATGATTGAAACCATCTTTTTCGCTAGTCCAAATAAAACTATTATCTTTCAAGAAAGTCAAGTTATCCGTTACATCAACATAGGCTTTGTCTTTTTCGTTCAAAACCACTTTTGCAGCTCCTGAATTCCCATCGATAAACAACAAATCCAAATTGTTCTGGTGGCGATTCAACACTTGCGCAGATACAATATTCGCATCATTGGTCCATTTTATTCTGGCGATATAAAATTCGTTGTAATTCCCAAGGTTTACATTTTTTACCTTATTCGAATTTACGTCATAAATGTGTAAAGAAACCAATGCATTCTTTTCACCGGCCTTTGGATATTTGAACGTTTGCATCGTTGGGTACAACTCTTTTCCAAACATAGACATTGAAAATTCCGGCACCTGACTTTCGTCAAAACGAATGTAAGCTACTTTTTTGCTGTCAGTACTCCAATCAAAAGCTGTCACAAAAGCAAACTCTTCTTCGTAAACCCAATCCGTAATACCGTTAATAATACTGTTTTTCTGTCCGTCTGTAGTTATTGGAGTCGATTTATTAGTAGCTAAATCATATACATACAGATTATTTTCTTTGGCATACGCTATCTTTTTTCCATCAGGTGAAAAAGTAGGTTCCTGAACGGGAGAATCAAATAATTTTTTTAATTTTTTACTGACGATATCGTATAAGTAATAATCCGCAGTAAACGAGTGGCGAAAGATTTGATTCGTGTTACAAGCTAATAAAATCATTTTTTCTGAAGCATCAAATGTGTAACTGTCAATCCCGCTTGAAAGTTCTTTGTGGGATTTTGTATCTATAAGTGTCGCTACTTTTTTTAAAGTTGCAAAATCATACAAATCGATTTGCATACTTCTGGACTGGTTGTCTAAATTCAAAACCGTGTATTGATTAGTATTTTTCATGGACTGTAATTCATCCATTCCTTGCGCACGAAATGTGCCGTTGTAAATTTCATCAATTGTGATTTTTTGTTGGCCAACAGCCGTAAAACACAGGAATAAAAATAATGCTATAATTTTTTTCGAATACATACTATTTATTTAAAGATAAAAACCGTCAATTTTAGTGAAAAAATTACAATTATCGGTCATTTTATATGTTAAATGTAAAAAATAATATAAAAACCAACCTTCCACTGAATATAATTTGATTGTAAACAAAACAGCTAAAAGCGTATCTTTGCAAGTATACATACTATAATCTATTGAGAATGAATAAGGCCATTAGCGGATTTTCTAAATTATCCAAAGAAGAAAAAATTAAATGGATTGCCAATCAATATTTTTCAACACCAACTGAAGCCATTTCCTTGCTGAAAAACTACTGGAATTCTGATGAAAAAATACAGAAATTACACGATGAATTCATTGAAAACACGATAACCAATTTTTACATTCCGCTGGGAGTTGCTCCTAATTTCCTGATTAATGGAAAATACAGCACGATTCCTATGGCAATTGAAGAAAGTTCTGTGGTTGCCGCTGCCGCAAAAGCTGCTAAATTTTGGTCCACGCGCGGCGGGTTTAAAACAACCGTAATCAACACCGAAAAAATTGGCCAGGTTCATTTTATCTATAAAGGAGATGTTTCAAAATTGAACTTGTTTTTTGCCCAAAACAAAAGCAAATTTTTCGCAGAAACAGAATCGATTACCACAAATATGCAAAAACGCGGTGGCGGAATTTTAGACATTACCCTAAAAGATAAAACTGATTTATTGCCGAATTATTTTCAGCTGCATGCCACTTTTGAAACCAAAGACAGCATGGGTGCTAATTTCATCAATTCGTGTCTGGAACAATTTTCAAAAACATTAAAAGAAGAAGCACATAATTATGACTTGTTCACGGAAACGGAGAAAAACCTTGAAGTTGTGATGAGTATTCTTTCGAATTATGTCCCAAATTGCATTGTAAGAGCTGAAGTTTCTTGCCCAATTACAGACTTAGAAGAAAAACACATTCATAATCCTCAAGAATTTGCCGATAAATTTGTGCAAGCCGTTCAAATCGCCGAAGTCGAGCCCTATCGTGCCGTAACGCACAACAAAGGAATCATGAACGGAGTGGATGCCGTTGTTTTGGCAACCGGAAATGATTTCCGTGCCGTAGAAGCCGGAATTCACGCCTATGCTTCCAGAAACGGAAAATATTCCAGTCTTTCCCATGCCAAAATAGAAAATGGCATTTTTACTTTTTGGTTGGAAATTCCTTTAGCATTAGGAACTGTTGGCGGTTTGACTTCCCTGCATCCATTGGTAAAATTGTCATTGGAAATGCTGGAAAAACCCTCTGCTAAGGAATTAATGCAGTTTGTAGCCGTAGCCGGTTTGGCCCAAAACTTTGCCGCTTTGCGCTCTTTAACCACAACAGGAATTCAGGAAGGACACATGAAAATGCATTTAAACAACATCATCAACCAGTTTGAAGCCAATGATGAAGAACGCATTTTAGTCCAAAAATATTTCAAAAAAAATACCGTATCGCATAGCGCCGTGGTTACCTTTATTGAAAATTTAAGAAAATAACATTGATTTTTGACATCCCTATCAGGGTTTAAAACCCTGATAGGGATTAAAAGTAAGAGTAATGAAAAAAACATTCTACAGTAATGGAAAACTTTTAATCACAGGAGAATATCTGGTTCTTGATGGCGCAAAAGCTTTTGCATTACCCACTAAAATGGGACAAAACCTCATTATAGAAGAAGGAAGCAACAAGGAAATCATCTGGAAAAGTTATGATGCGGACGGGAGCATTTGGTTTGAAGACAGTATTTTATTTTCTGACATTTCAAAGGGAGTTAATCCTGAAAATGAATCGGTAAAAGCAACACTTACGACCATTTTACACGAAGCATTTAGATTAAATCCTGACTTTATTTTAAATTACAACGGATACCATATTACTACCGAACTTGGATTTCCTAAAAGCTGGGGCCTGGGAACCTCTTCTACTTTGATAAACAACATTGCCCAATGGCTACAAATCGATGCCTATATACTGCTTAAAAACAGTTTTGGAGGCAGCGGTTACGATATTGCGTGCGCCCAGAATGACACACCTATTGTATATCATCTGGAACAAGAAAATCCTATAGTTGAAAAAATATCCTTTAATCCGGATTTTACACAACACGTATACTTTGTATACCTCAACAAAAAACAAAGCAGTAAAACCGCAATAGCGGCTTATAATATTAATAAAAAAAACAATCTGGCAAAAACCATTGCTATAAATGACGCGATAACTTCTGAGGTTTTGAAGGCCACTACGCTTCAAACTTTTGCTACGGCAATGCAAAGACACGAACTACAAATGAGCATTCTTCTGGAAACACAAACCATTAAAGAATCTTTATTTCCTGATTTCAATGGCGTGATAAAAAGCCTTGGCGCTTGGGGAGGCGATTTTGTGATGGTGATCTCAGAGGACAATCCAACAGCTTATTTTACTTCAAAAGGATACAAAACTATTATTCGGTATACTGAAATGATATTGTCTTAATATTTCATAATAATCCCCGTTATTGAATAAAACTTCATTACAATTAAAAATCCCGATACATTTTGAATGTATCGGGATTTTTTATTTTGATTGATTACTTTTTCGAAAATTAGTAATTGAAATCTATTCTGTTGTCTTCAATTTTAGCGTTAGCTTTCAATGCAGGAATTACTCTATTTGCATCTGAAGCGCTTTGTGCTTTTAATTTAGTTACATAAGCTGCGTGGCTTTTTAAAGCTGGTGCTTTTACTGTGCTTGTGTTTTTCACTACATAAACTCCCGTATTTCCTTCAATTGGAGCAGACAATTTATTAGCAGCTAAAGCGAATGCATTTCCAACTACTTTTGGTTCTTGACCAACACCTGGCAACATGGTGTTTTCCATAGTAAGATCAGTTGCTTGTTGCACGGTTCCTCCTACTGCTTTTGCAATTGCTTCAAGAGAAGAACCTGACATTTTTGCTTTGATAAGTTCCGCTTTTTTCTTATTTTTAAGAATTGGCTCCACATAAGGTCTAACTATTGAAACGGCTACTAAACCAGAATCGTCAATACTTTTCAATTTTGCAATTACGTGACCTACATTAGCCACTTCAAATCTTTTTACAGTTCCTACTTTAACTCCATTTTCAAAAGCCCATCTTACGATTGTTCTTTGATTGCCTAATGTTCCAAAGTTCTCATCCATTCCTTTTACAGAAACAGCCGGAGCAACTTTAAGTCCCATATCTTTTGCAGCTTTATTAAAATCATTATCAGCAGCATCCATTTCTAGCTTAGTTGCCTGAGTAAATATTTTATCAGAAGTTGCTTCCGAAGCTTCAATTTTTTGAGCTACAGTAGCCAAACGAATTCCGTCTTGCTTGTCTGTAATTTTAATAATATGAAAACCAAAATCAGTTTCTACTAAACCAACTTTACCGATACCATTATTAAAAACAAAATCATTAAAAGGTTTTACCATTTGGTTTGGACCAAAATAACCTAAATCACCACCTTGTTGTGCTGATGAATCATCAGAAGATGTAAAAGCCAACATCATGAAACTATCCGGATTAGCATTTACTTGTGCCAAAATACTTTCTGCTTTTGCTTTTGCTTGCTCTTTTGTTCTTTTTTCTTTTTGGTTAGGAACTTGTGTTCCTTCATAACCAATTAAAATATGACTTGCTTTGGCATTAACTCCTGATTTCATTCCCATAGATTTAGAAATACAGTAGTATTTTCCAAACATGTATGGTCCATAAACCGCCCCTGGAGCAAGGTTGAATAATTTATCAGCATCTACAGCCGGTAGATCTTTTTTAGCAATGTAGGTGGAATCATAAGGAACATCTGAATTTGAATTTACAAATTCTACTGTGTTCGTCGTTGTTCTAAATCCTGGTAGAGTATCATTCTTTCCAGTTGCTTGGTTGTAAACCACACTTCCTGTCAACAATGCATTTATTTTTGATTTCACTTCCGTTTCATCCGCAGCAGAAGCTTTGTCTTCGATCAAAACATATTCTACTTCACGAGATTCGTCAGCTTTGTATTTTTTTTCATTTTTCTTCATGAATTCAACAATCTCAGCATCAGTAACTTTTACCTCACTGTCTTTAATTGTAGAATATAAACCTGCAACGTAAGCAAAGTTTACTTTGTTTGCTTCCATTTCATATTTCAACTTTCCTTCGCTTTCAGTTGTATAAACTGCCGCTTTAATTAAAGTGTTATACATTTGGTATTTAGCGTTCAAATCAGCATCTTTCTCTCTATCTTTCAAGAATTGAGCTTGTGCAGGATTTGCTTTGAAATATTCCTTGAATTTTACAACATCAAAAACACCGGCAGCATTTAAAAATAATGGGTTTCCACCAATATTTTGATCCGCTTTTAAAACTTCCAATAAGTGTTTTTCACCAACTCTAAGTCCTAATTTATCAAATTCAGACGTTAGTAAAGCTACAGAAACTTCTTGTTCCCAAACTCTGTTTGCTGCTTCAGTTGACGTAATCCCCTGACCACTTTTTTCAACATTACTTACTTTAACTCTAAAATCTTCGAATGAAATATCTTTTCCGTCGATGCTTCCTACATCTTTTGATGTACTACTGAAACCTCCACTGTTGAATATATCACCTATGATAAATGCTAATAAACAAAACCCAATAACTAATATCAGAAGAAGCGAACGTTGTCTAATTTTTTGTAATAATGCCATTTTATTGTTGTTAATTTTTATATTCAGTTTGCGAAAATACAATTATCTAATTAATAATTATACTAGTAGCGTTTTATTTTGCAAGAAATTTCATTTTCCTAAAAAAAATCACTCTTGTACGGTCATTTTTACTAATTCTATTTTCTTATTTGTGGCTTCTTCAATTATAAAATGATAGCTGCCTATCGTAATTGCCTCCCCTTTTTGAGGAATTTCTTTTGTAAAATCGACTATAAAACCACCTAGTGTTCCGTAAGAATCACTTTCAGGAATAGCCAATTTATAGGAGTCATTTAAATATTGGACATCAAATCGAGTTGAAAAAATAAAGACTCCGTCTCCTAACTCTTTTTCGATCAATTCTTCGTCTGAATCGTGTTCGTCTTCAATTTCTCCAAAAAGCTCTTCTACAATATCTTCTATGGTAATAATTCCCGAAGTTCCTCCATACTCATCTAATACTACCGCTACACTTTTCCGCTTTTTAGTCAGCAAATTCATAGCGTCTTTTATGAATATTGTTTCCGGAACAAACTCAACCGGAATTACAATTTGCTTAATGTTATTTGGTTTTTTAAACAAATCAAAGGAATGAACATAACCAATGATGTCATCCAGAGAATTTTGATACACCACTATTTTAGAATAGCCTGTTTCTATAAATAATTGTTTTAGATCTTCTATAGAATCGAATACATCAACTGCAATAATTTCGGTTCTGGGACTCATCACATCTCTGGCTTTCACACCAGAAAATTCTAAGGCATTTTGAAACATTTGTATTTCAGAATCTACCATTTCGTTATCCTCAACAGTGCTCATTTGTTCTGTAATGTAATTCCCAAGTTCTATTTTACTGAAATACAACTGAATTGTATCTCCTTCGGTTTTGAAGAATTTCTTCAAAATAAAATCGGAAATCCCAATAAAAAAGG
The DNA here is from genome assembly GCF_048286535.1 of Flavobacterium glucosi. Taxonomy (NCBI): domain Bacteria; kingdom Pseudomonadati; phylum Bacteroidota; class Flavobacteriia; order Flavobacteriales; family Flavobacteriaceae; genus Flavobacterium; species Flavobacterium glucosi. Next base: position 19,652 of record NZ_JBLVPK010000008.1, on the reverse strand, counting down.
TTGAAATAAAATAGAAAAATTTATAAAAAACATAAGCCGGAACTGCAAAAATCTTAATTAAGGAGTTCGCATAAATTTGAAAAAAAACTTTAGGAAGAAACTCGGCAGTAATTAATATCACTAGTGTCGAAACCAGAATTTGAAGCACTAAACTGAACCAATCTGATAAATGATATCCCAAAGCAGCAAAGCAGCGCAGCAACAATTTTCCCATAAAAAAACCATAGACCACCATCGCTATAGTGTTCCCAATTAACATGGTTACAATAAAATGGGTGGGTTTTTCAGTAAGCTTTGTAAGTATTTTTGAAACGAAATTATCTTGTTTTTTTTCAATTTCAAGATAAATTTTATTTGAAGAGACAAAGGCTATCTCCATTCCTGAGAAAAAAGCACTTAGTATTAGACACAATATGATAATACTAACTTCCATTGATTAGGATTTTTTGTTGCGATCATCAAATTTTTTGGCAAATTTTCTTCTGAAGAAAAACATAAAAACAGCCAATCCTGCAATCATGAAACTCAGCCAAAACGTTCCTTCAGGATCATTCAATTTAGTGACCCCATCATAAATGAAATAGGCGCCAAAAACAAGATAAACGTATTGTGTGTATTTTAGGTAATTCATAATGTATTTGTATTAATCGGCTGATTCTATTTCGCCCGTTATTTTTTGAGAATTAATCACTTTAAAATCTTTACTAAAATCGATTCCTTGTCCATTTGAAGTTCCTTTTGGATCTGATAATTTAAATCTTCTTTCGGTAAAAAACCATTCATTTTTTTGATCAAAATACAATTGCTCCGTTTCTAAGGTCTGACCATCTTCCGTAAAAATCCTCACTTTCCCTTGTAAATCAATGATACTTGTGCCTTTGTAAGAAATAGCATAATTGGATTTGATAAATGTTTTCTTCGCTTTTTTATCGAATAAAGTAACATCAATTCCTTTTGGAAATTCCGTAAAAGGAAAATCAACACTGGAATAATCCAACATTTTAGAACTAACCAAAATTGCCGTAATTCGTCCCGAATCAGTGTATTTTAAATTCACCATATCCGCGTCACTATTAGGAATAAATTCCGAAAAATTAATCTTCTGAATTTCCTTAAAATTGCTTTCGCAACCAAAAAATAGCGTCACAGCAAAAACTGTGACAACTGATTTAAGATACTGTTTTTTGACTAAAGTCATACGGCTGAACTTGACCAAGATATTTGGCAATAGTACCAATTCTTGTTATTAGTTGAATTTTCGTTTTACAAACCATTGATCATTAAGCGAAAAACTCACACTTAAATTGGCATAGTTCTCCTGAACAAGATTTGCTTTTGTAGTTCCTTTTTTTCCTATTTCGAAACCAAAATTTACATTTGAGAAACTACCTGTTATCGGGAGCCCTAAACCAAAAGTTAATCCCATATCGTTTATAGATTCTGAGTTGATAACCAACCCTGTTTTTTCATATTTAACACCTGCTCTGTAAACAATTCTTTTTGTATAACTTGTAAACGAATTGTAATTAGGGACATAATACCCTCCTAAACTCACGTTACCATATTTTCCATAACCCACATTAGCTGCATCATTATAATCATTTGCCTGACCCGAAGTTTTACCGTATGAAATCTTACCGCCAACAAGCCATTTCCTAGCTTCTCCAATTCCTCCACTTAATGATATCTTACTTGGCATTGTCATTCTTGCCTGTGTTTTCATCTCATCAAGAGCATCAACAACAGCTAAATCATAATTTGAATTATAGATTACGGTCGAAATATTTCTCGTGTTTTTAGATGTCAAACTACTCTCCAATGAATAAGTCAAACTACTAAAAACAGATATTTTTTTGGAAATCTTGGTTTGGTACATCATTCCAAGATTAAAATTTACGCCAGATAAATCTGCTGAATTCAATTCACGTGTCCCAATAGGAACTCCAGTAATAAATTCAAGGCTATTGGTTTCAATTTTTCCAAAATTATAATTCACATCGGCACCCACACTAAAATTAGGCGCAATTTTATATCCTACACCCAAAAAAGCTTTATTCAAACCACCTGTGCCGTTAAAACGCTTGTTGTTTTCTGTTGCACTTTCTGAAATAGATTCAATTTTATACCCAACAGAAGAATACGGAATCAATCCAAAACCCAATCCAAACTTACCCAAAGGCAAACCAACTGCAAGATAATCCAGAGTAGTTCTTCTGGCATTCGCTGATTCAGTATTGTTTTTTAAAGTGGTAGTCCCGTACGTTCCTCCTAAAGTAAAAGTAGTCCATTTAAGATTTGCATAACTGGCTGGATTTTGCAAGTTCATGTGTATACTATCCTGCTCAACAACTACCCCTGCCATCGAGCGGTTTTCAAGCGTTCCTTTGAATCTTACATCCCCTATTCCGTAAAAAGAATAGGGAGAGGAAGTTCCTTCTTGAGCAAAAGACACTAATGATAAAAGCAAACATGCGCTTATTATAATTTTTTTAATCATTTTTGATTTTATATTGAAATGTTTGATTCAAACTTTCCAGAAGAAAATTTGAATTGGCAAATATGGTATTTTTTAATCGTTTAGCCAAAAAATCTGTGTCACCACCAGTTAAAATTATTATAAAATTTGAATATCTTGCCTTATATTCATCGATGAAACCGTTAATCTCATATACGAAACCGTTAACCACCCCAGAATGAATCGATTCAGAAGTGGATGTTCCAATGAAATCTTTTGGACTTTCTAATGATAACAAAGGAAGTTTGGCCGTAAAATTATGCAACGCTTCGTAGCGCAATCGCAATCCTGGCGCGATGGCTCCGCCCAAATAATTATCTTTCTCATCAATAAAATCATACGTAACACACGTTCCTGCATCAATAACCAATCGATTCTGATTCGGAAACCGAAGCGTTGCTCCTGCCGCAAGAACCATGCGGTCAACGCCCAAGGTTTTAGGAGTCGCATAACAATTATGGAACGGAAAAGAATCTTCAGGAGACAGAAAATGAACATTCAGCACTTTATTAAAGACTAAAAAAGACTGTTTTTCGACAGCTCCAACAGACGAAACGACCAAATCAGTTATTTTTTTTGAATTTTTTAAAATATTTTCAATATTTTTTTGAAGTTCTATTTTAGAAAAAACAAAAAGTTCAAAAAGGGTAGCACCCTCAAAGACAGCTGCTTTAATTCTGGTATTTCCAACATCGACAACTAAAATCATAATATGGTTTTTGATGTTGCGAAGGTACGAATTGATTTTTTTTAAAAAATGTTTTGGATAAACTAAAAATCATTCTATATTTGCACCCGCAATAGCGAGGTACCTTAGCTCAGATGGTAGAGCAATGGACTGAAAATCCATGTGTCCCTGGTTCGATCCCTGGAGGTACCACGAAACCCGAATAGAAATATTCGGGTTTTTTGTTTTTAAGCAATTCCCAACAAGACTCTTCTTCAAACTGTCACATCTGCTTCTCCCCTTTATTTAGCTACAGATTTAAAAAATTTCCACAGATTAGAGAAAAGTGAATTCGATTTATTAAGGAAATCCATGAAAATCTTTTAAATCTGTGGCATAAAAACAATCGTAGTACGCAAAGCGGACAGTCATAAATAAAAAATAGAATTCATAATTCTAAACCATAAATTTCCCTAAAAACAAACCAATTGCCGTTTTTAACTTCAAAAGAAGAAATGAATGGTACAAATGTCAAAATGCGTGTCTCCACAAAATGGAAATGGTCTTATCTAGAGCAATGACAAGATCCGCAGATAATATCCCGAAAATTGCGTGTCCAATGCACAAGAAAACATTCTCTCTTGTAGATGGAGATGATTTGAATGGAGATGAGTTAAAAATTGCCACCTATCCGGTAAAAATTGTTGAAAACGAGGTCTTCGTAGGCTTTTTGGAATAATTATGTATCTTTGATTTTTAACTTTTCAAATGACAACAACTCCCTTCCAAGAAGCCAGCGCATGGATCGATGCAGAAAACGCACAAGATCCAAATTACGAAATATACCAAGCTACAACTTATCCAAAAGAATTATTATATTCGAATCGAATGTATGAAAGACTGATGAATTTTCATCCAAATGCTTCCGAAGTTGTTCAGATTGCATCCAAGGCACAACACATCTGCCGATGGAAAGTAGCCAGAGAATCCTATCCCATGGATCGTGTGGGCTATTTGAAATGGCGCGAAGATTTGAAAAAATTCCATGCTGAAACTACGGCTGCAATTTTAGCAAAAGCAGGATATTCCGAAGAATTTATCGCTCGGGTTTCTTTTTTAATCGAAAAAAAATTACTCAAAAAAGATGCCGAAACGCAACTCCTCGAAGATGTAATTTGTCTCGTATTTCTGGAATATTATTTAGACCCATTTGTGCACAAACACGACAGGGAAAAACTGAAAAACATCATTCTGAAAACTTGGAACAAGATGTCTGAAAAAGGACATCAGGAAGCCCTAAAAATCAACTTCAGCACAACAAACTTTCAACTGATAAAAGAGGCTCTTGGATTGTAATTCGATTTCTTTATGAAAAACAAAGCGGCAACATCCACAGACTGGAAATCTCTGTTTAAAGTGACCCCAGTTTGGCTGTAATTTCAGGAAAATCTTTTCTTAATAGCAGTTCTCCGCCGTTCAATCTTATTTTGTCAACACCATTATTGACGAATGTTTGGGCGATGGCGTGAATTTCGTCAGCTGGCATCAAGCTCGCTTTTGGACTTCATACAATTCCATCGGCTGGCATGCAATAGGTACAACGCAAATTGCATTTCTCAATTAAGGAAATACGCAAATAGTTGTGTTTACGTCCAAAATCATCCGTTAAAACAGCGTTATTTGGCGTCATGATTATTCCCTTTTAATATATGAAAAACATGCAGCACATGAGGAAATATGGCATCCATGGATTCCTTTGCGCCATTGGTCGAACCTGGCAAAGCCAATACCAACGAATTTCCTAAAGTTCCCGCGACTGTTCTGGAAAGCATCGAATACGGCATCCGTTGTTGCCCATAATTGCGTATGGCTTCCTCAATTCCCGAAATTCTGGTTTCTAATAAAGGTTCCAGTGCTTGCGGTGTGACGTCTCTTGGCGAAAGCCCGGTTCCTCCGGTAAAAACAATCAATTGATTTTCTTTTGCGAAAGCTTTAGTTCGCTCTTGAATCACATCCATTTCATCCGGTATGATTTCGTAATGCGTCGTTTCGACTCCGCAAACTTCCAGTTTTTCGACAATGATTTTACCCGAACGATCTTGCTTATCCCCCGCGAAAATAGAATCTGAACAAACAAAAACCGCCGCTGTAATGGCGTCTGGAAATTTATTTTTGAAAGACGATTTCCCGCCTTCTTTACTGATTAATTTAATGGTCGAAATCTCGATGTTTTTGTCAATTGGTTTCAGCATGTCATACATCGTAAGTGCCACAATCGAAGCACCGTGCATGGCTTCTACCTCAACTCCGGTTTTGTAAACCGTTTTCACGTTGAAAATAATGTCAATGCTTAATTCGTTGATTTCATATTCCACCGATGTAAATTCAATTGGAATCGGATGACAATCCGGAATCGATAAATGCGTGTTTTTCACCGCAAATAGACCGGCCGTTTTGGCCATTTCCAGTACATTTCCTTTTGGAACCAGATTATTTACAACGGCATCAATTGTAGCCTGAAGACTCACAATTACTGTTGCCTTTGCTGTTGCGGTACGGAGCGTACTTATTTTATGTGTAATATCAACCATTTTTTTTAAAATGTTTAAAGTTTAAAGTTGCAGGTTGTATCTGATAACGACTAATTATAGAAACTACGAGCTCCTTTTTAATTTTTTTGTACTTTAAAATGTTTAAGCCAATCATTAAAGATAATCGCTATCGAAAACGGACTTTAAGACCTTCGACTCAGTTACTTTATCGTATTTCGACTACAAACTATTTTTTCTTCTCAGTAAAAGTACTGTTTTCAACTATTTCTTTACCAAAAATAGGCACATCTTCTAAATTCTTCTCCTGAAAATAAGTCGTTAATTTTGAAGCATCTCGCACCACTTCACCAATGACAATAATTGCCGGAGAGGAAAGTTGCTGCTCTTCGACTAATTTCGTTATAGAACTTATGGTTCCCACCACTTTTTTCTGAGTGTCCTTTGTTCCATTTTGAATGATGGCAACTGGCAAATCATCAGTTCTATTGTTTTTATAAATCGAAATGATTTCATCCAATTTATTCATTCCCATCAATATCACCACGGTTGCTGATGATTTAGAAGCCAAAGCCACATCTTTAGACAATTTATGATCCGATGTAGTTCCAGTAATCACCCAGAAACTTTCGGCAATTTTTCGTTGTGTCAAACTGATTCCATTGGACGCCGGCACTCCCAAAGCTGATGAAATTCCGGGAACAATCGCGGTTTCCAAATTAAATTTTTCAACATATTCAATTTCTTCACTTCCTCTTCCAAAAACGAATGGATCACCGCCTTTCAATCGAACAACATTACCAAAACGTTTTGCCATCGACACAATCAATTCATTAATTTGATCTTGACTGTAGGCATGACAACCAAAACGTTTCCCCACAAAAATGATTTCTGCATGGGTCGCATACTGTAGTAATTCTTCATTTACAAGCGCATCATACAAAACTACATCGGCACTTTCCAGCGCTTTGATTGCTTTTAAAGTAATCAACTCTATATCTCCGGGACCTGCTCCTACGATTGTCAATTTTGGTGTATTTGAACTTTTCATTTTTAATTAGATAAATTGGTATTCAATTCGTTTAACTCGGCAACAGAATTTATATTTTTAAACATGTGTCTTTTGGCATCCGTAATCGGAATCAATTGATGTTTTACATTTGAAATGAAGTGCATCAATTGCAAATCAGTAGCATCAATTGCCTTTTTTAAAACAGGCAGTATAGTTGTAGAATACATTCCTATCAAAGGATGAATTCGATGCATATCTTCAAAAACAGAAACATCAAAATTTGTACCATGCTTTTTAATCAGTTTCAATAGTATTTCGGTAGGAATCAATGAAATGTCGCAACTCATTATCAAATTCCTCTCCGTTTCTGAATGAACCAGTGCCGTATATATACCGCCCAAAGGTCCTTTATCAACAACTATATCTTTTATTTTCTTGTATGCTAAACAATCGCAATCGTTTGTATTGGTAATCAATTATATGTTACTTGATAGTGGCAAAACAGTTTCAATAATTGCTCGATAAAAGGTTTGTTTTGGTACAACACCAAGCCTTTCTCCGACTGCATTCGGCTGCTTTTCCCTCCAAAAAGAATTGATACTTTCATTTTTTTATTTTTAAAGAGATGAAAAGAAGTTAGATACAAGAATCGAGATTATAATACTGACTTTAAAACTAAAAAATCAATCTTAAATTTAGTTTTATCTTTTCTCTTATTTCTTGCTTCTAACTACATTCTTTAATCTTTCAATCAATTGGAAAAATCATCACTTCCTGATTTTTTTCAATATCCATCACATCATAAGGCAAAAAAATAAAGCATTTGCTGTTGCAAAAGTATTCAACAATGCTGAACTTTGACTTTCTAATATCGTGCCTTTTTCATCGCCATACAATCCTTTCAAAACAATGATTTTCCGGTTGTGTTTTCAAACGGAACAGTAATTTTTTTTAATTTTTGGCAAATAAATGGATCCAAAACCCATCCTTATTTTTAGCGCCGGATGAACGTAAATATAAAAACCCGGGAATGTTGATCCTGGATTTCCCGGCAATGCAAAATAATTCTCTTGTCTTTTTTTCCAAAAAAATAGAGGTTTTCCCGGTTTCTGATATTGGCAAAACGAAATGGCATTTTGGTAATTTCGACCGTTTTATTTTTAAACACAGAATGGTCCTGCATCACAACGGTGTCCAAATAATCCGGAACATAAGCTCCCATAAATATGCGTATTGCCTGATTTTCCTTTATCTTTTTATTCGAAAAATCCCCGGCCTGTGACGTGCTGACCACATCAAATTGTTGTAATTCACCATTCGCAAAAGCATAACCATCCATCGCTGATTATCGGAAAGGAGGCATATCTATTGGTGAATAAATTGTTTCTGCCAATATAAAACCAAGTGATTTAGCCACTTTAATTTTTCTGATGGGCATCTTGCAACTATTTTCTGTAATAATCGATAACGCTTTGTCGACTTGAATCATACCATTTTTTAAAAAATAGGTATAAATACTTATTTAGATTCTTTTTTATGAAAATTTCACAGCAAAGATTAATCCTATCGAGTTACCGAATTAAAACAAAAGACACTATTGCAAACAAAGCGATTTAAAACCACATTTGGGATTCTAAACAATCTCGAAATTTTAAAAACCGCGAAATTTATCAAACACACACTTTTTTTCAATAAAAATGCACCTTTAATAAATTTAAAACGATTTTATTATACAATTCTCTTTCAGATAGTTGCTAATTTACTATATTTATGCAAAATTTATATACATGGAGATTTTAAGCTGTCCTAAATGTCAAAACAATCAAATTATAAAAAGCGGCGTTATCAACAGCAAACAAAGGTATTTATGCAAAAAATGCAAGTACTATTTTACCGTCAATAAAATAGGAAAAAAGATAGATGATTACTATGTCACCAAGGCTTTACAACTGTATCTGGAAGGACTCAGTTTTCGCGAAATAGAGCGCATTCTTGGCGTATCACATGTCACGGTTAGCAACTGGGTAAAAACCTTCAACATAAAAAAACCATCTCACGCCAACTATCATCCTACTTACAAGATTTTTAGTCATTTAGAGCTCATTGAGTTCTTAAAAAAGAAGGAATTATTATCCGGAGCAGGAATGATTATAACAGAACTTGGAGATAAATTCATGCTCATAAAATGGGAAAGATTTAAAGATTAACTATACTCTTTACATATAAATATATCTAAATTTTTTTTCAGAATAAAATAATAGAATTTGGTACTTTATTAACCAACCATTTAACAACCAAAATTTTATTTATGAAAAAAATATTTTTTATAGCGGCAATACTCTTATTGTCCCTAAAAGGTTTTTCACAAGGCTCCACTGATTATGGTAGCGGAATGAAATTCAATTTGAACGAAGATGGTTCAAAATACATGCGATTTATTGCATGGAACCAAATATGGTTTCGTTCCAGCCAAATGAACCCCGGAACAATCATTGGAAATGAAGCAGCCACAACAGGAACCGACATTGGCAACAGACGTTTGCGTTTTCTTGCTTACTCTCAGATATCTAAAAGATACATGATTGTAACACACTTTGGTATCAACAATCAAACCTTTACTAATGGTGGCGCAGCGGGAACTTCAGGCACTGGTGGATACGGAGCCGGAAAAAAACCAGGGCTGTTTTTCCATGATGCATGGAACGAATACGCAGTAGTTTTACCTGAAAAAGACAAAAAATTTAGCTTGACTTTGGGTGGTGGATTGCATTATTACATGGGATTATCCAGAGCAACAATGGCCTCTACATTAAATTTTCTGACTATTGACGCACCTATCTTCAACTGGCCGTTAATTGAAAACTCCGATCAGTTTGCCAGACAAATGGGTTTATTTGCTAAAGGAAAATATGGTAAATTAGAATACCGTGTGAGTTATAACAAACCATACGCAACCAACTTAATTCCTACGAATGTAACCTCAGCGGATAATGCGGTAGCAGTTGACAATAGTGGCAATACAAAATGGTCCAAAGCCGGTTATTTTGAATACCAATTCTTAGAGCAAGAAGCTAATGTGCTTCCTTATAAAGTGGGCAGTTACCTTGGAACTAAAAAAGTGTTCAATATTGGCGCTGGTTTTTACACGGCACCTGACGCTACTAAATCTTCAGTAAATAATACCATTAGTAAACACAACATCAATCTTTTTGCAGCAGATGTTTTCCTTGATTTACCTGTTGGAAAAAAAGAAAATAAAATGGCTGTAACCGGATATAGTGTTTTCTACGATTATGATTTTGGACCCAACTATTTGCGTAATGTAGCCATTATGAACATTGGTTCCGTTGACCCAAACTTCACAGGAAACAGAGCAATGGCAGGGCCTGGAAATGCACAAGCTACTATTGGATCAGGAAATATCTGGTACACACAAGCGGGAATTTTATTACCTAGCAAAGCAGACAAACCAAAAGTACGCGTGCAACCTTTTGGCGCTTTTACCTACAAAAACTTTGACGCTTTAGATCAGTCCAGTACCCAATTTGATCTTGGAACTAATTTTTTCTTGGATGGTCAGCATGCTAAAATCACAGCACAATATTCAACAAGACCTATTTACACTACTCCATCTAACATTTCCGGATCAAAAGGAGAATTCGTAGTACAATTACAAATCTATTTATAACCTAAACATAAAAAATAATTTATGAGCACTACATCAACAAAAGGAATTTGGAAAGTGATTTCCGCGTCCTCAATGGGGACAATGATCGAATGGTATGATTTCTACATCTTTGGAAGTTTAGCCGTTGTAATTTCTACTAAATTTTTTCCTTCAGATAATCCCACAGCAGCATTCTTGTCAACCTTAGCAACATTTGCAGCCGGATTCGTTGTTCGTCCTTTTGGAGCTCTTTTCTTCGGAAGATTAGGCGATTTAATTGGTCGAAAATACACTTTCATGGTCACGTTGTTATTAATGGGTGGAGCCACATTCTTGATTGGATGTATCCCGAGTTATGAAACTATTGGATTCATGGCGCCTTTATTAGTATTAATTCTTCGTTTGCTTCAAGGTCTTGCTTTGGGTGGTGAATATGGCGGAGCCGCAACCTATGTGGCCGAACATGCTCCCGTCGGGCAAAGAGGATACTGGACTTCTTGGATTCAGACTACTGCAACAGTTGGACTATTCATCTCTTTGATGGTAATTTTAACGACCAGAAACATTCTTACACCGGAACAATTTGACGAATGGGGATGGAGAGTTCCGTTCTGGGTATCGATCATCATGGTGGGCGTTTCGTATTTGATTCGAAAAAATATGGATGAATCTCCTGTTTTTGCTAAAGCAAAAGCAGAAGGAAAAACCAGTACCAATCCCTTGAAAGAGAGTTTTGGAAATCGTTACAACTTGAAATTTGTTTTGTTGGCTTTATTTGGAGCAACAATGGGTCAAGGAGTCGTTTGGTACACCGGTCAATTCTATGCTATGAATTTCATGAAAACGGTAATGTCTATTGATTCTTCTCAGGTAGATACTTTATTAGGAATTGCATTAATGCTTGGTACTCCATTTTTTATTCTTTTTGGTTGGTTAAGTGATAAAGTAGGTAGAAAATACATCATGATGGGCGGGATGTTGCTAGCCATCATATTATACAGACCGATTTATAAAAGCATGTACGAAACTACATCGATAGCCAATAAAACGGAAATGGTAGAAAAAACAACGCTACTCGCTGAGCTGAAAGAGAACAAAAAGCAAACGATGGACTCTATCTATACTACCAATAAAGAGTATGTGGATGGAACTACTTTTCAAGAAATAAAAACCGTACATTTAGAAAACGGAATTGCTATGGTTGTAGACGGTAAACCGAAAGTAGACACCAAAACAACAATTAAAATTAACTCCAGTGACAATTGGGCTTTGATATTTTTAGTGTTTGTACAAGTGCTATTTGTCACTATGGTTTACGGTCCTATTGCAGCTTTCTTAGTAGAAATGTTCCCAGTGAAAATTAGATATACTTCTATGTCATTGCCGTATCACGTAGGAAATGGAATTTTTGGAGGACTGCTTCCTGCAATTTCAACCTATTTTGTTATAAATGCAAAAGAAGGCGGGAATCCGGAATTCTATCTCGAAGGACTTTGGTATCCAATTGTTATAGCTGCTGTCAGCTTTGTGATTGGAATGGTTTACATTAAAAACAAAGACAAAAACGCTCACATTTAAAAAACACAACATGAATCAAATAAAAAGACTTTTAGGATTAGTTTGGATAGCGTTAGCAGTTGCCGCAGCCTATTTTTGCATCTTTACTTTTGGATTGCCCAAATTTATGTCCGGTAAACAAGAGGATTTAGTATTCGGGATTATAATCCTTTTCATCCTAACCCCATTAATTGTTTTAGGATTAGGAACCTTTGGGTATTATGCCTTAATGGGTGATTACGATGAAAAAAACGATTAATTAAATGCATTACTTAAAACCAATCTCTGCATGTTTTTGCAGAGATTGGTTATTTTTTAAATCAAAAACACAGATTCGAATACAGAATCTTTAAAAAATCAAAGCACATTCCGCTGCAAAGCAAACTGCATTTTCTTATGAAAAAGAGACATGAACAAAAGTTGGTTATCCTTTCAATGCTAATGCTATTAGCTTTGAACGTGCCACTCTTGCTGTTATTTGACAGTTCAAAACCACTTTTTGGATTCCCAATCATTTACATTTATATCTTCTCGGCATGGCTGTATTCAATTGCTATATCGTACCTAATCATAAAAAGATATTATGAATAGCATTGGACTCTTATTAATATTGGTGCTTTATTTGTCGATTCTTTTTTACATTGCCTATTGGTCCGAAAAAAGAAGCCATTCTAAATGGACAAATAATCCCTACATCTATTCTTTTTCGCTAGCTGTATATTGTACCGCCTGGACGTATTACGGAAGTATAGGTGTTGCTGCAGAATCCGGCTTGAGTTATTTACCCATTTATTTAGGGCCCATATTAATTATCCCTACCTGGATGATTATCTTAAAAAGAATCATCCGAATTTCGAGAGTAAATAAAATTTCCAGCATTGCAGATTTTATTTCTTTACGATACGGAAACAGTAGATTTCTGGGAGCATTGGTAACTATGATTTGCATTGTTGGCATTTTGCCCTATATTTCTTTACAGCTGAAATCGATTTCAGAAACTTTTCATGTAGTAACAAAAACTCAATCCAGTGACAATATTTTTACAGATACTACCACTTATGTTTGCATGGCGCTGGCTTTATTTGCATCTTATTATGGAACAAAATATGTAGATGCTTCCGAGAAAAGACGCGGTATAGTAACAGCCGTAGCCATGGAATCCATCTTGAAGTTAGTTTTCTTTTTAATAGTTGGTATTTATGTTACCTATTTTGTTTTTGACGGATTTGATGACATTTATCAAAAAGCGGCTCTCCTTAAAGATTTTGATAAAAAAAACACCATAGGCGGGATTACAAACGGAATCAACTGGTTTTTTCTTTGCGTTTTATCGATGTTTGCTATATTCCTTTTACCAAGACAATTTCACACGGCGATTGTCGAAAACAATAAGGAGACTCATATTCGAACAGCCATCTGGCTTTTTCCGTTGTATTTGTTACTTTTTAATATTTTTGTATTTCCAATCGCTTGGGGCGGAAATATCCTTTTTGAAGGCAAAGGTCATAATTCAGACACATATTCCTTGCTGATTCCTCAGCTTTTTGATAATAACGTATTGACTGTTATGGTTTTTCTAGGTGGCTTTTCGGCAGCCATTTCGATGATTATTGTATCCTCAATATCACTCGCCACTATGCTGAGCAACAATTTATTGATCCCATACGGTTTCATTGGTTCTTTGGAAAATTCTTCGCAAAAAAAGAATAGCAAACGTATTGTAAACAGTAGAAAAATTGGTATTTTTTCTCTTATCATTTTGGCGTATGCCATCTATAGAATTTTCATTTTAGATTATTCTTTGGTTTCCGTCGGATTGGTTTCCTTTGTTGTTATCGCACAACTGGCACCTTCATTTTTTGGAGCCATATTTTGGAAAAGAGGCTCTAAATATGGTGCGGTAACCGGAATTATTCTTGGGTTTTTAACCTGTTTTTACACGTTGCTAATTCCGTACGCTATTGGAATCACAAAATCAATCAGTCTTTTTATTCAGGAAGGACCTTGGGGAATTGAACTTTTAAAACCTTTTCAGCTTTTTGGGTTGGATTATTTGGACCCCATTCCGCATGCCGTTTTCTGGAGTTTGCTCATTAACATCTTGAGTTATTCTGCGGTATCGGTTAGTTTTAAAGGCAATTACAGAGAACGAAATTATGCCGAAATGTTTGTGGATATTGACAAATACATCACTAATCATGAAAATGCTTTTGTATGGAAAGGAACCGCATACATCTCTGATATTCAAAAAGTATTGCTGCGATTTCTGGGCGAAGATCGTACAAAACGAGCTTTGACTATTTTTAATTTAAAATACAACATTGATAGAAATATTACCACTGCTGATGCGCGATTTATAAAGTTTGCCGAGAATTTATTGACGGGACATATTGGTACGGCTTCCGCCAAAATATTAATATCGAGCGTAGTCAAAGAAGACAAAATCAGCTTGCCGGAAGTGTTGCGAATTTTGGAGGAATCCAAAGAAAACATCATCATCAACAAAAAACTGACGGACACTTCGAATGAATTGAAAAAAATATCCGAACAATTAAAAAATGCCAATTTAGAATTAGTAAAAAAAGACATTCAAAAAGATGAATTTCTGGATACTGTTACCCATGAATTGAGAACGCCAATAACCGCTATTCGGGCTGCCAGCGAAATTCTTCATGACGATGATGACATTCCAGAAGAACTCAGAAAACAGTTTTTACAAAACATTATTTCGGAGTCGGATCGTTTGAATCGTCTGATTGATAAAATTCTGGATTTAGAAAAATTTGAAACCGGAAAACAAAAGATTTATTTATCTAAAAACAACATTACAAAAACAATTAAAAACACATTAGATTCCCTACAACAATTAATAAAAAACAAAAATATCAGTGTTGAATTCGATAATTCTAACAAAGTGATAAAAGCCTTTTATGATGAAGAGCGGATCATTCAGGTGATTCATAATTTGTTGTCTAATGCTATAAAATTTTGTTCAGACACAGATGGGAAAATAATCCTATCAATACTTGAAAAGGAAACCGCTATAGAAGTAAAAATTCACAATAACGGTAAGCTAATCAAAGCCGAAGAAGCCGAAGCGATTTTTGACAAATTCTATCAGTCCAGAAACCAGAATATTAAAAAACCAATAGGAAGTGGCTTAGGTCTGGCCATCTGCAAACAAATTATAGAACATCATAAAGGAAATATTTGGAGTGAAAATAATGTAACTGATGGAGCCACTTTCATCTTTACGTTACCCAATTATAATACAAAAGCAAATAATTAAAAAATGAAGAAAATTTTAATTGTAGATGACGAACCAAACATAGTGATGGCATTGGAATATACGTTCAAGAAGAACAATTTTGAAGTATTCATCGCGCGTGACGGTCAGGAGGCTTTGGATATTTTAAAAAAACAACTTCCCGATGTAATTATTCTGGATGTGATGATGCCCATGGTTGACGGTTTTGCCACATTGGAACAAATAAAAAAAGACGAACGACTGCAGCATTGTAAAGTCATTTTCCTTTCGGCAAAAAACAAAGAAAAAGACATTGAAAAAGGGCTTTCATTGGGTGCTAATTTATATGTAGTCAAACCTTTTTCAATCAAAAAATTAGTAGAACAAGTACAGGATTTAATTCAATAAGAAACAAATTCAACACCATGAAATACGAAGAAATTTATGCCAGAAGCATAGAACAACCGGAAGCATTTTGGGCAGCGCAAGCGGATGAAATTGAGTGGTACAGTAAACCGGAAATGATTTTGTCGAGAGACGAGAATGGATATCCGCTTTGGTACAAAGATGGCGAGTTGAATATTTGTTATCTCGCATTAGACAAGCACATTCAGGACGGATATGGCGATCAAACCGCATTTATTTATGACTCACCAGTAACGCAAACTGTAAAAAAATACACCTATTCAGAAGTAAAAACAGAAGTGGCAAAATTAGCCGGAGGTATGCTATCACTGGGATTAAAAAAAGGCGATACTGCCATCATTTATATGCCTATGATTCCTCAAACTGCATTTGCCATGTTGGCTTGCGCGAGAATTGGCGTGATTCATTCGGTTGTTTTTGGAGGTTTTGCGCCACATGAATTGGCTATCAGAATCGATGATTGCAAACCCAGAGTAATTATCACCGCTTCTTCCGGGATTGAAGTAGATCGTTTAATTGCTTACAAACCTTTGGTTGATGAAGCCATTGCACTTGCGTCTCACCGACCAAAAAAGGTAATTGTTTTTAACAGAAAATTAGGTGCCCGAATTCCGTTTAAAAAATATGATGTGGATTATGATGCCTTGGTTTACGGCTCAGAAGAAACACCTTGCATTCCTTTGCATTCCAATCATCCGTTGTATATTTTATACACTTCCGGAACTACGGGTAAACCAAAAGGAATCGTAAGAGATACCGGTGGTTACGCCGTGGCATTGAAATTTTCCATGAAATACATCTATAATGTAAAGGAAGACGAGACTTTTTGGGCAGCTTCAGATATGGGCTGGGCAGTGGGTCACAGCTACATTCTTTACGGACCGTTATTGAATCGGAATACCTCCATAATTTTTGAAGGGAAACCGATAAAAACTCCAGATGCCAGTACGTTTTGGAGAATCATTTCAGAGCATAAAGTAGGCACGATGTTTACCGCTCCAACCGCCATCAGAGCTATCAAAAAAGAAGATCCTGACGGAGAATTTATCAAACAATATGATTTAAGTTGTTTAAAAAATCAATTTTTGGCGGGCGAACGTTGTGACAATGCCACATTAGAATGGTACCAACAACACGTTCCGATTCCTGTAATTGACCATTGGTGGCAAACAGAATCAGGATGGCCAATGATTGCTAATTCTCTTGGAATTGAAAAATTGCCTGTGAAATCCGGTTCTGCAACAAAAGCAGTTTGCGGGTATGACATTCGAATTTTTAATGAAAATGGCGAAGAATTAAACGCAAATGAAGAAGGCTTGGTTGTCGTAAAACTACCTTTACCTCCAGGAAATATGTTGGGGATTTGGGAGAACGAAGCCCGTTTTAAAGCTAGTTATTTCAGTAAATTTGATGGTTATTATCTCTCTGGTGACGGTGGTTACAAAGATAAAGACGGTTACATTTTCATCACCGGAAGAACGGATGATGTTATTAATGTAGCAGGTCATCGTTTATCAACAGCGGAAATGGAGGAAGTTGTTGCTTCTCATCCATCCGTTGCTGAATGTGCCGTTATTGGAATTCAAGATGAATTGAAAGGGCAAATTCCTTTGGCTTTGGTGGTAACCAAATTAGGTGCCGAAATTGAGCATTATCAATTGGAACAAGAAACCATTAAACTGGTTCGGCAGCAAATTGGAGCACTAGCTACTTTACGAAATGTAGTTATTGTGCAGCGATTACCAAAAACGCGCTCGGGAAAAATCCTGCGAAAACTAATGCGCAGTATTACAGATGGAGAAGAATTCCTGATTCCTTCAACTATCGATGACGAATCTATTGTGGAAGAAATCATTGCAACATTAAAAAAAAATAAAATAGGAGTTTATAATGTATAAAATTTATCAATAATCATGAGTTACTATAAAATTAACAATTTAGAAGAATACTTCAAGCATTACAAAAAATCAATTCGCGAGCCTAGAAAATTTTGGGATAAAATTGCTTCCGAAAATTTTACTTGGTACCAACAATGGGACAAAGTAGTGGATTTTAATATGGCTGAGGCCGAAATAAAATGGTTTACCAATGCCAAAGTAAACATTACAAAAAACTGTATCGACAGACATCTTGCTAAAAAGGGAGATAAAACGGCTATCATTTTTGAACCGAATGATCCAAATGAAGAGGCATTGCATATTTCATATAATGAGTTGTACGAGCGCGTTTGTAAAATGGCAAACGTATTGAAAGAACAAGGCGTACAAAAAGGAGATCGTGTTTGTATTTATTTACCAATGATTCCTGAATTAGCGATTACCACTTTGGCTTGCGCCAGAATTGGAGCCATTCACTCGGTTGTTTTTGCAGGATTTTCCGCATCAGCAGTGACGGCGAGAATCAATGACAGCGAATGTAAAATGGTCATTACTTCTGATGGTGGCTATCGTGGAAACAAAACGATCGATTTAAAAAGTATCGTTGATGAAGCGCTTTTGAATTGTCCTTCTGTGGAAAACGTTTTGGTTGCCAAAAGAATCAACTCAGAGATCAATATGAAAGAAGGTCGTGACCAATGGTTACAGCCACTTTTAGACCAAGCTTCAAATAATAATGTGGCCGAAATCATGGATGCCGAAGATCCTTTATTCATCCTTTATACTTCCGGTTCAACAGGAAAACCAAAAGGAATGGTACACACTACAGCGGGTTATATGGTGTATTCCGCCTATACGTTTAAGAACGTTTTTAATTATGAGGACAATGATATTTTTTGGTGTACCGCTGATATTGGCTGGATCACCGGACATTCCTACATTCTTTACGGCCCTTTATTGAATGGAGCTACGACAGTAATTTTTGAAGGTGTTCCCTCATATCCTGATTTCAGTCGTTTTTGGCAAACCATCGAAAAACACAAAATTACCCAATTTTACACGGCTCCCACAGCCATTAGAGCCTTGGCGAAAGAAAGCATCGAATACGTACAACGCTACCAATTGACCTCTTTAAAAGTGATTGGATCCGTGGGAGAACCTATCAATGAGGAAGCTTGGCACTGGTACAACAACCACGTAGGCGATAAAAAATGTCCTGTGGTAGATACGTGGTGGCAAACAGAAACCGGAGGAATTATGATATCGCCAATTGCCTTTGTAACCCCAACAAAACCAACCTATGCTTCGTTACCTTTACCAGGAATTCAACCTGTTTTGATGGACGAAAAGCGCAACGAAATTGAAGGCAATCAAGTTACCGGAAGTTTGTGTATTAAATTTCCGTGGCCAGGAATTGCCAGAACGATTTGGGGCGATCACCAACGATATAAAGAAACGTATTTTTCTACCTTTCCAGGTAAATATTTCACCGGCGACGGTGCTTTGCGTGACGAAGTAGGATATTACAGAATCACTGGTCGTGTAGACGACGTAGTTATCGTTTCTGGACACAATTTGGGAACTGCACCGATAGAAGACGCTATCAATGAGCATCCTGCAGTTGCAGAATCAGCCATTGTAGGTTTCCCACATGACATTAAGGGAAATGCTTTGTACGGTTTTGTGATTCTCAAAGAAACCGGAGAATATCGAGATAGAGAAAACTTAAGTAAAGAGATTAACCAACATATATCCGATCATATTGGACCAATTGCCAAGCTCGATAAAATCCAGTTTGTTTCCGGTTTGCCTAAAACCCGTTCCGGAAAAATCATGCGTAGAATTTTGCGTAAGATTGCCGAAGGGGATTACTCAAATTTTGGTGATATTTCAACATTGTTGAATCCTGAAATTGTAGAAGAAATCAAAGAAGGAAAAATTTAGATTTTAGTTTTAATTCTTGTTAAAAACTGCTTCCTAAACGAAGCAGTTTTTTTATATAAAAAAGGCTGTCTTGGTTGAACTGCCCCCAAATAATTAGACATTATCTGGGGGTATTTTTATGGAAAGAAAAGTCAGTTACAATTATGAATTTAAACTTCGCTGTGTAAATGAAGTTTTAAAAAATCGTCAAT
>NZ_JBLVPK010000007.1:0-164850 GCF_048286535.1 Flavobacterium glucosi | reverse complement strand
CGTTTTCTAATCTCACAAGCTTTTTTAAATCTTTTTTAGAAAATAAATTTTCCCTCTCGATCTAATTAACTTGCCAGTATTTTAAAGAACTTCTGCGCCATTGCGGGTGCAAAACTACACCATTTATTCAGTTATTCAAGCTTTTTTAAACGCTTTTTTTAATATTTTCTTAACCTAATCTTTAACTAACTGATATAACGTTTTTTGAAACCAAATCTTTTTTTAATAAAACATCAATCAAACAACCCACAAACAACCTTTCTTCGCAAAATACCCTGTTTCTGTTACGATGGACCGCTTTCAACTACCATTACTAATCTAGTAAATCTTGCGGATCTTAATCAATATTACCGCTTTTACTGATCTTAAATACGATCCGAACATTCAAAACACCTTCCCTTACATGTATTTCAACAAAACATTGATCTAAATAAGAGTTTTATCCTATACCTTATATAATAACAAACATCCCTTTTAAATTCTCTCCTATATATAAGGTAGCAAAATATGTCGTCTAGATGTCATTCTGAATTATTCGAATAATCAAAAAGCTCCGCCTTACACAAGCTCGCGTTAGGGATAGGAGCAAAAAGCCCACAGTACCGCCTTTTTTTTGGCGGGACGAGGACTTGTAGCGAATAGCCCGACGCCACATATAAAGAGAGTCAACTAATCCCTAGATTAATTGACTCTCTTTATATATGGCGAAACGCTCTAATGATAATTATTTTTTTAGGGTTTCAGCTTTGGACTCCCAGGAATCGTTTAAATTGCTATAATCAACTGGTTTTGCTGGATTCTGATTTTGTAATCTTCCGGAATCAAATGCCCGAACTAATATGGTTTCTATCAGATAGTCTTCATTAACATCGAAAGGCGCATATTTTGTTTTTAAATTGATGTCAAACATACTTGCGGCCGTATTAGACCAGAATGCTTTCCAGCCACTTTTAAGGTTTTTTACCAATTCATAAGTTGTAGTACCTGTTTGACGATGAATTAACTTTACCAATATTTGACCTTGTTTACGGGAGAGTTTTTTGAGTTTAGCTTCGAACTCCTCACTCAAATAACTTTCAACTATCTTAAAGTACCTTTTTTTCTCTTTATTTGTTTTGAGGTTTGCCATTCCTTTATTCAGAATCGTCAATCGCTCCGAAGCTAGTTTTGCATAAGGATACGTTTTAAAAACACGACTTTGAAGTAATAAAAATTGTTTTCTTGCATCGGGATCCATTTTCTCCTTATATATTAATACTTCCGGTAATTGAATTGTATCGTTGAGAATGGATTCGTCATTTTCTAACTCATAGCCCATCTTTGTGGTATCCTGAGGTATTACCTGTGCATTAACAGACATCGTGGTAAAAAGAACAAGCAACAAAAATTTAATTAGCTTCATGTAGGGAAATTTAATTGCCAAAATTATACATTATATATACAACTGTAATGCCAAATTTATAATTTAGCAAAAAAATAATTTTATGAGCACTAAATCAATATTAAACAAGTCGTCACTTGACTTTTTAGAAAACTATCTTAATAATGCTTCCCCTACCGGTTATGAAAGTGGTGGCCAAAAATTATGGATGGATTATTTAAAACCTTATGTTGATACTTTTATAACGGATACCTACGGTACAGCGGTAGGAATCATAAATCCGGATGCACCTTATAAGGTAGTAATTGAGGGTCATGCTGACGAAATTTCCTGGTACGTTAATTACATTACGGATGACGGATTAATCTATGTGATTAGAAACGGTGGTTCAGATCATCAAATTGCCCCTTCAAAACGTGTCAATATACATACTAAAAACGGTATTGTAAAAGGAGTTTT
Source organism: Flavobacterium glucosi (assembly GCF_048286535.1). Classification (NCBI taxonomy): domain Bacteria; kingdom Pseudomonadati; phylum Bacteroidota; class Flavobacteriia; order Flavobacteriales; family Flavobacteriaceae; genus Flavobacterium; species Flavobacterium glucosi. The sequence goes on along the minus strand of NZ_JBLVPK010000007.1, from coordinate 163,010 downwards.
TGGATGGCCTGCGATTCATACGAGAAATAGAAGTAAAGAAGAAGTGGCAAAAGTTGACAATCTCTTCATTGACATTGGTTGTGAAACCAAAGAGCAAGTTGATAAAATGGGTGTTCATGTAGGTTGTGTGATTACGTATCCTGATGAATTCATGATTTTGAACGAAAATAAATTTGTTTGTCGCGCTATTGACAACCGTATGGGTGGGTTCATGATTGCCGAAGTGGCTCGTTTATTACACGAAAACAAAATAAAACTTCCTTTCGGATTGTACATTACCAATTCGGTTCAGGAAGAAGTAGGTCTTCGAGGTGCTGAAATGATTACCAAAACCATCAAACCAAACGTAGCGATTGTTACCGATGTTTGTCATGACTCTACTACTCCAATGATTGATAAGAAAATTGAAGGTGACACAAAAATTGGTAAAGGTCCTGTAGTAACGTATGCGCCGGCTGTTCAGAATAATTTGAGAGAATTGATTTTAGAAACTGCCATGGCAAACGAAATTCCATTCCAAAGATTAGCTTCTTCTCGTGTTACGGGTACCGATACCGATGCATTTGCATACAGTAATGGTGGCGTAGCCTCAGCATTGATATCATTGCCGTTGCGTTACATGCATACTACGGTTGAAATGGTGCATCGTGATGACGTTGAAAACGTGATCAAATTAATTTATGAAACCTTGTTGAAGTTAGAAAACGAAGAAACATTCTCTTATTTCAAATAGCTTTTGGAGCTAATCCCGCTATCCGTTATAATCTTTTCCTTTTTGGCAGCAAAAAGGAAAAGGATTTCCACTGCTATCGGGGCTAAAAAACCGCAGTTCAAATTATGAATTGCGGTTTTTTTAGTAACTTTACTCAAACAATTCTTAAAATGCAATCAACTGCCACATCAATTGAAGCGTATTTAGAAGCAATTCCTGAGGAGAGAAAAGAAGCTTTCACAAAACTTAGAGAGACTATTCTAGAGAATATTCCAAAAGGATTTGTTGAACAAATGTCATACGGTATGATTGGCTATGTAGTTCCACATTCTATTTATCCTGATGGATATCATTGCGAACCGAAACTTCCGTTACCTTTTATAGGCATTGCATCCCAGAAAAATTTTATCGCGCTGTACCACATGGGAATTTATGCTAAGCCGAAATTACTGAATTGGTTTGTTACCGAATATGCAAAACACAGCACACAAAAATTAGACATGGGAAAAAGTTGCATCCGATTTAAGAAGATGGACCAAATTCCGTTTGACTTAATTGCTGAACTCGTTCAAAAAATGTCCGTTCAAGAATGGATTACTTGCTACGAATCCGTATTTAAAAAATAAAAAAACCGCAATTCAGAATTATGAATTGCGGTTTTGCATTTATCTTTTAAGAAAATAATTATCTATTGGCTAAATATTCCAAGACATTTTTCTCAATTCTTTCGTCTATATTACTGATGTCTGCTTTTACAAATTTCTCTCCTAAGATATTTTCGTATAATTCGATATATCTTTCAGAAACTGTTTGAATGTATTCATCCGTCATATTTGGAATTTGTTGTCCTTCTAGTCCTTGAAAACCATTTTCGATTAACCAACGACGAACAAACTCTTTCGATAATTGTTTTTGCTCTTCGCCTTTGTTTTGACGTTCCTGATATCCTTCGGCGTAAAAATAACGAGAAGAATCCGGTGTGTGAATTTCGTCAATCAAAACAATTACACCTTCTTTAGTTTTACCGAATTCATATTTAGTGTCCACTAAAATCAAACCACGACTGGCTGCAATTTCAGATCCCCTTTGAAACAAATCTCTTGTGAATTTTTCTAAAACAACATAATCATCTTCGGAAACAATTCCTTTTGATAAAATATCCTCACGAGAAATATCAGCATCATGTTCTCCGTTATCCGCTTTTGTGGTCGGCGTAATGATAGGTTCCGGAAATTTATCATTTTCTTTCAAATAATCTGGCATGTTCACTCCACAAATTTCTCTTTTGCCAAGCGCATATTCACGAGCAGCATGACCTGAAAGATAACCGCGAATGACCATTTCTACTTTAAAAGGGATACATAAATGACCTACGGCAACATTAGGATCAGGAGTTGCAATCAACCAGTTCGGAACAATATCCTGTGTTAATTCCATGAATTTTGTAGCAATCTGATTTAGAATTTGACCTTTATATGGAATTCCTTTTGGTAAAACTACATCAAAAGCCGAAAGCCTGTCTGTAGCTACCATAACCAAAAGGTCATCATTGATGTTATACACTTCTCTTACTTTGCCGCGGTAAACAGATTTTTGGTTTGGAAAATTAAAATCCGTAGTTGTGATGGTATTGCTCATTATACTAGTTGTGTGTGTTTATTTTTGTTCCTGCAAATTTAAAACTATTTCATAGAGTTTCGCAAAGAACAGAACTCTTAAATTTCATTTTTATCTCTAAAGTTATTTTTTAAGCAACGTATTGTTGAATAAATTTAATATTCGGCTGTATTCATCAACCCATGAATAGGTTTCTTTAAAACCATGTGCTTCCACTGGGAAACTTGATAAACTCCATTTTTTCTTACCTAATTCAATAAAACGCTGAGACAGACGAACAATATCTTTGTACTCTACATTGTCATCTACCATTCCGTGAAGCATCAATAAATCGCCTTGTAAATTATCGGCAAAATAGATTGGCGAACTTTTTTTATAGGCATCTGGATCTGTTTCCGGGAAATTAAGAATGTTTCCGGTATAGCCATGATTGTAATGTGCCCAATCAGTAACGGAACGCAATGCAGCTCCCGAAGCAAACTCTTTAGGAGTCGTCAACATTCCCATCAACGTGATGAAACCTCCATAAGAACCTCCATAAATTCCAACTCTTGACGCGTCAATTCCATGATTCTCGACCAGATATTTCTTTCCGTCAATTTGATCTGTTAAATCTTTTCCACCCATAAAACGGTAAATTCCAGTTCTAAAATCACGTCCATATCCATCGCTGCCTCTATAATCAATATCCAAAACGGTATACCCCAAGTCTACCAATAAATTATGAAACATGTATTCTCTGTGATACGTACTCCAATAGTTATGTGCGTTTTGCAAATAACCGGCACCATGAACAAACAAGATGGCAGCTTTATTCGCATTGGCAGTTTGTGGCTTGTACAATCTGGCATTTACGGGAGTTCCATCCTGCGCTTTGAAGGTAATTACTTCCGGTTCACGCCAAGAATATCCTTTAAAACTTTCCGATGTGGAAGACGTTATCTGATTTAAGTTTGCATTCTTTTTATTAGGAGCTACATACAATTCCCAAGGTTTATTTTTATACGAATAACGCACCAATAAAGTACTTTCATCTGGAGACAAACTCACCTCATGAGCGCCATCTTTAATTAAAATAGGTTGTAAAACCGGATTTGAAACTTCCAATTTATAGCAATTTCTGTTTCCCGGTTGCGTAGTCGTTGTGATCAAATAAAAAGACTTTTTATCTTTTGCCAAAGTCACGTTGCGCACTTCCCAATTTCCTTTGGTCAGTTGGGTTTTCTTTTTTGACTTTAAATTATAGCTATACAAATGAGAATAACCCGTTTCTTCTGATTGGAAATATGCGGTTTCATTGTCTCCTAAAAATCCAAGTGTCCCTCTTCCATAAGAATTAGAAGGAATTCCGGGTCCGCCAATCCAAGCTTCATCATGTTGATGGTCTAATTCCTGAAAAGTTCCATTTTCTAAATTTAAACTGACAATCCATCGGTCTTTGTTATCCTGACTTCTGATTTCAGCAATAGCGTAAGAGCCATTTTCATTGTAAACAGGTTCCTGAACCACGATTAGTTTGTTCTTTTTTTCTGACGTTTTTGATTTTTCGTACAATTCAAAATATTTTGGAACATCCTGAATGTGACTCAACGATGAAAAATTCACGAAATAAACAGAATCTTTGGCGATGTTATACACTCCGAATTTGGTTGCCAACAAATTTTCTACAGAAACTTTTTCCTTCGTATCTTCTATTTGGTTGTACCCATCGGCAGTAATGAAAAGTTCCATTTTTTCATTCTTACGTTCTGAATCTTCTATTAATCTGAAAGTCGCAAAATTTCCTTTTGGATCCACTTTTAAGCTTCCAAAAGTATTTTTTCCATAATAATAAGGCTTTGGAAAATCCGATTTTGTAGTTTTTGATTTTGCTAAATTCCATTTTTTAAGCGCTTCCTGATCTCTAACAAATTGAAACAATTCCTCCTGTTGGCTTTTCAAAAAAGATTCTTTTTCCGTTGTGGCATCTTCTCCTTTTCCTCGTCTGAAATTAGTAATTTGAATAATAGAACCTTCATTGGTATTGAACTGAAAGAGGTTTTCATTTTGTCTAAAATAAAGTATTCCAGGCACAGAACTCATTTGCAAATTAGCAATCGGACTGCTTTGTTGGTATAGTTTTTTAGCTGTTTTACTTTTTAAAGAATATGAAAATAATCTTCCTTTATCGATGTAATAATACAAATCCGGATTGGCTGTTTTTTTGAAATCTAATTTTGAAAAAGCAGCTTCATTTGGCGATGCTAGTTCTGGTTTTGACAATCCGTTTTTCCAAAAATAAGTACTTGTACCCAATTCATTATTAGGATTCCAGTCAAAATAAACTTTTTGTCCATCTAAAGACCATCTTTCATTTTCTGGTTGCGCACCAATGAAAGTGTTGCCTTTCATGATTTCTTCGAGTTTAAGGGCTTGACTTTGTATTGTTATGGAAAACAAAATACAGATAACAAGGGTTAGTTTTTTATTCATTTTACTGTTTTTATTAAAAATGGATTCTAAAATTATTTTTTAAAAGTATTCATTTAAAATTTTCAACTATTTAATAGTTGTTTTGCTATATATTTAGCTACTCCTTCATTATCATTACTTAGTATTACTTCTAAATGAGAAAGTTTATTCTTTAAACTATCGGGAGCATTTCCCATTACTAAGCCTTTACCCGAAGAATTAAGCATATTTTCATCATTATATCCGTCACCAAAAGATATAGCTTCATTAAAAACAAAATTCTCTTTTTCTAAAATTTTTGCAATTGCAATACTTTTGTCTACTGATTTATCCATGAATTCCAAACACAGCGGAAGACTAAAGGCATGACTAAAAAGGCCTGTATGGTCCTCTAAAATCCGATCCCTTAATTCAATTAATTTCGAATGTTTATGGTGTGTGAAGAATACTTTGATTGCACTTAAATCTTCCAAACTATCAAAATCTACCAGTTCAGGATGATAATTTACTTCTGGTTGAAATGCATTTAGTTTTTCATTGTGCTTGTTTGTTTGCCAAACATTTTCTCTAAACAATACTGTTGTGATTTCAGGATCAATATCTAATGACAAGACGGATTTAACAGCATCGCTTTCCATATTAAAAGAAAAAAGAAGTTCTTTCTCTGGAGAGTGTATGCGTGCACCATTTGAGGTAACTAAATAAAGAGGAACATCCAATCCTGCTACAATAGGCATTGCATCCAAGTGATGCCGACCAGTTGCTACAATTATTAAATAATTTTGATTGTGGAGTTCTTGAAAAACAGTTTTGGTATATTGGGATATTTTGTGATCTGAATTGAGTAAAGTTCCATCTAAATCACTAATAACTACTTTAATTTTTTCTTTTAAAATCATTTCTTTTTAACTGACATTTTATTAATTCCAAATTTATTGCATTTTGAAGAGATACAAAAGGAATCGATTGATTTTTATTTTAATCCGTAAAGAAAATCCATTTTTACTTTAAAATAATAAAGCGTAAAAGGAATCTATTTTCTACTGAAAATAAATTCCTTTTACGCTTTTAAAAAAAATTTTCTGTATTTCCTAATCGTTATTCTCAATCATCTTGTAAGCATCAATTACTTTTTTAACTAATCGGTGTCTTACAATGTCTTTGTCATCCAGATAAATAATCCCAATTCCCTCGACGTCTTTTAAAACTAACAAAGCTTCTTTAAGACCTGAAATGGTTCTACGTGGTAAATCGACTTGACCAGGATCTCCTGTAATCATAAATTTAGCACTTTTGCCCATACGTGTCAAAAACATTTTCATTTGAGAATGTGTTGTATTTTGTGCTTCATCCAAAATTACAAAAGCATTGTCTAACGTTCTACCACGCATGAATGCTAATGGTGCGATCTGGATAATTCCCTTTAAAATATAATCTTCCAGTTTTTCGTTAGGCAACATATCGCGCAACGCATCATACAAAGGCTGCATGTAAGGATCTAATTTTTCTTTCATATCGCCGGGTAAAAAACCAAGGTTCTCCCCTGCTTCTACTGCTGGACGCGTCAGTATGATACGTTTGACTTGCTTTTCTTTCAGTGCTTTTACGGCCATCGCGACACCAGTATACGTTTTTCCGGTTCCCGCTGGTCCCACTGCAAAAACCATATCATTTTTTTCCATGGTATCCACCAACAATTGTTGATTGGGTGTCATAGGTTTGATGATTTTTCCTCCTACTCCATGTACTAAAATCTTATCATGTCCCAATACTTTTTTCTCGTCTTGACCGTCGCTTAGAATAACACGCTCAATAACATTGTCGTCGATAGTGTTGTAACGTGTAAAATGTAGCATTAACCGCTGAAAACGTTTTTCGAACTCGTCTAAAACCTCTTTTTCTCCAAAAGCTTTTAAAGTGGTTCCCCGAGCGACAATTTTTAATTTTGGATAGTATCTTTTAATTGTTTCAAGATGAGTGTCTTGAGCGCCCCAAAAATCTTTTGGAGCGATGTCTATTAGCTCGATTATTCTTTCGTTCAAATGAGGTAGTTTTAAATTAGAATTAATTTTTTTATAAATCAATTGGCTGTCGGGTATATTTCTTGTTTTTAAATAGAAATTGTTTTTTGTTTTTCGTTTTTTGAGTTTACTATTATTAGCTTTGCACTTCTCAAATTTAATAAAATAAGGTTTACATAACACCAAATAGTTATAAACAAATTTATGTCAATAATTACCCTAACTACCGATTACGGCTTGAAAGACCACTTTGTAGGTGCGTTAAAAGGGAAGATTTTATCTGAGTATTCCGAAGCTAAAATCATTGATATTTCACATGATATTGACCCATTCAACACATTAGAAGCAAGTTACATTATTGGAGCTTCCTATGCTAGCTTTCCAAAAGGTACGGTTCATCTTGTAGGAGTGGATATGGAATCCAATAAGGAGAACCAACATATTGTAATGCAATGGAACGATCATTATTTTATTGCAGCTGATAATGGGATTTTAAGTATGCTTTCGCAAAAAATTGTTCCTCAAAAAATGGTCGCAATTAATATTCACGATCGTTTACCAAACGAAGCTACCGATCTGGATGTATTTGTAAAAGTAGCCTGCCATTTAGCCAAAGGCGGCTTAATGAATGTTATTGGCAAAGAAATAAATACGATTAAGCAAGTTACAAATCTGCAAGCCACTATTTCAGATGACGGGAATTCATTAAAAGGTCATGTGATTTACATTGATCATTTTGGAAATGTAATTACCAATATTTCTAAAAAATATTTTATTGAAGTTGCCAAAGGAAGACCGTATGAAATTGTTTTGAAAACTAAAAATATCAAAACAATTTTGCCCAATTATTCCGCAATAGCGAGTTCTGAAAAATATCCGATTAAATCGTATGAAGGCGAAAAATTAGCCATTTTCAACGAAGCCGGTTTTCTTGAAATTGCCATTTTCAGAAGCAATCCTTCTAAAGTAGGTTCTGCGAATAGCTTACTGGGATTGAATTATAGAGATCTAATAAATATAGTATTCAGATAGCAGTGTTCAGTAATCAGTTTCAAAATCTAAAATCGTTAATCATCATTCTTAAATCATAAATCTAAATGTTTGTACGAATAGTAAAATTGAGTTTTCACAAGGAACATATTCCTGCATTTTTAGAAAACTTCGAGTTGATGAAAGATAAAATACGAAATGCGCCCGGAAATCGTTTCTTAGAATTGTATCAAGATAAAAACAATAAAAGTATTTTCTTTACCTACAGCTATTGGGAAACCGAAGCTGATTTAGAAAATTACAGAAATTCCGAACTTTTTTACGATGTTTGGACATTCACCAAGAAATTATTCAACGACAAACCGGAAGCTTGGAGCGTAGATAAATTAGTTACTTTAGAATAAAAAATAGTTTAAAGTTTAAGGTTTAAAGTTGTTGGATTGGGAACTTTAAACCTTAAACATTTGAAACTTTAAACAAAAAAATAAATGAAATCAATAGTATTACGAGAGATAAAATCCTTTTTCGGTTCGCCCATTGGCTATTTGGTTATTGCCATTTTTCTAATTATTAACGGATTGTTTCTTTGGGTTTTCGAAGGGGATTATAATATTCTGAATACCGGTTTTTCTGATTTGACTCCATTTTTCACCTTGGCGCCCTGGATTTTGATATTCCTAATTCCCGCGGTAACCATGCGTAGTTTTTCGGATGAAAAAAAACAAGGAACATTAGAGTTATTGCTGACGAAACCATTGAGTATTTGGCAAATTGTAAACGGAAAATTTCTTGGAGCTTTGCTTTTAATTGTAATGGCAATTATTCCAACATTCATTTATGTAGCCGTTATTTCCAGTTTAGGAATGCCGGAAGGGAATATCGACATGGGAAGCACAATTGGTTCTTATTTTGGATTATTATTCCTGATTGCTGCCTATTCTGCTATTGGAATATTCACATCAACATTATCTGATAATCAAATTGTAGCTTTTATTGTTGCCGTATTTTTATGTTTCTTCTTCTATTTTGGATTTGAAGGCTTAGCTTCTGTAGTTCCAAATGTATCTTCCATAATTGCGTCATTAGGAATGCAAGATCATTTCAAAAGCATGAGCCGTGGCGTATTAGACACAAGAGATATCCTTTATTTTACAAGCATAACCGTTGTCTTTCTTTCATTTACTGTTTATAATCTAAAATCTTTCAAATCGTAATGACTACTTCTAAGAAAAATAACCTTAAATCAGTATTGATTATCCTTGCAATTGTAGTGCTTGCAAATGCAATAGGAAGTTCTTTTTTTCATCGTTTTGATTTAACAAAAGATAAAAGATACACGCTTTCCACTACTTCTTTGAATATCATCAAGCAAGTTCAAAATCCGTTGTCTATAAAAGTATATATGCAAGGCGATTTACCGGCTGAATTCAAACGTTTACAACAAGAAACGAAACAATTACTGGAAGAATTTCAAGCATACAACAACAATATTGTTTTTGAATTTGTAGATCCATTGGAGAACGAAGATGCCAGCATGGACAATATTAAAGACTTGTATCGAAAAGGGCTTACGCCAATAAATATAACCGTTGACGACAAAGGAAAGCAATCCCAAGCAATGGTTTTTCCTTGGGCAATTGCCGTTTATGACAATAAGGAAGTTAATATCCCCTTGTTGAAAAACATTATGGGCGCGACAACTACTCAAAAAGTGATTGGATCTGTTCAGCACTTGGAATACTCCATTGCCGAAGGGTTGAATAAGATTACCAAAGCCAAACAAAAGAAAATCGCTGTTATCAAAGGAAATGGAGAATTGCAAGATATTTTGATGGCTAAATTTCTTTTACAAGTGCGCGAAAGTTACCATATCGGTCCTTTTACTTTAGATTCGGTTGCTAAAAATCCTATTGGAAGTCTACAAGCTTTGGAAAAATATGATTTGGCCGTTATCGCAAAACCTACTGAAACTTTTTCGGATGCGGAGAAACAGGTTCTGGACCAATTTATTATCAAAGGCGGAAAAACACTGTGGTTGATTGACCAAGTTGCGGCAGAAATGGATAGTTTATACGATTCTTCCGGAGCAACTTTGGCCTATCCGAAAGATTTGAATTTGAATGACATGTTCTTTAAATACGGAATCCGAATCAATCCTGATTTAGTAAAAGACGAACAAGGAAGTCCCATAAAACTAGCCACCGGAGAACAAGGAAGTGCCACTCAATTTCAGGAATTCAACTGGAAGTTTGCACCACAGGTGTATCCAAACAGTTTGCATCCAATTGTGAAAAATTTAGGAGGAATCAAATTTGATTTTGCAAATCCTATCGATACCTTGAAAAACGGAATTAAGAAAACCATTCTGTTGCAATCGTCACAATATTCGAAAAAAATAGGAACTCCAACAGAGATAAACCTGAATAGTGTTGCAGAAGAAACTTCGCCAAATGATTACTTGAACAAAGGAAAGATTCCATTATCGGTTTTATTGGAAGGCTCCTTTCATTCGATGTTTGAAAACCGAGTGTTGCCTTTTGAACAAAAAACATTTCAAGTGACAGGAAAACAGAACAAAATGATTGTGATATCAGACGGGGATTTGATAAAAAACCAATTGGATAAAAACTTTCAACCGGTAGAATTGGGCTACGACCAAAGATCTGGAAATTTGTATGACAACAAAGATTTCCTTATAAATTGCGTCAATTATTTACTGGATGATACCGGACTTATTAACATTCGAAGCAAAGATCTTGATTTACCTTTATTGGATAAAGAAAAAGTTTATGAAAACTACACCCGAACACAAATCCTAACTATCGGGCTTCCAATTCTTATTTTAGGACTTTTTGGCATCGTATTTACTTTCCTTCGAAAAAGAAAATACAGCAAATAGATGTTAATAAAAAAGTTTCCAAACTAGAATAGTTTACGATATATTTGTAAAATGTATCGTATTTCGAATTTAAAGAAATACCTTAAAAAATAAAACAAAACAGATGAAATTTATAGTATCGAGTTCGTACTTATTGAAACAATTACAAGTTTTAGGTAACGTTATCAACAGCAGTAATACTTTGCCTATATTAGATAACTTTTTATTTGATTTAGACCATAATGTGCTAACAGTTTCTGCTTCTGATTTAGAGACCACAATGTCTGCTACTTTAGGAATTGATTCAGAAAGTAAAGGAAGCGTTGCGGTCCCTGCAAAATTGCTTTTGGAAATCCTTAAAACGTTCCCGGAACAACCTTTAACTTTCACTGTTGAAGAAAACAGTACGATAGAAATCAGTTCTAATTCTGGAAAATATGCGTTGGCTTATGCTCCTGGAGCTGAATTTCCAAAATCGGTTAACTTAGACGATCCATCTGTAACACTTGTTCCTGCTGATGTTTTGGCAACAGCCATAAGCAAAACAATTTTCGCAGCCGGAAATGATGATTTACGTCCGGTAATGTCTGGTGTATTCTTCCAGTTTTCGCCTCAAGGATTGACATTTGTAGCAACTGATGCGCACAAATTAGTAAAATATGCACGTACTGACGTAGTGGCTTCTCAAGTGGCTGATTTTATTATGCCAAAGAAACCTTTAAACATCTTAAAAAACATTCTTGGTGCTTCGGATGCTGAAGTTAAGATTGAATACAACGATTCTAATGCTACTTTTTCTTTTGACAATTATGTTTTAATGTGTCGTTTGATTGATGGAAAATATCCAAATTACGAAGCAGTAATTCCAAAGGAAAATCCAAATAAATTAATGATTGACCGTTCTCAATTTTTGAGCTCTGTGCGTCGTGTTGCTATTTTTTCGAATAAAACTACACACCAGATTCGTTTGAAAATTGCTGGTGCGGAGTTGAATGTTTCTGCTGAAGATATTGATTATTCCAATAAAGCTGAAGAAAGATTGACTTGCGATTATCAAGGTGATGATATGCAAATAGGGTACAATTCTCGTTTCTTGACTGAAATGTTGACAAACTTACAATCCGACATGATTATGCTTGAAATGTCATTACCAAACAGAGCCGGAATCCTTACTCCTGTTGATGGATTAGAAGAAGGTGAAACGGTAACCATGCTTGTAATGCCAGTAATGCTGAACAGCTAGTTCGGTTTAAAAATACGCTATTAATCAAACCATTTTTATATTTAAGAAACCGTGCCGATAAATCGGGACGGTTTTTTGCTTTTATTCAGTTCTCTTTTTGTCATTCCGAAGAAGGAGAAATCTAATTAATCTAAAAATCTAAGGAGTCTAACAATCCCAAACTAAATCACTCCCATTTTTTTCATCAGGAATGAAGCACTTCTGTTTTTACAAATTCCGTCCCTTAGTTTGTAGTCAAAATGGAGTTCATCGTTGATAATTTCTACTTCAAAACATTTATTAGTCAATATATTTGGATATTCATTCGTTGTCAGGCAAACTTCAATATCGTGTGTAGCAATGACTCCAATTGCTTTTTTACCAATCACTTTTTTGACCACTTCTATTGTTCCGTTGCGTTTATCATCTGAATTGGTTCCGCGTAATATTTCGTCCAATAAAACAAAAGCGGGTCTGTCTTCCAGTTCGTCCATAATTTGCTTTAAGCGTTTAATCTCAGCAAAGAAATACGATTCACTATCCGACAACGAATCCGACAATCGCATGGAAACCAAAACCGGTAAGGGATGCACATTTGCCTTACTGGCACAAACCGGCGAACCCATTCCTGATAAAACCATGTTAATTCCCAAACTTCTCAGAAAAGTACTTTTGCCAGACATATTAGAACCCGTTAAAATCATAAAGGATTGCGGCTGAAAATGCACGTCATTCCCTACTCTGGTCTTTTCATTTAATAACGGATGACTTAAATCGGTAAAATCAATTTCGAAATTCGTGTTTAATGTTGGATATACAAACTCCGGATTATTATAGGAAAGATTCGCCAAACTATTCAACATTTCGAATTCACCAATAACTTCCAGCCAATCTTCGAGTGCTTCGGTATGGTCCTTTTTCCATTGAATCAACGCCTTTAAAACATGAAGATTAAATAGAAAAGTTCCATTGAATAATAGTGCTGTTACAAAATTTCCAATAGTATCCATATTTGAAAACAAACCGGCTAATTGTTTCAAATGAACGCTGGCATTTTCTTTTTTAAAGGTTAGTTTTTGTTGCAAATCGATTAGTTTTTCCGACCGAAAAGACTCTTCCTCAATCTTCTGAAGCAACAAACTATACTGATGAATGGTTTTATCAATATTAGTAGAATTAGCAATTTCGACTTGAATTCGCTTCATAAATCGTCCCAAAACGATTAAGTTAAACACAAATAAATACGATAAAACAGAAGCGAAAATAATATTGGAAGTCACTAAATAGGCAATCAAAACCCCAAGAAAAAGAAGTGGTGAAAAATAAGATATAAAAACACTGATTTTGGATAAAGGCGAACTATTGAATGTACTCCACTTAAGCAAAGTTTCATAATTTGATTGACTGTCATTACTTATTTTGGCGAAAGCCAAAAATTCCTGACGCCAATCTAATTTTTCAGATAATTCTTTTACTGCTTTATGATTTCTAACAATTTCTTCATTAGGCAAAAGCGTTAAAAGTTGGTTTGCAAATATTTTTTTACCAATGTAAGTGGCTGTTCTATTCAGGTTTTGGAACAAAGAATGTTCGCCAAAAATATCTAAATCATACGCATACGGATGGTGAAAATCATTGAATTCCTGTCCGTTTTCGAAAGGGATTTTGTTTCTTTCCAGATAGGAAATTTCATTTTCATTAATATCCAAAAGCGCTTTGTTGACTTGCTTCCGGAAAAGTAATTTAGTGTGAATGCGCATTAAGAATACAAACAATCCAAAAAGAAGCACTGACAAAATAATGAAAATAATTTCGCTCGTTTTAATGTAATAATACATGGATAGCAAAAAAAACACAATAGCCAGCAACCTTAATATGCTTATAGTATTGTACTTTTTATTAATTCCATTTAATACTGCTAAAAACCCTTCTTTTTTTGCTGTGTATATTTCCATAATTCATTTGAATGAAAGACAAATATAGCAAATTAGATTTGGGGTGAAGGCCAAATTCAGCACGTTAATCAATATGAATGGCTAAAATTGGAATATCAAAGTTAGTTGCTATTTCTTTAGTCAAACTCGGTTTAAATATTCCTTCAAAAAATCCTCTTTTATAGGTTAGCATTGTCAAAATATCGATTTCTTTGTACATTATAAAGTCCAAAATCGTTTCTTTCACTTCATTACTATTGATAATAAAGAATTCAATCGGATCTTGTATAAATTCTTCTTCCCAACTAGCGATTGTATCTTTAGAAACATCTGATTCATTCGTTTTCACATAAACACATTTCACTTTGGCATTAGTTTTTGTTGCAATATCCAAAACCATTTTCAAAGCTTTTTTATCTTTAGTTCTAAATCGGGTTGTAAAACCAATATTCTTAATTTTTTTAAATTTTGCTTCAGCTGGTACACATAACATTGGTACTTCAATTCCAGAGATTACAGCTCCCGCATTTGTGCCTACGAAAAAAGCATCCCATCCCGTAGCGCCGGAAGTACCCATTATTACAAAATCAATTTTGTCTTCCTTTATAGATTTTTTAATATTATACAGTAGATCGCCATCCATAAGTCTATGAGAAATCTTGATATTACCAAGATTATGCTCTTCCGCTATTGCTCGGAGTTTTGGTATTTCATCCTTGAACTTATTAAATTTTGCCAATTGTAAAGAATCATAAATAACGACATAATTTTCAGGAAAAAACTGATTATCATATATTGGCAATTCAAAGGTGTGTAATAAAATGAGTTCACCTTCAACAATATTTGCAAATTCTAAAGCATGGACAAAAGCATTTGAGGCCACCTCAGAAAAATCTGTTGGAAATAGAATTTTTTTCATTTTAGGAGTATTAAAATAGTTCAATAACCAAAGTTAATGATAAATACTTATCAAAATGTGATTAATATTGACAGTTATAAACTATTAATTCCATCCGTAACTGAATTATTCATGAATAGCAAGAATAGGCACATTCACGTGAAAGGCCAATTTTTTTGAAAGACTGATTTGAAATAATTTTTCAAAGAAGTTTTTATGGTACACATGCATTGCAATCATATTTATTTTGTAGGAATCCATGAAATTTAATATTATACCTTCAACATCATCGCCAGAAATGGAATGTAACGCTATGTTATGGCTTTTAATTAATTCATTCCATTCTTGCATATCGGTATTCTTATTTTCATGATGTGGCGGTTGAACACGCAAACAATCGATATGAGCCTGAAATATTTTGGTTAAAGTCATCACTCTTGTAAAACATTCAATATCCGCGGATTTGTATTCAGTAATAAAAAGTAAATTTTTTACAGGTTGATATTTACATCGTTCGGGAATAGCCAAAATCACTGCTTTTACGTTGTTCATCACTTTTGTCGCAACAGTTCCTAAAAAAGTTTCTTTTAAACTGGTTGCGCCTTTAGTTCCCATTACGATAAAATCAACATTTTCATGTTTTGTTATCTTTTGTATTTCATCAATCAAATTCCCTAAAACTAATACATGGCTTATTTTTACTTTATCCAAATTGTTTTCTTCGGCAATCCGCCTTAAAATGGGAACTTCATCTTTGTAGTTTTCAAAATTACTCAACTCCGTTACATCATAAATTTCATGAAGGTATTTGGAAACATTAATATAACCGACCTGTTGTGAGTGATACACATGCATGGTAATGATCTCAGCATCTATGGAATCTGCCAATTTTAATGCGTAGATAAATGCATTTTTGGACACATCAGAAAAGTCGGTCGGGAATAGAATTTTCTTCATGATACTAATTAATTAATTGTTAGTCAATTATTTACATAAAATTACAATAAAAAAATAAATTAACATGGATAAATATTTCATAGTCCTATTTTTAAATAAAAATAAAGTTAATGGTTTAATAAGCAGGTCTTGTTGCGTAGTCAATTTTACTTACTTTTGCATAAAATTGAATAAAAGTATGATACCTCAAGATTCCATCGTGGCACTAGCAACTCCTTCTGGAGCCGGAGCAATAGCCGTAATTCGGATTTCCGGCAAAGATGCCATTACTATTGGTGATTCTGTTTTTCGATCTATTAAAAACAAAGACCTAACAACGCAAAAAACGCATACTTTGCATTTGGGACATATTATGGACGACTCAAAAACTTTAGACGAAGTCTTGGTCTCTATTTTCAAAGGACCAAACTCCTATACTGGCGAAAACACGATTGAAATTTCTTGTCACGGTTCTACTTATATTCAACAGCAAATCATTCAGTTATTGCTTCGAAAAGGATGTCGTATGGCTGATCCCGGAGAATTTACGTTACGAGCATTCTTAAACGGAAAACTTGATTTGTCACAAGCAGAAGCTGTTGCTGATTTAATTTCATCTGATAATGAAGCCTCACACCAAATTGCCATGCAACAAATGCGTGGTGGTTTTTCTAATGAAATAGCTAAACTTAGAGAAGAACTACTGAACTTTGCCTCTTTGATTGAACTCGAATTAGACTTTGCCGAAGAAGATGTGGAATTTGCTGACAGAACACAATTTCATGAATTAGTAAACAGAATTGAATTTGTGCTAAAACGATTAATCGATTCATTTGCCGTAGGAAATGTTATAAAAAATGGAATTCCCGTGGCAATTGTGGGTGAACCAAATGTAGGGAAATCAACTTTATTGAATGCCTTATTAAATGAAGAACGCGCTATTGTTTCGGAAATAGCTGGAACTACGCGTGATACTATTGAAGATGAATTAGTAATTGGCGGAATCGGATTTCGATTCATCGATACCGCCGGAATTCGGGAAACCGAAGATGTAGTGGAAAGCATTGGAATTCGTAAGACTTTCGAAAAAATTGAACAAGCGCAAGTTGTCGTTTTTCTTTTTGATAGTTCCGAGTTTAAAGTTTCCGGTTTAAAGTTGAAAGTGGAACTGGAGAAAATCAAAAATCAATTTCCATTGAAACCTCTTGTGATTATTGGCAATAAAGCTGACAAATTAGAAGAAAATGAAATCGAAAATCTGAAATCGGAGATTCCCGAAATCTTACTTATTTCTGCAAAAGAAAAATTAGGTGTTGAAGATTTAAAAAATCAATTGCTTTCGTTTGTGAATACAGGAGCCTTGCGAAATAATGAAACAATCGTAACTAATACTAGACATTACGATTCACTACTAAAAGCGTTAGATGAAATTCAAAAAGTAAAATACGGGCTGGAAACAAACTTATCCAGCGACTTGATGGCACTCGATATTAAAGAAGCATTGTATCAGTTTGGGATGATTACCGGGCAGGTTACGAACGATGAATTGTTAGGGAATATTTTTGCTAATTTCTGCATCGGAAAGTAGCAGAACAAAACATCACAAAACAACAATAAAAAAAGAGTTAAAATATTTATAATCAATATTTTAAATCATTTTTATTTAAAATCACTTTTAGATATTAGGCGTTATTATGAATGAATTTGTACCTCATTTGTACCTCAAAATTTGAGGCACAAAAAATATATTTTTGTCAAACTTATGGCATATTGAGACAAATATAGTCCCATTTTTATGAGTACAAACAGGAAGATTTCGCGTATCTGTGAATTCTATAAAAAATGAATGTACCGCACTACTGGGTAAACTGAACACTATTTTGAATCGCTTGAATGCTATTTATAAACCACTTACCAATGGGAATTATTTTTTACCTAAACAATTTATAAAAAATCAGTAAATCCTAACGAAGTGGCAAAGTAACTATAAATGTACTTCCTACTCCTACTTGACTACACACGCTAGTTTTTCCGTTATGCTTATCAAGATATTCTTTCACCAATAGTAATCCTAAACCGGAACTTTCTTCATTATCCGTTCCTTTTCTATTTATCTTCTCTGAAAGCGAGAACAAGTTTTCAATTATTTTTTCACTCATACCAATACCACTGTCTTTTATGGATATTTCTAAGTTATTCTCCGTGTCAACTCGGGATAGAATTTCAATGCTGCCTCCTGATGGTGTAAATTTGAAAGCATTAGAAATCAGATTTCGAAAAACGGCATTAAGCATATGTTTGTCACCTAAAATAGTCGTTTCTAACAAAATATTTTTACTTAGCTTAATCGCTTTTCCTTTGAAGGACTCTTCCATTGTGTCCAGAATAAATGAAATTTCATCATTAAGATTGATAATCGTCGGATTATATTTTATTAAACCATTTTGCATTTGAGACCACTCCAGTAGGTTCTCCAACAGTGAAAAGAGGGAATAAGCCGATTTATTCATTTTAAAAGCAAAACTTTCTATTTCTTCGGATTCCAACGATGACAAATCATTCACCAGCAAATCAGTCAATCCTAGAAAACCATTGAAAGGACTGCGTAAATCATGTGCAATAATTGAAAAGAATTTATCTTTTTCAGCATTCCTTAATTTTAGATTTTTTTCACTTTCTTTCAATTCCAGTTGTATTTTGATAACTTCGGTAATATCCCTTGAAAAACTCAAAACCGTGATTACATTCCCATTTTTATCAAATTCAGGAACTAAACTCCAATCAACATGTGTTTTACCATCATTGATTGTAATGACATCTTTGATCGCTTTCCCTGTAACAAAAACTTCTTCGATCTTTGCGTCCCAATATTTATAATCTGCTTCAGGAAATCCTAATTCCTCATGGGTTTTTCCTAAAAAAATATCTGCTTGTATTCCAAAATAAAGCATTGTTGCTGAATTAGCATACAAATGCCTAAATTCCCTGTCAAAACGCATAATAAGATCATTAGAATTTTCAGTCAATGTGCGGTATTTTGTTTCGCTTTCAAAAAGTGCTTTTTCAGCTTCAACTCTTTTAGTAATGTTATTTATTATTACACTTCGGGCTTTTTTCCCCTCATAAATCATAGATTTAGCAGATAATTCCGCAAAAAGAATCTCCCCATTTTTTGTAATATGTCTCCAAAGTTCTTGGTCAGCATTATATTCTGAAATGGCTTTAACAGCACTAATCAGAAGTAAAGGAATGTCTTCTTCAGGAGTTATATCCTTTAATGTCATTGAAAGAAACTCTTCCTTGGTATATCCATATTGATCAATAGTAGTTTGATTTACTTCTATAAAAGCTAAAGTTTCCAAATCAAAAATCCACATAGGATTCGGATTAGAATAAAATATTTGATGGTATATTTCTTTACTTGAAAGTAATTCTATTTCTAATTGCTTTTGGATTGTTACATCCCTTGCAACGTTATATATTCTATTGTTTTTTTCGTTGATTTTTCCTTTCCACTCTAACCATTTATAGCTTCCATCCTTACAAAGATACCGATTAATGAAATTAATGACTTCCTGGCCTTGAACTATATTGGTAAATTTAATAGCCGTTTGTTCAATATCATCCGGATGGAGAAATTTCTCAAAAGGCTTTCCAATTAAATCATCTACAGAATAACCTAAAGTCGATTTCCAGGCTTCGTTCACTTCTATAAAACAGCCTTCACTTGATATAATAGAAAAAAGATCGGTACTTATATTAAAAAAAACACTGTGTATAATATCCTCCTCTGTTGTTGATTTATTATTTTTATTTTCTTTAGACATTTGAGGAAGAGACTCCATAGAGAAAAAATTATTAATTATTAATGTGTAAATATTTAGCGCAAAAATAACCAAATTAATTTAAAGATAAAACCTGTCAATAGTCCTTATTTTATAATAATTCATCAACAATTGCTATTGCAAATCAAAAGCTTAACCAATAAAAAATGGTATCTTTAAGATATGAAAAAACATCACACTATTATTATTGCAGGAGCGGGTGGAATTGCTGAAGCTGTTGGTTTGCTATTGATGGAATGGAGTGAAGTAACGCCTACTATTTTTATTGGTGACAGAACCCATTCTAAAGCAAAAAAAGTCGCTCTTTGGATTCAAGAAGGAACAACAAAAAATGGACTCATACAGGACTTTCATCTTACCGAAAACGGCCTAACGGATGAAATGAAGACAATCTTACGTCAAGGAGATATCATTCTAGACTGTCTACCGGGTAGCCAAGCACCAAGAATAGCGCAGTTTGCCAAAGATTATGAGTTGCATTATGCCAATTTAACAGAATATGTAACAGAAACCGAAGAAATAATAGCTTTAGCAAAAGATGCAAAAAAAGGCTTTGTCCTTCAAACTGGCTTAGCGCCTGGGTATATTAATTTGCTTGCCAATGGACTTTTTCAACAGTTTTGTAAGGATTTTGAAGTAGATAAAGTAGATAAGCTGGAATTTAAAGTTGGTGCGTTGACCAATCATGCCGTTGCCCCACATTATTATGGTTTTACTTGGAGTCCCGTGGGTGTTGCTACCGAATATCTGGAGGATACCAGTGTACTTAGAAACTTTATTAAAACGACTCTACCTTCTTTATCAGAAAGAAAAAACATAATTATTGATGGAATCTCTTACGAAGAAGATCTTACCTCAGGAGGTGCTGCTGATTTACCGGATGCATTATCAGGAAAAGTACGCTCACTTGACTATAAAACCTTGCGCCATCCGGGTCATTACGCTTGGATACAGGAGCAACTTGATAATCTTGAAAATGCCACTGACTCCATTAATAGTCTACAAAAAAAAATGGAAGCTATAATTCCCCATGTTGAAGACGACAAAATTATTTTGTATGCAGCCGTGGAAGGCAAAGATGCAACAGGAATTTTGCGCAGACGAGAGATTGCAAAATGTATACTTCCTCAAAAAGTGGGAAAACACCAATTGCGAGCTATACAAACAACTACCGCAGCGCCTTTGGCGCAAGTAGCACAACTATTACTCGAAACCCCGCATCTCGGAGTAGTATTGCAAAGTCAAATAGATTCAAAATCTTTTTTAAAAGGGAACTATATTTTAAACGTTTATGGGAAAATATAAATATGGTACTATTTATGCATACGTATTGAAAATGATACTGATGTTTTTTTGAGTTAAAGATTGTTATTATACTTCGCAATTCAACCAAAATTTAGAGTTACTAAATTTCTAAGCCAACTATAGTAAATTAAGTCTATTGAAAAATACTAGCCAGTTGCGAAATACCTTTTGATTGCAGTTACTGGTTTAAATATATTTTATAACGATTTACGAACTCTAATCTTTTGATTCAAGTCACTTTTACATTTTTATTTTTTTGCTTTTCGTGATGTGTTTCTTAGTACTGACAATTCATTTGGTTTTTAAGTAATCATTAGCCGTTGAATTGCAGATACACCTTTTCAGTTTTGCATTGCTATAAATACACAATTATCTGTTGTTCAGCGTAATAAATATTTTAATACAGGAGTAATTATCAAAAATTGTGTAATTTTAAGGTTAATAATATTATCATTTATTAAACTTAAAATCTTATCATTATGAAAAAGAATTCCGCCTTAAAAATTACTGGCTTAAGTGCCGCATTTTTGTTATTCTTTGCTTCGTGCGAAGACAACCAATCTCTAATAGACACGGATAATAATTCCGGTATCTCTTTAAAAAAGAAAATAGAAATACCAGTTATAGATTTCTATGCTTTAGCAAATGGGTCAATAATTGACAAATTTTCAACTGCTAATCCTGAAGTGGCTTTAAATTCTGTATTTATTTCAGGATTGCAGGTAGACGAAAAAATTCTTTCCATAGATTTTCGTCCGGCTACAGGTCAGCTCTATGGTTTGGGAAGTACTAGCCGATTGTATGTAATTAATCCTGAAACAGGTATAGCTCGGGCAATAGGCACCGGGCCGTTTTCTCCTGCACTTTCAGGGAGTATAGCTGGATTTGATTTTAATCCCACCGTTGATCGAATCCGGGTGGTAACAAGCACAGGACAAAATTTGCGCCTCAATCCAGAGACAGGTACTGTAGCAGCCACCGATGGTACTATAAACGGAGTAGTAGGAGCAATGATTTCTGCAGTTGCTTATACTAACAATGTCGCCGGAGCCGCCACTACTACTTTATATGATATTGATATGACCACACAAAAACTTTATAAACAATTGCCCCCTAATAATGGAACTCTTGTTTTAGTTGGTGACTTAGGGTTACAAATAGTTGGTGAAGGTGGTTTTGATATATCTTATCAGCAAGAGGTAGCATTGGGGATTTTTGAAGTGAATGGCAAATCTACTTTATTTAGTGTTAACCTTAATACTGGTAATGCCGTCGTACTTGCTAAATACATGAAAAAATTGAACTATACCGGAATTGCTATTCCAACCCAAACGGTTGCATACGCTGTTACTGCCATGAATAACCTTTTAATTTTTAATCCTTACAACACGTCACTAGTTGTTACTAAAGCAATTACCGGAATGTCTTCAGGCGAGACCGTTTTAGGGATAGATTTCAGACCTCTTAACGGGCAGCTATATGCACTTGGAAGCACAAGCCGACTGTATACCATCAACGCCAGTTCAGGAGCAGCAACTGCTGTAGGAAGCTCAATTTTTAGCACTACTTTATCAGGAAGCGATTTTGGTTTTGATTTTAATCCTTTAGCGGATCGCATTCGTATCATCAGTAATACAGGGCAAAACCTTCGTGTAAATCCTGCCACTGGTGCCGTAACGATCGATGGGATACTAAACCCAAGCTCGACAGGAATCTCTGCAGCCGCGTACACCAATAATTTCGCTGGTACCGTTGCAACGATGCTTTTTGATATTGATATCAGCAATGATAAACTATACCAACAGAATCCACCCAACTCAGGAACATTAGTAGAAATAGGCAACCTTGGAATAAACGCTGATACCGCTACCGGATTTGATATTGGTGGTACTACTGGAACTGCTTTTGCGGTTCTCAGCTCCGGCGGAGTTACTAAATTGTATGAAGTAAATACCGCTTCGGGAGCTGCTACTGCAAAAGGGAGTTTCACAACACCGGTTACCGGCTTTACAATCGGTTTAGGATTCTGACATGAAAATGAGTTAATCGTTTGACAGTAATAGCGATATGCCATATATCCTATTTTTATATCTTATGCCTATTCTTCATTTCCGGTCGATAAGCGACGATTAGATTAGGACTACGCAAAATAAAAAAAAGGTGTTTGAAATGTAATTTTCAGACACCCTTTTTTTTGCATTAGCGAATGATTACAATTTAAACGATCGCTTTTAAAGCCAAAAAAAAACCTGTAAAACTCATTTTAGTTCATTTTAGTAGTAGAAAAAGAGAATAAAAGATATTAAAATAGTACAAATTTTAAATTCTTCCTTGTTCTTTCAGTTTCCAATACCGCAATAAACCATTAACAGACATCCAGCTTGGATTGGCAAACTCATAAGTTTGAATTTCCTCTGCTTCAAGTCTTTTGTCCAAAAACTTTTGTCGGGTGTATTCCATAAATTGTGGCACAATAATTTCAGGCGGTGTTTGATTATCATAATAAGGTTTGATAAAATTAGCCCAGTCATCGAGTACTATTTCTAGCGCTGACAATAATTCTTCCGGATTTGTCTGCACATCAAAATGTGTTAAATATAAGGCTCTTGGCTTTAAATCTTTTAGTTTTTTAAGGGATTCTTTCCATAATACAATATTAATATCAGGCGGTGGACAAGGTGGTACAACAGGACCATTTCCTATTTTTACTCCAGCCACATCACCGGTAAATACCACATCATCAATCTGATAGGCATTATGGTGCACCGCATGACCTGGTGTGTACCATACTTTTATTTGAATATCTCCAATATCTACGCTATCTCCTTCCGTTACTCCAATTAATTGTTCTTCGGGTATAGATTCCATTTTTCCCCAAAGAAGCTCCATTCTTTCCGTGTAAATCATTTTGGCTGAATTCCATAATTTCTCCGGATTTACTAAATGTGGAATCCCAATTGGGTGTACGTATATTTTAGCTCCATTTTGTGCAAACTTCCATGCTGCACCGGCATGATCAAAATGAATGTGCGTCAAGAATACATGTTGAATATCTTTGACTTCATACCCTATTTTCTGGATTCCTTTTTCAAGATATTCCCAAGTAGATTCAGGTCCGGTTTCGATAAGTATTGGACCTTTTTTAGTTTCAATCAAAAAAGCGCCTATAGAATGTTTTTCGGATTGAAAGTGTAAATCAATAGTATGAATTTTATACATGGCTGGGTTTATTTGTGATAGGACAAGATAGCATATATTTATTTTAGAATCTATTTTCATTTCTTATGATTTGTTTTTTAACGTTTTAAATGAAACTTATTTATTGTACCAAAATTTATAATTTTAGAAACACCTGATTCCGTTCTAATAGACACGTAAACAACTATTAAATACAATTATATTTAAATAGTTGTCCACTATTAAGACTTTACATATCTGTTTTTATAATAAATTACTTCTTATAAAATTGCATTAAGAATAGTGCCGTTCATGACAAATATTTACAATGTATCAAAGAGATATTCCATGATTTCCAGTACTTTTGTGGGATGGATTCTTTTACTCAAATCGCTTTAGGAATTGCCATCGCTGAAGTATGCGTGGGCAAAAAACTTAAAAACAAAACGATTCTATACGGTGCGATTTTAGGCACAATTCCCGATTTAGATGTTGTAGTGGGGCTCTTTTTAAATCCTGTAGATGCAGTCCTCATTCACCGTGGCATCAGTCATTCTTTATTTCTTTTTTTGTTGTTATCGCCTATTTTTGGCTGGATTATTTCAACAATAGAAAGAAAAAAAATTCACTTTATTCAAGCTACAAATATGGCTTTTTGGTGTTTGTTCACCCATGTGTTATTAGACATGTTTACTTCTTGGGGCACACAAATTTTATGGCCTTTAGAGAATCGATTTGCGTTAAAAACCATTTTTGTGATTGACCCGCTATACACTATTCCGCTTGTTATTGCATTGATTATGGTATGGAATACAAAAGACATCATACTTCGCAAAAGATACATAATCAGAGGATTATTGATCAGTAGTTCCTATTTGCTTTTGTCCTGTATTATAAAAATATATGCCTTGCACCAATTTGAAAAAGCATTACTAAAACAAAGAATCCAGTATTCTCAGATTATCGTAAAACCTACCGCTTTCAACCTCATTTTGTGGAATACTAATGTAACTACTGCTGAAAATTACCAGTTAGGAGACTACTCGCTTTTTGACACACAGCCTATTTCGTTTAATGCTTACAGCAAAAATAAAATATTAGAATCGCAGTTAAAAGAAAATTCGGATTTTAAAAAACTGAAAAAAGCCAGTGAAGGCTGGTATATTATTTCTCAAAAAAATCAATCCTTATACTTTAATGATTTACGCTTTGGACTGTTAAATGACAATCCAAAAAATCCACAGTTTGCTTTTAGTTATCAATTTATGGCAAATGATGATGATGAAGATGATGATGATGATGATGAACTAAAAGCAATTGAAGTCCCAAAAAGCAAAAGAGACGGAAAGAGACTACTTCAAAAAATAGTAAAACGAATAAAGGGAAACTGAGCGACTTTTATTCCTAAGTATCTTTTTACAACTATTAATCACTCTTCAGCCAGCCTGTAATACTCATTCTAGTACTTTGGGTCACCAAAACTTCATGAACTAATTCATCACTCTTAAAGAAAACAGTTTTACCTTGGGTTGGAGCAATTTTCTGATTGTTGTTTGCTTGATGAATCAGCAATTCGCCACCATCACTTTCTTGCCAGTTGCTATTCAGATAACTAATCATAGAGTATTTTCGGCTGGGATTATTTTTAAATTGATCCAAATGCTTTAAATAAAAATCCCCCGATTCATACAACGAATAATGAAATTCGTAACCCGTTATTCCAGCATAACAACTTTGGTTCAAATAAATAATAAAAGCTTCTATTTGAGCAAAAAATTCATTTTCGAATGCATTGTTGTGCTTTTTATCCAACCAATAAATGGAATCGCTTCGTATTGCGCCATCGTATGAAACTTTCTCTGCGTTGCCAATTCCAGCTTCCATCAACAGACTTTTTTGGTTTAAAGCAATCAAGTTTTGTTTTAGATTATTGGCTAAATCAGTACTCAAAAAATGTTCGGATATACCCACTTTATTTTCAATATAAGAGGAAATTAAATCCTCAAAGCTATTTTCCATGACTTTTTTATTGACTGAAAATACTGCCAACGGTACAAGGTAGACTAATAAAAACCGCTAGAGACGGATTGTGAAATAAATAAAATTATTAATTTGCAAATTCTTATTTTACATCAATAACGGATAAGTAAAAAAGGGTTTAGAAATGAAACTAAACCCTTTTTGTTATTTATAATTTACTGATAAAACTACCGTAAATATCCTTGAACTGATACCCCTCAGAGAAGCGGTCTTTGCTCAGTTTTTTGTATTCTACCAATGCCCAAAGGATAAATTCTTTCATGAAAAATTTATCTTCTTTTTCCAATTGTGGTTGGTACTTTTTAATTAGAACTTCAAGCGGGACAATACTTCCCAAGATTCTTTCGTATTCTTCATCAGAACAATCATCTAATAATTCGAAACCGCTTTCGGCAAAAAACCATTCGATGATATCTGTATAGGCATTTTTAACGCCTTCTTTCTCTAATTTTTCAATTTTTGGAAAGTAAGCTGGGAAGAATGTATGGATAGAATCTCCTAATAAATGTTGTGCTACAGCGGCGGCTCCCTCCTGTTCTCCTTCGTAAACTAATTCTACTTTTCCAGTAATGGCGGGAATAATCCCCATAAAATCAGACAAACGTAACGTTGTTTTATCTGCTCCAGATTTCAAAGCTCTTCTTTCTGCGGTACTTAATAAATTCTCTAAAGCAGTAATGCTCAATCGCGCACTCACTCCACTTTTGTTATCAATATATTCGCTTTCTCTTGCTTCAAAACTAATTTGTTCCAATAAATCCCTTGCTAGCGAAGGAACATAAACCATATCATTTTGTGTTGCATCCAGTTTTGCTTCCTGTTCTGTAATGGTTCTGGCAATTTTAATAGTTTCCGGATAATGCGTCAGGATTTGAGAACCAATTCTATCCTTTAATGGTGTTACAATACTACCCCGATTGGTGTAATCCTCAGGATTTGCCGTGAATACAAATTGTAGATCGAGTGGCATACGCAACTTAAAACCTCGAATTTGTATGTCGCCTTCTTGCAAAATATTAAACAAGGCTACTTGTATTCTCGCCTGTAAATCCGGCAATTCGTTGATAACAAAAATACAACGGTTCGCTCTTGGAATCATCCCAAAATGAATCACACGATCATCCGCATAGGAAAGTTTTAAATTTGCCGCTTTTATTGGATCGACATCACCAATCAAATCTGCAACGGTCACATCCGGCGTAGCTAATTTTTCAAAAAAACGGTCCCTTCGGTGCAACCATGAAATTGGAGTTTCATCCCCTTTGATTTCAATGATGTCTTTAGCAAAACGCGAAATGGGTTGCAACGGATCATCATTAATTTCGGAACCTGTTACAAACGGAATGTATTCGTCCAACAATTCGATCATTTTACGCGCCAATCTGGTTTTGGCTTGACCGCGAAGCCCTAATAAATTAATGTTGTGACGCGATAAAATAGCGCGTTCCAATTCTGGAATTACCGTATTCTCAAAGCCATGAACGCCTTCAAAAGTAGCTTTTCCCGATTTGATTTTTTCTCTTAAGTTCGATCGCAATTCATCTTTAATATTTTTGCTTTCGTAACCTGATTTTTTTAATTCTCCGAGTGTTTTTATATTTTCTATTTTCATATTGCTTTTAAATCGTTATTATTGATAGCTGTCAATTTGTTCTCGACTGCGCTCGAACTGACAACTGAGACTGTGACTAATTACTATTTTATTCTCTTTTTTCGATTGGTTTCATAATCTTCAAAAATCATTTCGCCCAATCCTTTTAATCCGGTATAAAATGCTTTTCCTTGGTTTGACTCAGTGAACTTATTTACAAATTTTTGTAAATACGGATCATTGGCAATCATAAATGTAGTGATTGGAATGTGTAATTTTCGAGCTTGTTGTGCCTGATTGTAGCATTTATCAACTATGTATTCGTCGAGTCCATTACTGTTCATATAATAGGAACCGTCTTTTTCGCGAACACAACTTGGTTTCCCATCGGTGATCATAAAAATTTGCTTGTTGGTGTTTCGTTTTCGACGGAGAATATCCATGGCAAGCTGTAATCCGGCGACTGTATTCGTATGGAAAGGTCCCACTTTTAAGTACGGTAAATCCCGAATTGCAATCGTCCAGGCATCATTTCCAAAAACTAAAATATCTAAAGTATCTTTTGGGTACCGTGTCGTAATCAATTCAGCAAGAGCCATTGCCACTTTTTTGGCAGGCGTAATTCGATCCTCTCCATACAAAATCATACTGTGGCTGATGTCAATCATCAAAACCGTACTCATTTGAGATTTGAATTGGGTTTCTTCGACAACTAAATCATTTTCGGTTAACATAAAATCAGCTACTCCGTTGTTAATTTGAGCATTACGCAAACTTTCCGTCAGAGAGATTCGTTCGAGTCCGTCACCAAAATGAAATTCCCGAAATTCACCGGTATGTTCGTCTCCGTTTCCGGAATGTTTAGATTTGTGATTCCCGCTTCCAGATTTTTTTAAGTTCCCAAAAATGTTATCTAAGGCTTGTTGCCGGATGGCGCGTTCCGTCTTGGCTGTAATGCCAATTCCAGAAGTTCCATCCTCTTTAACTTCATCACGGATGTACCCTTTTTTCTTTAAATCTTCGATAAAATCATCAATGCTGTAGTGTTCATCGGTGAGTTTATATTCTGTGTCTAATTCCCGCAACCAGTCGATTGCTTCATCAAAATCTCCGGAAGTATGTGTGATTAATTCTTTGAAAATACCAAAGAGTTTATCAAACGGAGTCTGAAAAGGCGCTTCGTATTGCTTGAAATAAAATCCTTTTTTATTATCATTTTTCATAGACTTTAAAATTACATCATTTTAAAATGTAGTCTAGGCAAACGTTTACTAATTTTTAGTTAAAACATAAAGACACCAGTAGGCAAAATTTTATTTACAAAAAAACTAATTAAAAAATTTACCGTCGACATAAAACCAACTTCCGTTTTCGAGTTTAAAAGTAGAAAACTCGTGGTGAATTTGTTTTTGAAGTTTATTATCCAAAAAATAGGCCTTGAACTCCACAGTATTTTCTGTGGCCTTAATAATATCTAATCGAAGCCATTGATTTGAAGTCGCCCAATGTAGAATTTCAGATTTCAAATAGTATTTTCTCTCTGAAAAATGGGTTGTTGCCAGTATGTATTCAGCGGAATGAATCACATAAGCCGAAAATCTGGAACGCATTAATTCTAAAGCGGTTGCTGGTTTTTTAGTTCCATTAATAAAGGGTTCGCAACAGTCATTAAAGTTTTTTTGAAAACCACAATGGCATTTTATTTTTGTCATTTTATGAAAAAACTATTGAAGTCTATAGTATTATAATTGTCCGTCAAGGGTAATTATTTTTTGTTGCAATTGGTTCAATAATACTTGATACTTACTAATTTCGACTAGATCCTTATCTTCTTCTGCAAAGTCAAGCAACTCATCTAAATCTTCACTCACTTCAACTAATTTATTATTAGCCTCTTTGCCGTTTTTACTGGCAATAAAATCAATTATTTCTTGAACACCTTTTTTTAGATCTGCAAATTTATTGTTTTCCATCTTTAATTATTTTCTAGATCCTTACTTTCGTTAAACTTTTTGGTGATTTGTTTAAGTTTTTCTTTGCGCAGCGTTTCTGCCAGTTTTACTTTATCTTGAGCTTTGTGCAACTTGTCGTTGTGCTTTTTTATATTTCTTTCGTTATTTCTACCCATGGCATTTTTTTTAAATCTTCAAATCTAGTATCTCCTGTTAGAACTCCTGCAAAGTTCGGGTTATTTATTCAAATTCAAATTGTTTTTAATTGGAGAGTTTAACATTTTAAAAATAGTTGATTTAAATTCCTATTGTATTTTTCCTGATTATTTTTATTTCTTTTAACACGTTTTTATACTTTTTTTTATAAATTTTAGTTTTTTATATAAATAATGCAGTCAAAAAAACAATGATTAATACTGTGAAAAAAAAATAACAGACTAAGAACTAATAATTTAACTGCAACAATAAAAAATTATGCGGATATATTATTTTTATTTATATTTATTTAATAAAAATTGAGTTTTCTCGATCCTTGCAAACATCACAAATGGTCAAAAAAAAATACCCTAAATTTATGAATTGGTTTTTAAGCAGACCTAAAATAACGGGTTTCATCACTTTCTTATTCCTCAGTTATATTGCAGGATTTATTGTCTCTCAGCAATATCGGCTAATAAAAGAAGATGAGCAACGAGAAATGAATAATATACTGCGAATTGTCAATCAAAATTTAGAGCAATCGCTTAGAAATTGTTATACAACCACATTAACATTAGCATTAACCATCAATGATCAAGGTGTTCCTGAAAACTTTGATTATGTAGGTAAAAAACTGATAGAATCAAACAATAGTATCAGTGCCGTTCAATTGGTTCCAAATGGAGTTATTAAGTATATCTATCCCTTAAAAGGTAATGAAGCTGCTTTAAATTTAAATATTTTGAAGGCTCCTCATCTAAAAAGGGAAGCTTTAAAGTCCGTTACATCCCAAAAAATGTATTTTGCAGGTCCTTTAAAACTAAAACAAGGCGGAATGGGAATTGTGGGAAGATTTCCCGTTTTTCGCAATAATAAATTTTGGGGATTTTCAGCTGTTATTATTAAATTTGATACTTTATTGAAATCTTCCGGAATAAATACTGTTGATGATTCGAAATATTATTTTCAGTTTTCAAAGGAAAATACAACTACTAAAAAGGAAACTTTTTACTTACCCAATAAGAGTGATTTTTCTAAAAAATACAACATCTATAGAACAATCCCTGATGGTGATTGGAAATTATATCTAATCTCTAAACATCAAAATTATTTTTACGCCCAGATTCTGATTCCAGGAATTATAGGACTGATTTTAGCGGCCCTTTTTGGTGTTCTTATTTACACTTTGTTAAAAATTCCCGGAGAGCTTCAGTCTTTAGTAAATATTCAAGCAACAAAACTTTTAAATTCTGAGATAAAATTTGAAGCAATTTTCGATCAGGCAGCTGTAGGAATAGCACACATAAATTCATTTACAGGTGATTTTATTGAGATCAATAATCAATACTGTAAACTATTAGGGTATTCACAACAAGAAATGAAAGAGAGAAATTTTCAATCGGTAACACACCCTGAAGATTTAGAAGACGATTTAATGAATTTAGAAAAACTCAGAGATGGAAAAGTAACAGCATATTCCATGGAAAAACGATATTTTACAAAATCGGGTGCTATTATTTGGGTAAATCTCACTGTGTCTCCACTCTTTAAAAAAGATAAGAAAGTGACTACCCATATCTCTATTGTTGAAGATATTTCATTAAAAAAAGAAGCTGAAAAATTAATCAAAAAAAGTGAAACCCGATTCAAAAGTTTATTTGAAGATTCCCCAATTCCATTGTGGGAAGAAGATTATTCTGAGGTTAAAAATTATCTTAAAAAATTAAATCTTATCAATGAAACTCCAGAAACCGTTTCTCTTTATTTACAAATGCATCCTGATGTGGTTCATGAATGCATTGCTTTAGTGAAAATTATTGATGTGAATGCGATGTGCCTTCACCTTCATAAAGTTAAAACTAAAGAAGAATTAATTACGGATCTTTCACAAATCATCAATAAAGATTCTATTCCAGATTTTACAAAACAACTAATTGCAATAACACAAGATGAGATGCAATTAATTCTTGATACTAAAATAAAAAACAAAGAAGGTGAATACCGAGATGTAAATTTAAGATGGAATGTAATTCAGGGTTATGAAAAATCATTGGAAAGAATTATTGTTTCCACTGAAGACATCACGGACCGAAAATCATCCGAAAACATAATTCTTAAATCACAACAGAGAATTGAATCTTTAATTAATACTATTGATGGAATTGTTTGGGAATGTGATGCTAAAACTTTTAATTTTAATTTTATAAGTCAAAAAGTAGAAAAAATATTGGGGTATACATCTGAAGAATGGTTGGCAAGTACTACTTTTTGGTCGGACCATATTCATCCTGAAGACAGCCATTGGACCATCGAATATTGTGCTTTGAAAACAAAAGAAAATTTAAATCATGATATTGAGTATCGAATGATTGCTAAGAATGGAGCTGTTGTTTGGTTAAGAGATATTGTAAATGTAATTTCCGAAAATGATGTAGCTACTACTTTACGAGGTATTATGATTGATATTACAACAACAAAAGAAGCCGAAAAAGATTTAAATGACTCTTTCAATTTAGTCACAGAACAAAACAAAAGACTACTTAACTTTTCCTATATAGTTTCACACAATTTAAGATCACATACCAGTAACATCGCATCTATTATGTCGCTAATAGAATCTTCTGAATCTGAGGAGGAGAAAGGTGAAATGATACAATTATTAAAATCTGTTTCGAATTCCTTAAATGAAACCATGATTCACTTAAACGAAGTTATAAACATAAGAACCAATTTTGGTATGGTATCAGAATCATTAAATTTAAAGCAGTATTTAGAAACTGTTCAAAGAGTCCTTTCGGAACAAATAAACTCAAAAGAGGTTTCTATTTCTACTATCATGCCTGATGATGTGATGATAAACTATAATCCGGCTTACCTAGAAAGCATCCTTTACAATATAATTTCTAACTCCATAAGATACAGTCATCCGGAACGCAAACCCATTATAATCATTACATGGATAAATGATGACACTAACAAAATTCTTCAAATTTCAGACAATGGTGTTGGAATTGACCTTGTTAAGAATGCTGATAAAATTTTTGGAATGTATAAAACATTCACTAATAATGCCGATTCAAAAGGGATTGGATTATTCATTACAAAAAATCAAATTGATGCCATGGGTGGAAATATCACTGTTGAAAGCGAACCCAATATAGGAACTACATTTAAAATCTATATCCAATGACAAAAAAAGCAATCTGGGTAATCGACGATGATGCAATTTATCAAATCATCATCAATAAAATCATTCAAAGATCTGAAATATTTTCAACAATTACTTCTTTCAAAAATGGAAAAGAAGCAATAGATGCTTTGCATGATACCATACATAGCATCTCGGATAATACTGATATACTTCCAGATATAATCCTCTTGGATATTAATATGCCAATTATGGATGGATGGGAATTTATGGAAAAAATGGGACTCCTAAAATCCAAATTCAGCAAAAACATCATCGTGTATATCGTAAGTTCTTCTATTGCCTCTGAAGACAAAAACAAATCAAAAACCTATTCCGATATTTTAGGTTATTTATCTAAACCAATCACCATAAATGATTTAGAATTGATTGCTTCGAATGATTAAGTAATTGCTAAAATTCAATGTGGTATCTTATTAAAACT
The DNA here is from genome assembly GCF_048286535.1 of Flavobacterium glucosi. NCBI lineage: Bacteria > Pseudomonadati > Bacteroidota > Flavobacteriia > Flavobacteriales > Flavobacteriaceae > Flavobacterium > Flavobacterium glucosi. Next base: position 129,611 of record NZ_JBLVPK010000007.1, on the reverse strand, counting down.
CTAAATTTCTTTGCCCAAATTTCAAAGATTTTTAAAGTTATGTGAGGAATTAATTTGTGCTAATCCTTGAAATCTAGTGCAAAAACTCTTTTTAACAATTGCAACAATATATCTTTTTTGCTACTTAAAATATAACGTTTTGAGTAAATAGTTCAAGTATTTATTTCAATTCTCTTTTTATATCTTCCAATGAATTATTGGTAAAGATTAATTTATCAATGATTTTTTTTCTCAAAATATCCAAATCATCATAATCAAAATGGTTTGACCATGAAGACAGATTAAATAAATTTCGAACTTGCTTGATTCGTTTTGTAGTTTCCAAACTGGTTCGAAGAATGGCTTTATTATCATAATTTGGATTCTTTTTATGTTGATAATTAACCGTTTTATTTAGATAATTTGCTTCTAAGTAATATAATTCCTCGTGAGCATTATCCGGATAAAAATTAGTCCAAGGTGCAAAACCTAATTTTATTTTAGAAGCTGTTTCAGGGTCTAATGGCTCTAAACGCCATTTGCTGTTAGCCAATCGTCCCCAATGATTTGATAAGCGATACATTCCTACTTTAGTGTAGTAATATTTACTCCCTGATTTGCTATCATATTGAAGTTCTAATCCATTTATACTATTCAAAGACTCTTCATGAAACACACAAAAAGTATTTTTGAAAGAATTGGGGTTGGGACGAAACATTTTTTTCATTAAACAAAGGTAATCAGAAAGTGTAATATTGAACAAGACAAGTAATATTTGATTAACTTTGCCCACTAGAATTATTTTAAATAAATTGATTATGACCAAAGCTTCTGAAGAAAGAATGTTACAAAAAGGTGTTTACACCGGAATTATGGAAAAAGATGAGAACAACAACTTTTTTTGTGGGGAATATCTTTTAGACTATAAAATGGCCCAAAAACATACTATTGGTGATTGGATTACAATAAAATCTATAATTGAAAATCCAAGCGATATCAGTTATAATAAATATCAAAAAAAATCGAAAAACTTCGATAAAGCCAATAATAAACCACAACAATAATAATTTTTCGTCTTACCTTTTTTAAGAAAAAAAATAGAATCTAAATTCTTTTTTTTGAATATTTTTTTGTCACAAACTAAAAATTTAAAAAAAAGTGTACCTTTGCAAAAAATTTGTCGATTTTTCAAATCAAATTATATTGATTTAATAGTAAAAGACAAGTAGTTACCTTATTTATGAAAAAAATAGTTGAATACCGCAAATTGCTAAATGTAGATAAAACTGCAGAGCTAAAAGATTTGAAAACGATTTATCGCAACGCTATGAAAGAAGCGCATCCTGACAAATTTCAGGGCGATGAAACTGGATTGAAAGCTGCAGAAGAAAACAGTAAAAAAATCATTGAAGCATATCATTTCTTGGTAAGCATCAATCCTGAAACTGTTAAACAAAACTTACCTGAATATACTGAAACTATAGCTACTGCTACAATTACAGATTATAAATTTGTTGAAGGCAGATTGATTATCAATTTTTCAAATGGTAGTGTTTATGAGTACATCAGTGTGCCTAAAGCAACGTATGTAAAAATGGTAAATGCTGATTCTCCTGGAAGATTTGCAAAAAGACATATCTTAAATTCTTTTACTTGGAGAAAAACAATCAACCAAGACTAGTTTTTACAAAATCAAAAAAAACACCTAAGCATCCTTTATCAGGATGCTTTTTTTATTTTATAAATTTAAATATTTTTTTATCAAATTATTTAAAATCAACTAAATACAAAATTAAAAATTGAATTTAAAAATTGAATTTAAAATAAAAAAAACGATAGTTTACATTATAAAACACCTCAAAATAAGATACAGAATACACCCTAATTAAGAATGAAAAATTATAACAAAAATTTAGGTTGTAAAATAATTTGTATTTTATATTTTTTAAATACTTTTGCAACCTTAACTTAATTAACTAATTAATAATGAAAAAAATAATTTTATTACTTTCGGCTGCTGTTGTTTTAATTTCTTGTAGCAAAGTTGGCAAAGATGAATACATCATTTCAGGGACTGCAACAGGAATTGAAAATGGTAAAACAATTATCTTGGAAACGCAAGATGCAAATGGAATGGGATTGATTGCTAAAGATACTGTAAAAGTTGAAAACGGTAAATTTGAAATGAAAGGCACAATCACTGAACCTACTTTCTACACGATTCAATTAGAAGGTGCACAAACTAAAATACCTTTCATATTAGAAAATGCAGAAGTGACTATCGCCATTAACAAAGACAGTATCCAGAAATCTAAAGTTTCAGGGACTTATAATAATGACGAATACGTAGCATTCAATGAAGAAATCACTAAAGTACAAAAGAAACTTATGGATTTCCAAAACAAAAACATGAAAACTATGGAAACTGCTCAACAAACTAAAGATACAGTTGTTATCAATAAGTTGATGCAAGAATTTTCTAAAATCCAAGAAGAAGTTGGTGTAGCTTCAAAAGCTAAATACGTAACTTATGCTGAAACACATCCAAAAGCATTTATTTCTGCTTTGATTATTCAAGGTATGTTAAATGATCCAACTGCTGATGTTACAAAATCTGAAAAATTATACAACAGCTTAGAAGAATCTTTGAAAAAAACAAAACCAGGTATTGCTATCAAAGCTAAACTTGCTGAATTAAAAACGCCAGCTGTAGGAGCTGCTCCAGTTGCACCAGCACCAGTTGCTGAAGGTAAATGAAGGACAGATTTTTCAGGTCCTAATCCTCAAGGGAAAACAATTTCTCTAAAAGAAAATTTAGGAAAGGTTACAATCGTTGACTTTTGGGCTTCATGGTGTGGACCTTGTCGCCAAGAAAACCCAAATGTTGTCGCAATTTACAAAGAGTTACACAGTAAAGGTCTTAACATAATAGGCGTATCGTTAGATAAAGATGCCAAAGCTTGGAAAGATGCTATTGCAAAAGATAACCTAACTTGGAATCATGTTTCAAATTTAAAATTTTGGGATGAACCAATAGCTGCTCAATATAAAGTAGAATCAATACCGGCTACTTTCATTCTCGATGCATCTGGAAATATAGTCGCAAAAGATTTAAGAGGTGATGCACTTAGAGCAAAAATTATTGAACTTCTAGCAAAATAATTGCATTTATCGATATAAAATAAAAAATCTCCCTAGTGGAGATTTTTTTATTTTATTCAATACCAATGCATTAAAAATAATAGTGAAATTAAGTGTAAAATTAGTTTGCAGAAACCAAAACTGTTTCTATATTTGCAACCGCTTACAACAAATAAGTGTTGTACTCAAAGGCTTTGGGGAGATACTCAAGCGGCCAACGAGGGCAGACTGTAAATCTGCTGTGTAAACTTCGCAGGTTCGAATCCTGCTCTCCCCACTAAAACTCTTCAAGCAATTGAAGAGTTTTTTTATTTACCCTAATTGATACTTTTATTGCATTTAGTACTGGAGTTGATTCAAAAAAAATCCCATCTCATTTTTGATTTTGAGATGGGATATTTCAACTATATATTTTGTTTTTTTATTCTAAAATAAAACTCACAGTTACATTAGCCGTAATATTAATTTCCCCTACCGCTAGCGTTTGTCTTGGAGCACTAGCATCACTCATTTCCATAGTTTTCATCGCTGCATACATCGGTTGTGGATAATAGGTTTGTGAATTATCAGAAATGGTCATCGCACGCCCTACTTTCTGTCCTAATAAGGAAACATAATCTTCGGCTTTCAATTTTGCATCTTTCATAGCTAATTTTCTAGCTTCAGATTGATATTGGGCTAATTTTGAAGATTGAAATGTTACCGCATCAATTCTATTAATTCCTTGGTCTACTAATCCTTCCATCAGTTCATCATAGTTTGATAAATCTCTCAATAGGATTTCGATGGTTTGAGTCGCATTGTAACTGTGTTTCTTTTTTTCATAATCGTATTGTGGATTCAATGAAACACGTTGTGTTTTATAATCTACTGGTGCCAGGTTCATTTTTTTGATAAACTTTAAAACAGCCTCTATCTTTTCATCATTTTGTTTTTTTACATCCTTGGCATTATTCCCTTTTGTTTCCACTGTAACTGCTATAGTAGCTTGATCCGGAATAACCTTTACTTTTCCTTCTCCGCTAACATTTATTTGAGGAACTTGCTTCACTTCTTGTCCATAAGACATTGAAATAAATAGAACAGACAGAATCAATAGTGCTTTTTTCATTTTTATATAATTTAATTGTTTGTACTAATTTCTTTTCAAAAGTTATGCCATTATAATTTCCCCATTTTTTCCATCACGAAAAGAATGACTATTGGAATAGCCAATAATATCACCATCAAAGTGTGATCAACGAACAATTGAGGCTCTTTGACAAGTGTAATTAAATAACCTCCAACAGCACCTCCAAAATGAGCTGTATGACCAATATTATCATTCTTAGCCTTCATTCCGTAAATAGAATACAATAAATAAAGGATTCCAAAAATGTAAGCGGGCATTGGAATAACAAAAAAGATTCCCAACATCATGTCCGGCTGTAATAATATTGCCGAATATAAAACTCCCGTTACTGCTCCAGATGCGCCTACAGCTCTATACCCATAATCATTTTTATGAAAAACCATCGTCAATAAACTCCCAAAAATTAAACTCCCAAAATAAACCAGTATAAAGGAAAAATCACCCAAAAGATTAATGACTACGGGAGCAAAAAACCAAAGTGTCAACATATTAAAAATCAAATGGGTCATATCAGCATGCAGAAAACCAGAGGACAACATCCTAATTTGTTCTCCTGAGCGAATACTTCCAATATGGAATTCATATTTTCTAAAAAAAGAAAGGTCATTAAATCCTTTGTAACTAATTAAAACATTTACTACAATTATTGCTATTAAAACGGTATTCATAAAGTATATTTATTGTGAATTGTAAAGATAGTCATTCTCAAATACCGATACAGTAAGCAGTCAAAATTTATATCAGTCTACATTTTTGACTTATATTTGCAAGAAAAATAACGGCATGCAATTTCTTGTTTTTATCTTAACTTTTCCGTTTTTATGGATTATTTCTATTCTTCCGTTCCGGATTTTCTATTGGTTTTCTGACTTCATCTATTTAATAGTTTATTACATTATTGGCTATCGCAAAAAAACGGTTAAATATAATTTGGCATTGGCACTACCTCATCTTAGTGCCGATGAGCGTCTTGTTATCGAAAAAAAATCATACCACCATTTGTGTGATATGTTTTTAGAAATGATAAAAACAATGACTATTTCAGCTGCTGAAATGAATAAAAGATTTGTTGTCACCAATACCGAATTGGTAAAAGAATATGAAACCAAAGGCAAAAGCACTGTTTTATTGGCCTCTCATTATGCGAGTTGGGAGTGGTTATTGTCTTTTAATGCTAACACAAATTTTAAAGGAATAGGCGTTTACAAAAAAATTGCCAATAAATACTTTGATAAACTAATCCGAGACATTCGATCCAAATACAATGCTGAATTAGTGGAAACTAAAAAAGCGATTCCGTTGATGGCAGAAAACCAAAAAAAAGGGATTCTTAGTATGTACGGACTGGCCAGTGATCAATCTCCAAAATTAAACAGAGCTTTTCATTGGGATAAATTCATGGGCATAGAAGTACCTGTACATACAGGTGCCGAAATGCTTGCTAAAAAATACGATTTGACTGTCCTATTTGTAAAAGTAAAAAAAGTAAAAAGAGGTTTTTATGAAGCTACTTTTGTACCCATTACAGATAATCCCAGATCAATTCCTAATTTTGGAATTACACATGCTTATATTCAGGAAGTTGAAAAACAAATTCTGGAAGCTCCTGAATATTATTTCTGGACACATAAACGATGGAAACACAGAAGATAATGATCAGTTTACGGTATCAAGCAAAAATTTGAGTAAAAAAATCACATAGCCTAAACAATAACTTTTAAATTGTGTGATTTTTTTAGTTGCATTTAAGACTACGCTTTCTATGTCTTTTTATAATATTTTCATTTCCCATCTGTTCTTTTAACTCAATAGACAACGTGGTTTTTATCCTCTGAAGAAACCACGGAATACCGCCATCTTAACTTGTTACTTCATAATAAGGAGTTGGGATTCCTGTAACATTCGAACAAGAGCTAATAGAAGCTATTTTAAAAGGGCGTTCTTTTTATTTTTCTAATAACAATTCTAAATTTTCAATACTAAGCAAATCGTCTTCCGAAGAAACAATAACTTCCGCATCGACAATAGTTTTTAACCAAAAAAGTTTGATTGGAATGGTTTTCTATCTGCAAAATAAAACAATTGGTTTTTTTTCAGCTGGAATAGTTATGAAATTCTTTAAATCTTCGGGCACTTTTGAACCTAAAGTACGTTAAAATTTATTGGCAAGGCCTATGATTGCTGTTTCATCAGAAATCAAAACATCGTCAGTTACTAAGGTAAATGAAATATAACTGGTAACTAAAAAAGTTGCAAGTAATGATGCTTTTATAGTTATAACTTTCATTGATCTGTTTTTAGGCTATGACTACTGACAATAAAAAAACCAATAAAGAAATTAATCTTTATTGGTTTTAATAGTGGCAAAAATATAAAATTACTTTATTTATTTTTTCCAAACTCTATCTGCAAAAGCTGCATCAACCTCAGCATTAGTAATGTGATTGGAATAATTACTCATTAATTTTACTGCAATTCCTGCAATAATACCCAACACATGCACTTCTTCATATCCAGCTGCTAAAAAAGAATCTACATCGGATTGTGCAGCGTTACCACGCGTTGAAGTAAGAATTCGTGTTAATGTAGACAATGCTGCTAATTTTGCATCCGGAACTTGTTTTCCGTCACGAATAGCATCCGTTATTTCCGTTGGAACTTTTGACATTTTATCTGCAATAAAACTATGAGCTGCAACACAATACTCACAATTATTCTCGAAGGCTACTGATAAAAAAATAACTTCTTGTTCCACAGCATTAAAACCGGAATTAGCTCTAAAACTATTATAAGCATAAATATAAGAATCCAACAAAGCAGGATTTTGTCCCATTTTTGTGTACATATTAGGGATAAAACCTAAACCTTTTTGTGTTTTAGCAAAAATTTCCTGTGAGATTGGAGAAATTGAATTATTTTCTAATTTTAAATGTGCCATTTTTTATTTGTTTAAGTTAAACAACTGTTGTGTTATCTAACATTACAAAGTTGGCTTTAATAAGTCGAAAAAACTTTTGTAATTAGTTCAACAATTTGCCTATTTGGTTCAATCTATAAGCCGAAGGAGCACAATTAAATTTATCATGAAAGAGAGTGGAAAAATTAGCTAGATCATTAAAACCGCAATCAAAAGCAATATCCGTAATTCTCTCTTCAGAAATCAATAATAATTCTGCTGCTTTTTCTAACTTTTTATTTCGAATATAATTAGCGGGACTATCATTATAATTTTTTTTGAATTCTCTTTTAAAAGAGGAAAGACTAAGATTTGTCATTTGAGCAAATTCATCAGTGGTAAAATGAGAATATAAATTGTTCTCAATAACTTGTTTGAAAGAATAACTTGTAGGAGAAAAAAGCTGGGATAAAATTTGCTGAATCACAGGAGCATTTTTTGTCTGACACAACAACAAAACGATCTCTTTTAACTTTATGACCAGAATATCGTCATTTACAAGCGTTGGATTATCAAAATAAAATAACATGCCTTCAATGTATTTTTGAATAAGAAAATCATTATTGATTTTTCCTAAATTCAAACTTAAATCTCTTTTTACAGGTTCTTGAAAAATCTTTGGTAAATCAGTATCATAAATTTTTTTTAGGATTTCAGGGTGAAAATGAACAATAACAATCTGATGATTTTTTGATGCCTGGCTATTTCTAATTTGGCTAAAATAATTACCACACTTTAACATTACAGCATCATTAACAGGTATAGTAATGCTTTTATTTTCAAATTCATATTTAATTTGGCCCTCCACCATATAGATAAAACAGGCTTCCTCCGGCATTGGATTTGGTATTTTAAAAGGGGCTTCAATAATCACTTTCTCAAAAATGATTTTTCCAAATAATTCATATCGTTTTCGAAAGAGTATCATTAATTAGTATCGATTTCAGTTTATTGACTACAGAAAATTTCAATTACAAAATTAGACCTTTTTATATCAGTTAATACCCCTACTCGTTTTATAAACTTATAATAGAATTTTATGATTGAAAGCTAAACAGATAACACATTGAATAGAAATACCTTATATTACTTAATAATAGGTATTTAGTTTTATAATATTATAAAGCAATATAATCTGAAATAGTAATAATAATATAAATACCCAGTCTTATAAAGAAAACCAGTTTTTTACTAATGCGTCTTCCACAGGTTGTGCATTTTTATTTAAAAACTCATTGGTTGCAGCATTATAATCATAATCCAAAGCCCATACTTTATGATTCGTTGCCAATGCTTTGATGCCGTTACATACAAATTCAATTTCTGCATTTGTAGTGGTAGGATGAATTGACATTCTGATCCAACCCGGCTTTCTGATTAAATCGCCAAGAGTAATTTCGTCAATTAATTTATGGGATGTTTCTTGATCAACATGCAATAAAAAATGCCCGTAGGTTCCAGCACAACTGCAACCACCACGGGTTTGAATCCCGAATTTATCATTCAATAATTTCACTCCTAAGTTAAAATGCAAATCTTCCACAAAGAAAGAAATCACTCCTAACCTATCGTGATGCTGTCCTGCAAGAATTTTAATATTGGAAACAGTTCCTAATTCCGAGAAAATATAATCCACTATTTCGTGCTCTCTATTTAAGATGTTTTCAATTCCCATTTGCTCTTTCAACTGAACAGCCAATGCGGTTTTTATTACCTGAAGAAAGCCAGGAGTACCACCATCTTCCCTATCTTCAATATTATCTATGTACTTGTGCTCACCCCAAGGATTCGTCCAGCTTACTGTTCCGCCACCTGGGTTATCAGGAACTAAATTTTGATATAATTTTTTATTAAAAACCAAAACGCCACAAGTCCCAGGTCCGCCAAGAAATTTATGTGGCGAAAAGAAAATAGCGTCCAAATAACTTTCGGCATCTTCTGGATGCATATCAATTTTTACATAAGGACCAGAGCAAGCAAAATCTACAAAACACAGTCCGTTATGTTGATGCATCATTTTTGCAACTTCATGATACGGAGTTCTGATTCCCGTAACATTCGAACAAGAGGTAATCGAAGCTATTTTAAAAGGTCGCTCTTTATACTTTTCCAATAAAAATTCCAAATTTTCTATGCTGAACAATCCGTCTTCTGAAGAAGGAATAACTTCAACATCGGCAATAGTTTCTAGCCAAGACGTTTGATTCGAATGGTGTTCCATGTGCGAAATAAAAACAATTGGTTTCTTTTCGGCTGGAATAGTGATGAAATTTTTTAAGTTTTCAGGTACTTTTAAACCCAATATTCGTTGAAATTTATTGACAACACCTGTCATTCCTGTCCCATCGGTAATTAAAACATCATCTGCACTCGCATTCACGTGCTGTTTAATAATTTGACGTGCCTGATGATACGCTTTAGTCATTGCAGTTCCCGAAACGGTAGTTTCAGTATGGGTATTGGCCACAAAAGGACCAAATTGATTCATTAATTTTTCTTCAATAGGACGATACAAACGACCACTGGCTGTCCAGTCCGTATAAACAATTTGTTGCTGTCCATAAGGAGATTCAAACCCTTGATTTATCCCGATTATGTTATCGCGAAACTGCTGAAAGTATTGCTCTAATTCTGTTGGCGCTTCTTTGGTAATCATTGAATGTCTAATTTGAGTTCAAAGATATTAATTTTTACTAAATAGTGTTTTTCAAATTTAGTTAATACTGTTTTTGCATCAATGAATAACTTAATCCAAATGTAAACTAGCTGACAAACTGTAATTTTGATTCGTTTTATATTTGATTATTGATTTAAAAAAATGTTTTACCATGAAAAAAATTGTTTTTATACTACCTCTCGCCTTACTATTATTCTCCTGTGAAGTAGAAGACAATTTAACACGTGACCCTGACTTAAGCACACCAATACCTGAAAACACCCCTTCTGTGGCTACCGGTAATTTCATGCCAACCTCAGGAATTAAAGTTACCAGTTCAGCTAAAATTTATTTGAATGGAAATCAAAATGAAGTTCGATTGGAAGATTTCAGTGTTTCCAGTGGTCCCGATTTAAAAGTATACCTATCAAAAAATGCCACACCCACAGATTTCGTAAATCTGGGGAATGTAACATCTGCTACGGTATACACAATTCCATCTCAAGTGAATCTTTCAACATATAAATATGTATTAATTCATTGCCAACAATACAACCACCTTTTCGCACTGGCGCAATTATCTCAAAATTAAATCTTATTATGAAAAAACTACTGGTAATTATCGCTGTTGCTATGTTCTCTAACGCCTTTGCTCAAGGGTGTAGCGATGCCGGAATTTGTTCCATTCGAAACAGTTTTCAAACTATGGATAAAGAATTAAAAAACGGAATTGAGGTAGGAACCATTTTTGGTGCCGGAGAAGCTGATGTCACTTATATTTCACCTTATATTACCTACACCAGAACTATAAACGAACGATTGTCGCTAAGTTCTAAAATCACTTATTCCGTTGCGAGAGGAAGTTTTGGTGAACGAGGTGCTTTTGGTGATGCCTATTTGATAGGGAATTACAATTGGAAACCAAAAACAAATACGCAGTGGAGTTCGTTACTGGGTTTCAAAATACCGTTTACGAGTTCAAATCTTAAACTAAATGAGTTTTCTCTTCCTTTGGACTACCAATCCAGTTTGGGAACTTTTGATGTGATTGCAGGATTGAATCTTAACTATAAAAAATGGGATTTTAATACGGCAGTCCAAATTCCCGTCTTCAATAACAATAAAAATTCGTATTTCAAGGAGTTTTCTAATACGGATGATTTCCCTTCCACTAATTTATTCGAAAGAAAATCAGATGCTTTGTTGCGAACAACCTATACGTTTCAAACCACTAATAAAAAAATCACTTTTAAACCCAATGTCTTATTCATTTATCATTTAGGAGAAGATCGTTTTGAAAATGCTTTTGGAAATAGAGAAACAATAAAAAACTCTGATGGTTTGACCATTAACGGAAATATAATTGGTGCATACGCCATTAACACTAAAAACAGTATTGAATTATCTCTAGCGACACCGTTTGTAGTTCGAGAAGTTCGCCCAGACGGATTAACTCGGAAATTCACCGCCGGAATAATTTACAAAGTTTCTTTTTAACAGATAAATCAGAATTTTTACTTTCGAAAATACATAAAAAAAATGCCCAAGAAATTTTCTTGGGCATTCTAGGTTTTGATAACTATTTACGATTATAAATCAAACCCTAATGAGAATTGCAGTACTCTGTTTTGAGCTTTGCCTTCATCATATAAATCCCCTAAACCTAAATGATAGCGCACGCCTAAACTGATACCGGAATCCGTTTTAAATCCTCCTCCAAAGTTCATTCCCCAATCAAAATTATTAGGATCATATTGTTGTGAACCGCTAAAAAGTCCATCGTATTCTTCTTTGTGCGAAACCGCTAATCCAATTTGTGGACCCGCTTCCAAAAAGAAATTTTGAGAAGGATAGGCTTTAAGCATCAAGGGTAGATTTATATAATCTAATTTTTGGGTAAAAGTCCCACTGCTATTTGTTATTTTGTATCCTTGTTGAGAATACATTAATTCAGGTTGAATAGAAAAGCTTTCGCTAATAAAGGACTCGCCATACACTCCTATATGAAAACCGTGTCGTTGTTCCGTTTCTCCATCTCCGTCAAAACTCACTGCTGCTAAATTATAACCTCCTTTTATTCCTCCATTCGATTTAGGAATAGTATTATCCTGTGCATTCATTGATGTTATGACACCAAAGAATAAAGCTATTGTTATATACTTTACTTTCATCTTTTTTGTTTTTGATTATTCAAATTCTACTTTTATTTCCCTCCGTTAGCTCTTAGGTCTGCAATACATTGCGCATCCAGTTGGGGTGCTGTTCCTCCTGAGACCATATTCTCAATACCACTTCCTGTTTCAGAAGACCAATACATTAAACAGGTTTTTATATTGCAATGCTTAGGATGTGCTGCATCTTCGTGATTACTTTGTAAGGCTGTACCAAGGTTTGTCAATCCAAGTATATGCCCAAATTCATGCGTAATTACGGTTGTTTCTAATAGACTTCTGTTGGGTTCAAATGGACTGTCGCTTAAACCTTGAATAGTTTGTTCGTAAATAACAAAAGAAGTATTTCTGTAAGCTGTTCCAAGGATAACTGATGTATCAGTGTCTTTTGAAGATTTCCCATCTGCAAAAAATGCCCAAACCGCTATTTCATCTGTAGTGTTATATTTTGTTCTGTTTGAATCTTCAATACTTACAATCTCCTCATTAGTATAAGGCGAATTCCCTGGAGATGGTATAGAACGTTTTATAACACTAATGCCGTTTGGTTTGTATGTTCTTGCTGTAAGAAAGTTTACAAAATTATTGATAGTAGCACTGCTTGGTTCAAAACCGGCTACATACACCACTTCAATAACCATCCTTTTGAACTTTTTATCAGATAACAAATCGTTCGAAGAACTTCCTGTTTGCTGTTTATTCGTGTTGGGATTTACTGCAACTGGATTATCTAAGGGATCATCTTCTTTTGAACAGGATGCTACTGAGAGGAACAAACCAATCGTTAGTAGAGAAATTACTTTTTTCATTATTATATTTATTATTACGTTTATTCATATAAGAACAGCTACACTATTTTAAGCAGCTGTTCTTACTAAACTACCCACTTAAATCCAGCTATATTTGTTTCAATACTAATGTTACTGCTGCATTAGTAGAGCTTTGCAATGTGATTGTCGAAGCAGTAAAACTTGTTACTTTCCATGTATTATTCAATAAATTAAATGAAGCATTACCTGAAAAATTTAGTTTTAGAAAAACATCTAATTCTGAGCTTACTGCATAAGTCCCATTTACAGTTGTACTCAATAGATTAGTTGCGGTAATCGATAAATTATTTGCGAAATCTATCGTGAAATCTTTATAATTCGTTGCTGAGTTTACTCCTGCACTTACGTATGAATCAACTTTAAACTTTCCGTTAACCAATATTGTTTCTAATTTTTTTGAATTTTCAACCGCTGCTGCCATCGTTGCTTCTGTTTTTAAAGAAGCAGTAATAGCTGCTTGTAATTCAGCATCACTAGAAACAGTCATTTTTGTTCCATCGGCAATTGTCAATGAAATTGGATACTTTACCGAAAATAATTCCGTACTGCTTACATTAGACATATACGTATATAATTGTTGTTCGGATGTGATGGCAACACTTCCTGTTTGTTGTAAACTTAAATTATACGTTAAAATTGTAATTGGAAAGCTGATATTTACCGAAGAAATAGCATCCTGACCAGAAGCTTCAGCTGATGTACACGCATTAAGAATCGCATTATACTCGGTTTGATTAGTAACGGTGGCCTCTGTATAATTACTTAATTTAACTTTTAAAGGAAATTGAAATACAACGGTATCTTGATCATTATTAGACTGTCCTAAAATGGTAATAACTTGTTGGTAATTCAATTGACTTAGAATAGAAACCTGAATACCATTTACTCTGGCTGATGCCGGTAATACAATAGAGGAACATGATGCTCCATCCAAGAAATCATCAAATGTACCATCGTACATCGAAGTACGTTTCAGATTATTAGTTGTCGTTGAATTAGCCGAATTCGTATTTGGATTTTCTCCTTGTACATCATCAACTTCACTTTGGCATGATGTAAATCCCAAGATAGCCATCATTGCAATTCCTGTAACAATTTTTAATTTTTTCATAAGTTTCAAATTTAATATATTTTTTATATTTACAAGCGGTGTTTTTTAGCGCCTTTCTGTTAGTAAGACAACTACGCTTATTTTTACCCTACGAAAATTTAAAAAAAATATAAAATTTTACAAATAAATTCATAAAATACTACAAATCAATAAATTAAAATTTAAAATATTTTTCATGAAGAAGCAATTATAATTAACACAACTGCTTTTTGAAAAAATAATTTACTTTTACAACCTACAAAAAATGAATTAATACTCAATGAGCGACGAAAAAAGTACCCTTTGCGAAGAAAATCACTTTAGAGACTTTTACTTAAAGCATGTGCAATCAGCAAATAATTTTGCATACTACAAATGTGGTGATGACGAAGCTGCATTGGATTTGGTTCAAGATGCATTTACCAAAATTTGGGAAAATTGTTCCAAAATCGACTTTAGCAAAGTCAAAACATATTTATTTACCAGTATTAATAATTTATTTCTAAATAACATAAAGCATCAAAAAGTGGTATTACGATATGCCAAAGATGCGCCTAACTTAGATACAAATAATCAAAGCCCAGAATATTTATTTGAAGAAGAAGAATTCAAACAAAAACTCACAAAAGCTATCGCATCATTAAGTGAAGCACAGCGTGAAGTATTTCTATTGAATCGAATCGATGGAAAAAAGTACAGAGAAATAGCTGAACTGCTTGATATTTCCCAAAAAACCGTAGAAAAAAGGATGTCCGGTGCGCTGCAACTATTAAGAGCCCAAATAGAAAATATATAATTAGCCATTTATCTATAGGGTAATTTAAAAGTTAGTTGTCTTATAAACATAGAGATATAAAATGAAAAAGGAAAAAGAGATATTAAAATGGTTCAACAATGAGCTTTCAAGCAAAGAAATTGAAGATTTGAAACAATCTGAAGGTTTTGATACACATGAAAAAATTGCTCATTATGCATCACAATTGGAAGCCTCAAAAGTAGATGCTCACGTTGCCTTGGAAGCTTTTAAAGCCCGAAATCATTCTAAAAAGAAAACAAAAGTAAGAGCTTTAAACTTCAAAACATTCTACAGCGTTGCTGCCGTTCTGGTTGTTATGTTAACCTCAGCCTATTTTTTGTTTTTTAACAACACTACATCTTTTGAAACTCAAATAGCACAAACAAAAACAGTTACACTACCGGACAATTCTGAAGTGATATTAAACTCCGCTTCAAAATTAACTTTTAACGAAAAAAAATGGGCTGACAAAAGAGCTTTAACTTTAGAAGGAGAAGCTTATTTTAAGGTACAAAAAGGACAAACTTTTAGTGTAAACACAGCTGCAGGAGTTGTTAAAGTTTTAGGAACTCAATTTAATGTAAAAGAACGTAAAAATTATTTTGAAGTGCATTGTTACGAAGGTTTAGTAAGTGTGACTTACAATAATGAAACCGTTAAATTACCTCCTGGTAAAACCTTCCGAGTTATAAATGGTACTATTGAAAATGTTGACGATTTTAATGCCCAAAATCCTTCGTGGATGCAACAAGAATCAAGCTTTAATAAAATCCCTTTAGATCAGGTAATTGCAGAACTGGAGCGTCAATACGATATGAAAATTAAAGTGGAAGGTGTCGATACTTCAAAACTATTTACGGGAAGTTTTACACATACCAATAAAGAAATAGCGCTTCAAGCCGTTACAATTCCGCTTAAATTAAGTTACAAGATTCAAGGCAAAACCATTATATTTTACAACTATGGTGTTAGATAAATGGCTGGTTTATTTATTACTTTCTATTGGCAGTATTTGTTGTGGACAAAATACTGCTAACAAGATTCCTTTAACCGATGTTATTGTTGCCGTCGAAAAACAATTTAGCATCAAGTTTTCGTATGCCGTTGAAGATGTAGCCTCCATTACAATTAACAAACCAAGTGCGTCTTTTACATTACAAGAAACTATTGATTACCTAAACTCGAAAACACTTTTAAATTTCAAGGCTTTAGACGATCGATATGTTACCGTTTCTGTTTTAAACAAAACAATATCAATTTGCGGCATTGTTTTTTCCGATGAAAAGAAATCTCGTTTAGTTGGTGCTTCTGTACTTGTAAACAATATTGAAAGAAGCACAGTCACTGATGAAAACGGTAAATTTAGCTTAACAAATATTCCAACAACTGCAACGCTTACTGTTTCTTATGTGGGTTTTGAGTCCAGGCAGTTTTCAGCTAACGAATTGTTTTCAGCACAAAATAATTGTAAAGAAATTGTTCTTTCCACAAAAAAAGAGGAGTTAAATCAGGTCCTGATAAATGTTTATTTAACGCCCGGATTACAAAAATACCTAGATGGAAGCACGGTTTTAAACACTAAAAAATTCGGTATTCTTCCCGGATTAATAGAACCCGACATTTTGCAATCTATTCAATCGCTTCCCGGTGTTGAAAGTACTAATGAAAGTATTGCTAACATCAACGTGCGCGGCGGAACTAACGATCAGAATTTAGTGCTTTGGGATAATATCAAAATGTATCATTCCGGTCATTTTTTCGGGTTAATATCTCCTTACAATCCTAATCTTACGAACAAAGTTATCGTTAGTAAAAACGGAACAAGCGCTGAATACAGTGATGGCGTTTCCAGTACTATCAATATGTATACGAAAGATCTGGTAACCAATACCTTTTCTGGTGGCGCAGGAATTAACTCCATTAGCGCCGATGCCTTTTTAGAAATCCCAATAACTAAAAAATTAGAACTTCATATTTCAGGACGTCGTTCGATTACTGATTTATATAAATCTCCTACGTATATTAAATACTTTGATCGTAGTTTTCAAAATACTGAAATCAATGCAGATAGTGACCAGAATAATACGTCTTCTGATTTTTATTTTTATGACTATACTACTAAATTACTTTTTGATTTGAATGAAAAACATCAATTTAGAGCGAATATCATTGGCATCAATAACGCTTTGGATTATTCAGAAAGCCGCATTATAAATCCAAACGAAACCCAATCTAAAGCCAGTACTTTATCCCAGAAAAATATTGGTTACGGAGGAAATTGGAAAGCACAATGGAATTCAAAATTAAGTTCAAACTTCATCACTTACTTTTCCAGATACAATATTGACGCTGGGGATTACAGAGTGGAAACAGATCAGCGCTTGACAGAAGCTAATGAAGTACAGGAAACTGGAGTAAAATTAAATACCTATTACAAAACAAATGACAAGTTAAATTTCTTGTTTGGGTATCAATTTAATGAAACGGGAATGTTAAATCAAACCACCGTTAGTGCTCCGTTTTACTCTAGCACTAAAAAAGATGTTTTATTAAATCATGCCTTATTTTCTGAGGTGGAATACAATAAGAATAATACCTATTTTAGAGTTGGATTGCGTTTGAATTATTTTCAAAAATTTGAAAAGCTTTTGGTTGAACCAAGAATAAACATTCGACAAAAATTATCAGATCAATTTGCTTTAAAATTAGAAGGGGAATTCAAAAATCAATCTACTACTCAAATCGTGGATTTTGAAGATGATTTCTTAGGGGTCGAAAAAAGACGTTGGGTATTAGTCAACGATAAAGACATCCCAATTGCAACGAGTAAACAAGGCTCTTTTGGTGTGGAGTTCAATCAAAAGAAACTGAATATTGAGGCTACAGGGTTTTATAAACTTGTAGATGGGATTACGGCTTCTAATCAAGGTTTTTATAACAGCTTTCAGTTTAGTAATGCTCACGGGAGTTATACTGCAAAAGGTTTGGAATTTTTAGCCAATAAAACGGCTCATCAATACAGTGTTTGGGTAAGTTACACGTTTAGTACAAATGACTATGAATTTGATACTTTTGCACCTTCAACCTTTCCTAATAATGTAGATATAAGGCATTCTGTATCACTTGGTTTTTATTACAATATTCTTAAAAATCTAAAAATAGCAGTTGATGGTATTTGGAGAAATGGTCAGCCGTATACAAAACCAATTGAAGGTAACGAAACCATACAAAACGGCAATAATACCGTGGTGAACTATGATTCGCCTAACAATGAAAATTTAAATAATTTCATGCGTTTAGATGCTTCTTTAAATTACAATTTCAATCTGTCGGAATCAATTAAAGCGTCCTTTACTGCCGGTGTAATTAACGCTACCAATCAAGATAATGGTATCAATCGGTATTACAACGTCAATCTAAATGACTCGAATGATGCCGTTCAAGTAGATAATAAATCACTTGGCTTAACGCCAAATATAAGTTTTAGAGTGAATTTTTAATATTTATTTTAACGTGAGTAGATTTACAGTTCTGGCTTTTCAACCTTTAATTATCCGTCAGATTAAATCATAACCTTGCTGTTTTTATACGTTTTCTGAATATGTTTTGTTCAATTATAAATCAGTTCCAAATAAGTTATTACTGACTTAATTTTGAGATAAATTCAAGCTTCGTTTTTTAATTAAAAAACACTTTGTTTCCTTAATTTTCCATTTACTCTTACAGAAACATTTTACTTAACAATGTTTTAATACTACTTTTTTCATTTAAAGTAATTAAATCAAAAAAAATAAATACATTTACTTAACAATCAATACGTTAAATTTTAAATAATCGTATTTTTGTTTAGCTTTTTATCATCTAAAAATATTAGATTTGAAATGTGTTCAAGAGTATATGCAATCCAAATGTTCTTTATAAAATTCTTTTCTTTTAATTCATTAAACAGAATAAAATAATACACTTAAGCACTCCTATCATGAAAAGTTTAAAACCTAGAACTAATTAATCGATAATTATTACCCATAAAAGTGGAAACCAGCAGCCAATAAAAAAAACGGGTGTAGTAGAATAAAAAATGGCAAATATGAAAAAAATAATAGTTCAAAATCCAAAAAGTTTTGAATAATGTTCCCATTTATCTTTTAGTTCTTAATCCCAAATCGAACTTTCTTAAAAAAAAATCTTAAAATAACAGTGAAAATGAAAGCAATACAAAAAACAGCAATCTTGATAGTATTAGGTGTTTTCTTCATAGTTGGGCAAGTTCAGGCACAAAACATGAAAATGGCCGGAAATAATATCATTGTGGCCAATGAGATTAATTGGACAGCTGCGCCTCGAGGTTTGCCACCAGGGTCACAAGTAGCAGTAATAGGAGGCAACCCTGGCGCAACAGAATTATTTACGATGCGCGCAAAAATTCCAGCCAATTATACGATAATGCCGCATTGGCATCCAGCCGATCAATATATTACCGTTCTTGAAGGATCCTGTTATATGGGAATAGGAGATAAATTTGACGAAAAAACAGCAACGAAAATGTCAACAGGAGGATTTGTTGTGATGAAAACTGGCACTCAACATTATTTTTACACCAAAGAAGCATGCGTTATTCAAGTACATGGCATGGGACCTTGGGGAATCGCTTATGTCAATCTTGCCGATGACCCAAGAAATAAGAAATGAATTTATATAAAGAAATGAAAAGTAATTTATTAAAAACAAAAAGTGCTCTTAGATAAAAAGAGTACTCATAAATTTAGAACCCTTTCAAATTTTATTTCGAGAGGGTTCTTTTGTAAAACTGCTGAATTATATTCCGGCAACTGCTTTTATTTCATCAATGATTCGTAATGCCAAAGCATCTGCTTTTTCTTGCGAAGCCGCTTCGGTATATATACGAATGATTGGTTCTGTATTCGATTTTCTGAGATGAACCCAATTTTCAGCAAAATCAATTTTTACTCCGTCAATAGTGGTAATATCTTCATTTTTGTATTTCTCTGTCATAGCAACAAGAATCGCATCAACATCAATTTGTGGTGTCAATTCAATTTTGTTTTTGCTCATGTAATATTCAGGATACGAAGCACGCAAAGCAGAAACAGTCATTTTTTTGTTGGCCAAATGCGTTAAAAACAACGCCACTCCCACCAAACTATCGCGACCGTAATGCAATTCCGGATAAATGATTCCGCCGTTTCCTTCGCCGCCTATCACCGCATTATTCTTCTTCATCAATTCCACAACATTCACCTCACCTACGGCACTGGCTTCGTAATTTCCGTTATGCGCATTTGTCACATCACGCAAGGCACGAGACGACGACATATTTGACACGGTGTTTCCTGGTGTTTTACTCAAAACATAATCGGCGCAAGCCACTAAAGTATATTCCTCTCCAAACATTTCACCGTCTTCACAAATGAAAGCCAAACGATCCACATCGGGATCAACCACGATACCTAAATCCGCTTTTTCTTTGACAACCAATTCCGAAATATCAGTTAAGTGTTCTTTTAAAGGTTCCGGATTATGCGGAAAATGTCCGTTTGGTTCACAGTATAATTCGACTACTTCAACGCCCATTAATTCCAATAATCTTGGGATAATAATCCCTCCTGAAGAATTTACACCATCCACCACCACTTTAAATTTAGCCGCTTTTACAGCATCAACATCAACTAATGGTAAATTTAAGACCTCGTCAATATGAATATCCATATACGCATCGTTAATCATAATAGCGCCTAAATCATCCACATCCGAGAAATCGAAAGCTTCCGCCTCAGCGATTTCCAGAATTTTTAGTCCTTCTTCGCCATTTAGAAACTCTCCTTTTTCATTCAATAATTTCAAGGCATTCCATTGTTTTGGATTGTGAGAAGCAGTAAGGATAATTCCACCTTCGGCTTTTTCTAATGGAACAGCAACTTCAACAGTTGGTGTTGTGGAAAGTCCCAAATCAATTACGTCGATTCCTAAACCAATCAATGTATTCACCACCAAATTATGAATCATGGGTCCCGAAATACGGGCGTCACGACCTACAACAACAGTAATTTTTTCTTTTCCAATATATTTTTTCAACCAAGTTCCATACGCCGAAGCAAATTTAACCGCATCAACTGGAGTAAGATTATCACCTACTTTACCTCCTATTGTTCCCCTAATTCCTGATATTGATTTTATTAAAGTCATTGATTATTATTTTAATTTTTGAAATATAAATTTTAAATTGCTCACAAATATAATAATTGAAGGTTTATAAAAGTCATTTAGAATTCAAAATTCATCATTTAAATTCCTAAATTAGGCGAATGAATTTTCTAGCACACATCTATCTTTCCGGCGATAATGATTTAATCAAAATTGGCAATTTCATGGCCGACGGAATTCGTGGAAAACATTTTGAGAGTTATCCATTCGAAATTCAAAAAGGAATCATTCTGCATCGCGCCATTGACACTTTTACAGATGCACATCCCATTTTTAGACAAAGCACAAAAAAACTACATAAAAATTACCACCATTATGCTGGTGTAATTGTAGATGTTTTTTATGACCATTTTTTGGCAAAAAACTGGACGAAGTATTCCGATGAAAATCTAGAGGATTTTGTAGAACGATTTTACCAATCTTTGCATTATAATTACGAAATGCTGTCAGAACGAACCAAAGGACTAATGCCTATCATGATAAAAGAAAATTGGCTGGTGAGTTATCAAACGGTTGAAGGAATTGAGCATATTTTGACTCAAATGGATCAACGTACCAAAAACGAATCTAAAATGCGCTTTGCCACTAATGAACTTTCAGAATTTTATACGGAATTTGAAAAGGAGTTCACTGAATTTTTTCAAGAATTAATCCTATTTTCGAATACTAAAATAATCACTTTATGAAAAAAATACTATTCCTACTTGCCTTTACCATTTTAGGTTGCAAATCGAATGAAAAAACTGTTGAACCAACTGGTTTAGTAACTTCAAAAGCCATGGTCGTTTCGGCACGGGAAGAAGCTTCGCAAATTGGAGTTGAAATTATGAAAAAAGGCGGAAACGCTTTTGACGCTATGGTAGCGACTGAACTGGCTTTGGCGGTTTCACATCCACAGGCAGGAAATATTGGCGGTGGCGGTTTCATGGTTTTCAGAAAAGCCAATGGCGAAACCGGAGCAATCGATTATAGAGAAAAAGCACCTTTGGCGGCGTCTAAAAATATGTTTCTGGACGAAAAGGGAAATGTAATAGCAGGGAAAAGTAGGGAAACTGCTTTAGCTTCCGGAATTCCGGGTACTATTGCAGGTATATTTGAAGTGCATAAAAAATATGGTTCTTTACCCATAAGTGAAATTCTAAAACCTGTAATTGCCTTGGCAGAAAGAGGCGTTGTTGTTACTAAATTTCAAGCCGAAAGTTTGGCTTATTACAGAGCTTCCTTTATCAAAAGCAATGGTAAGAAGAGTTTGTTTTCTAAAGCATATAAAGAGAATGACACCATAAAATATACCGCTTTGGCAGCAACCTTAAAACGAATTGCCCAAAACGGTCAAGATGAGTTTTACAAAGGAGAAACCGCTCAAAAGCTAGTTGCTTTTCTTGCTAAAAAAGGTGGGAATGCAACATTAGAAGATTTGAACAGTTATAATGCCAAATGGAGAACTCCAATTACTTTTCAATATAAAAATTTAAAAATCACTTCGATGTCTCCACCAAGCAGTGGCGGAATTTGTTTGAATCAAATCATGAAAATGATTGAGCCTTTCAACCTTTCACAAATGGGACACAATAGTGTAAAAACGATTCAAGTAATTACAGAAGCTGAACGAAGAGCCTATGCCGACAGGAATTATTTCTTGGGTGATCCTGATTTTGTTAGACTTTCAGTAAAAGAATTAGTTAGCCCTGCGTATTTAGAAAAAAGAATGAGTAATTTTTCATTTGATAAAGCTTCTAGATCTTCGGATATTGCCCATGGAACAATCAAAGGATATGAAAGCAACCAAACCACGCATTATTCTATTGTTGATGCTGCTGGAAATGCTGTTTCGGCAACGACCACTTTAAATGATAATTATGGTTCCAAAATATATTGCGACGAATTGGGTTTCTTTTTGAATAATCAAATGGATGATTTCAGTGCCAAACCAGGAGTTCCAAACTTATACGGATTGACTGGAAGTAAAGCCAATAGCATTGCTCCCGGAAAAAGAATGTTGAGTTCCATGACGCCAACAATTGTTGAAAAAGACAATAAACTGTTTATGGTTGTAGGTACGCCGGGAGGTTCCACCATTATCACATCGGTTTTACAGACGATATTGAATGTGTACGAATTTGATATGAGCATGCAAGAAGCCGTAAATGCCCCACGTTTTCATCATCAATGGTTACCGGATGAAATTACTTTTGAACCGAATTCATTCGATAAAGAATTGTTAACCAAATTGAAGAAAAAAGGATATTTACTCAATGAAAAAAACAAAGAAATCATTGGCGAAGTCGATGCTGTTTTGATTCTTCCAAATGGAAAATTAGAAGGTGGAGCAGACAAAAGAGGTGATAATAAAGCCGTTGGTTTTTAAATTTTAATATTCGAATGAAAAAAATTATAATTCTATTAAGTGTTCTTTCTATTGGTTGTAAAACCCAAAATGTAATGGTTCAACCTACAGGACTTGTTGCCAATGAAGCAATGGTTGTTTCGGCACGTGAAGAAGCTTCAAAAATTGGTGTTGAAATCATGAGAAAAGGCGGCAATGCTTTTGATGCGATGGTGGCAACCGAATTGGCGCTTGCAGTGGCGTACCCATTTGCAGGAAATCTTGGCGGTGGCGGTTTTATGGTGTATCGAAAAGCTAACGGCGAAATTGGTTCATTGGATTACCGAGAAAAAGCACCATTAGCAGCCACTAAAGATATGTTCCTTGACGAAAAAGGAAATGTTATAAAAGGAAAAAGTACAGAATCTCCGCTAGCCATTGGAGTTCCCGGAACCATAGCCGGCGTTTTTGCTGTTCATGAAAAACTGGGTTCATTGCCTATTGAAGAAATCCTGAAACCGGTGATTGCATTGGCCGAAAGAGGAGTCACTGTTACCAAAAAACAAGAAGACCGATTGGCTGTTTATCGAGCTAAAATTATAAAAGTAAATGGTGACAAAACGCTATTTGCAACTGCTTTTAAAGAAAATGATGTTATAAAATATCCTGCGCTGGCTGCTACATTGAAAAGGATTTCAAAAAATGGCAGAGATGAATTTTACAAAGGGGAAACCGCTAAAACATTAGTTAATTACCTACAAGAAAAAGGAGCCATAATCACTTTGGAAGATTTGGCTCAATACGAAGCCAAATGGAGAACGCCACTCACTTTTGATTATAAAGATCTAAAGGTGATTTCTATGCCTCCACCCAGCAGTGGCGGAATATGTCTGGCTGAAATTTTCAAAATGATAGCACCTTATGATTTGGCTAAAATGGGACATAATTCCACAGAAGCCATTCAAGTGATTGTAGAAGCTGAAAGAAGAGCATATGCCGACAGAAGTTATTATCTGGGTGATCCTGATTTTGTAAAAATTCCATTGAAAGCATTAATGGCTGATAATTATTTAAAACAAAGAATGTCGAATTTTAGTTTTGAAAAAGCCACTTTATCATCGGAAATAAAAGAAGGAAAAGTAAATTATAATGAAAGTACCGAAACTACTCATTATTCAATTGTAGATCAATTTGGCAATGCGGTTTCCGCCACCACAACATTAAACGACGGCTATGGTTCTAAATATTATTGTGACGAATTGGGCTTTTTTCTAAATAATGAAATGGATGATTTCAGTGCCAAACCGGGTGAACCCAATATGTTTGGATTAGTAGGAAATGAAGCCAACAGTATTGCACCACAAAAACGAATGTTGAGTTCAATGACTCCAACAATTGTTGAGAAAAAAGGCAAATTATTTATGGTTGTGGGTTCCCCGGGCGGTTCTACAATAATCACATCAGTATTGCAAACCATATTAAATGTTTACGAGTATCGTTTGAGTATGCAGGAAGCAGTAAATGCGCCTCGTTTTCACCACCAATGGCTTCCGGATTTAATTACTTTTGAGCCTAATACTTTCAATACTAAAACCTTTGAAACTTTGAAATCAAAAGGATATCTTATCAACGAAAAAACAACACCTGTAATAGGAAAAGTGGATGCGATTTTGGTTTTACCAAATAAAAAACTAGAAGGTGGCGCTGATTTTCGAGGAGACGATAAAGCGGTGGGATTTTAGCTCTTCGTCTGCGCTCAGGATGACAAAAAATTTACTATTTATGAACTTTATACTTGCCTTAGAAAACGCTTTTAAACAAAATAAGAATCCGGAGAATGCTTTGTCCATGGCAAAATACATGAAAAATAACTTCCCTTTTTTTGGAATAAAAACAGAAGAACGAAGACGCCTTTTTAAGGAAATTTGGAAAGAAAACAAAGAATAAATTTCAGCAGACGCAAGAGCAATTGCGTTAGCCCTATATTTAAAACCAGAACGGGAATTTCAGTATTGTGCTATTGAAATTTTGATAAAAGAACTTAAAGGAAATTATAAAAAAGAAGACTTACAACTGATAGAAAAACTGATAGGCACCAATTCATGGTGGGATAGCGTGGATACAATTGCTAAATACATTTTAGGAGAATATTTATTAGAATTTCCATTGGAAACCAAAAATGCAATAGAACAATTTTCAAATTCAGAGAATATGTGGTTGAACCGAAGTGCTATTTTATTTCAATTGGGTTACAAACAAAAAACGGACACTACTTTTTTATTTTCAGAATGCATCAAACAAGCTGATTCTAAGGAATTTTTTATTCAAAAAGCAATTGGCTGGGCATTACGGGAATATGCAAAAATAAATCCCGAAGAAGTGAAGGATTTTGTTCTAAACAGTGATTTAAAACCATTAAGTACAAAAGAAGCATTAAAAAACATTTGTTGCGGTTAAAATAGTAGTAATTTGCACCCTTTTAAAAAATTATAATGTTCAAAAAATTTTTATCCAAGTTAGAAACAATAATAGCTTTTGCGCAATCCATGTTAACGCCAAAGCAGTTTATCTTTTTATCGGCGGTTTTAGTTGGTATTTCATCTGCATTTGCCGTTATCGTTTTAAAAACTTTTGCACACTGGGTTTTCTCTTTTGCTACTTATGTCAGTGGAATTCTAAAATTGGGATTCATCAATAGTATTTTGCCCATAATAGGTATTTTACTTACTGTTTTTGTGGTAAAAAGAGTTTTGGGTGGTACTATTGAAAAAGGAACCTCACAGATTTTGTATGCTGTGGCCAAAAAAGCCAGTATTATTCCAAAAAAGCAAATGTATGCCCAAATCGTAACCAGTTCGCTAACTGTTGGTTTAGGAGGTTCGGCAGGTTTAGAAAGTCCTATTGTAATTACGGGTGCTGCTTTTGGATCCAATTATGCCCAAAAATATAAATTAAGTTACAAAGACCGAACTTTATTGATAGGTTGCGGAGTTGCTGCTGGAATTGCCGCAGCCTTTAATGCGCCAATTGCCGGAGTCTTATTTGCTATCGAAGTGTTGCTTGTTGATGTGAGTATTGCTGCATTTACACCCATTATGATTGCCGCGGCAACAGGTGCTCTAGTTTCAGTAATTGCATTAGATGAAGAGATTTTACTTTCGTTCAAACAGCAACAAAGTTTTGACTATCATAACATTGTTTTCTATGTACTTTTAGGTTTGTTTACCGGATTTATCTCGGTTTATTATTCCCGTAATTTTCAAAAAGTAGAACATTTTTTTGCAAAACTTAAATTATCAGCTTATAAGAAAGCTTTGTTTGGTTCTTCGATTTTAGCTATTCTTATTTTTATTTTCCCAACGCTTTTTGGTGAAGGATACGAAAGCATCAAAACATTATCTGAGAATGATCCTGGAAAATTATTGGAAAACACATTATTTAGTAGTTTTCGAGACAATAGTTGGGCTTTATTGGTATTTGTAGGCTTGACCATGATGTTGAAAGTTTTTGCAACTGGAATTACTTTAGGTAGTGGTGGAAATGGAGGAAATTTTGCTCCTTCCCTATTTTTAGGCTCCTATGTTGGTTTCTTTTTCTCTAAATTTCTAAATCTTACCGGATTGACAAAACTACCAATCAGTAATTTTACCATGGTAGGAATGGCAGGGATTTTAAGTGGTTTGTTCCATGCCCCATTAACGGCAATTTTCCTTATCGCAGAAATCACGGGTGGGTATAACTTGATGATTCCTTTAATGATTGTGGCTTCTATTAGTTTTGCAATCTCAAAACGATTTGAAAAACATTCTATGGATGTGAAAAATTTAGCCCAAAAAGGACATGCTTTCACCAGCAATAAAGACACCAATGTACTTTCTACTTTAGACACTAAAGCGATTATTCAAACGGATTATTTAACCGTTTCTCCAGATGAAAATCTAGAAAAATTAGTTGATTTAATTTCACATTCCAATCAAGTAATTTTTGCTGTCGTTGATAACGATAGAAAAATGGTCGGTATTGTACATTTTAATACCATCAGAGAAATCATTTTCAATCCGTATCGCGTGAAATATACTTTGATAAAAGAAGTTATGATTCCGCCCATAGAAATAATATCTCCCGAGGATAGTATGGAAACGGTAATGAATAAATTTGAAAAAGCGAAAGTTGTTTTTCTGCCTGTAATCAAAGAGGGTAATTATTATGGTTTTATTTCCAAATCTCTTGCTCTTGAGGCGTATAGAACCAAACTAAAATCAATGACGATAGAATAAATTTTAATACTTCTTTTAACACAATCTTCTAAAGTGTTCTATCGAAAGAATAAATCAAAATGGTAACTTTGCTTTTTTGCAAAAATTATGCTAGACAAAGACAATACCATTGAAGTTCAGGGCGCTCGCGTACACAACTTAAAAAACATAGATGTTTCCATTCCTCGTGAAAAACTAGTCGTAATTACCGGTCTTTCGGGTTCTGGGAAATCCTCCTTAGCTTTCGATACCATTTATGCCGAAGGGCAACGCCGTTATGTAGAAACTTTTTCTGCTTATGCACGTCAATTTCTAGGTGGCTTGGAACGTCCCGATGTGGATAAAATCGACGGACTTTCGCCAGTAATTGCCATTGAACAAAAAACGACCAGTAAAAGTCCGCGTTCCACCGTGGGAACAATTACTGAGATTTACGATTTTTTGCGCTTATTGTATGCCCGTGGTGCCGATGCGTACAGCTACAATACCGCTGAAAAAATGGTGAGTTATAATGATGAGCAAATCAAAGATTTGATTATTCAGGATTTTACCGGAAAGCGCATCAATATTCTAGCGCCTGTTATTCGCGCTCGAAAAGGACATTATGCGGAACTTTTCCAACAAATTGCCAAGCAAGGATTCCTTAAAGTTCGCGTAAACAGCGATATCCTGGACATTACTCTAGGAATGAAATTAGACCGTTATAAAACACATGATATAGAAATTGTTGTGGATCGGATGGTGATTGATGATACTCCCGAAAATGAAAAACGGTTAACTGAAAGCATCAATACAGCCATGCATCATGGGGAGAATGTCTTGATGGTTTTAGACCAAGATTCGAATGAAGTGCGGTTTTTTAGCAGGAATTTGATGTGTCCGACGACTGGAATCTCCTACCAGAATCCAGAACCAAATTTATTCTCTTTCAATTCTCCAAAAGGCGCTTGTGATCATTGCAATGGCTTAGGAACTGTAAACGAGATCAACACTAAAAAGATTATTCCAAATCCGAAATTATCCATAAAAAATGGCGGTTTTGCTCCTTTGGGAGAATATAAATCCTCATGGATTTTTAAACAATTGGAAATCATAGGCGAAAAATATGGTTTCAAATTGACGGATGCGATAGAAACCATTCCGCAGGAAGCCATGGAAATGATTTTGAATGGCGGAAAAGAAAAATTCACCATTAACTCCAAAGATTTAGGCGTTGCTCGAGAATATAAAATTGATTTTGAAGGGATTTCGCATTTCATAAAAAACCAACATGACGAAAGTGGTTCTACAACTATAAAACGTTGGGCGAAGGAATTCATGGATGAAATAAAATGTCCCGTTTGCGAAGGTTCCCGCTTGAAAAAAGAAGCGATGTTCTTTAAAATCAATGAAAAAAATATTACCGAATTGTGCGATATGGACATTTCGGATTTAACTGCTTGGTTTCTTGATTTAGACAATCATCTGTCTGATAAACAAAAGCGTATTGCCACTGAAGTAATTAAAGAGATTAAGGATCGATTGAACTTTTTAATGAATGTAGGTTTGGATTATTTGGCTTTAAGCCGAAGTTCCAAATCACTTTCGGGTGGTGAAGCACAACGGATTCGTTTGGCTACCCAAATTGGTTCGCAGTTGGTTGGTGTTTTATACATTTTAGATGAACCCAGTATTGGTTTACACCAAAGAGACAATGACAAATTGATTCATTCTCTGGAACAATTACGCGATATTGGAAACTCCGTAATTGTGGTGGAACACGATAAAGACATGATTGAACGTGCCGATTATGTGATTGATATTGGACCAAAAGCAGGAAAATACGGTGGTGAAATCATCAGCAAAGGAACACCCGCTGAAATCTTAAAACATCATACTATCACAGCGATGTACATGAATGGCGAAATGAAAATTGAAGTTCCGACAAAACGTCGGGAGGGAAATGGAAAATTCCTAAAACTGACTGGAGCAACAGGAAATAACCTGAAAAATGTTTCGATAGAATTGCCTTTGGGCAAAATGATTTGCGTGACCGGAGTTTCGGGAAGCGGAAAATCAACTTTGATAAATGAGACGCTCTACCCTATTTTGAATGCCTATTATTTCAACGGTGTCAAAAAACCACAACCGTATAAAAAAATTGAAGGATTGGAACATATCGATAAAGTGATTGATATTGACCAAAGCCCGATTGGTAGAACACCACGAAGCAATCCGGCAACTTACACGGAAGTTTTTACCGAAATCAGAAATCTGTTTACGATGACATCCGAAAGCATGATTCGGGGATATAAAGCAGGACGATTTAGTTTTAATGTAAAAGGCGGACGCTGCGAAACCTGTCAAGGTTCCGGTGTGCGAACCATTGAAATGAACTTTTTACCCGATGTGTATGTAGAATGTGAAACGTGTCAAGGGAAACGTTTTAACAGGGAAACATTGGAGATTCGATTCAAAGGAAAATCCATTTCGGATGTGTTGAATATGACGGTAGATGAAGCGGTTCCGTTTTTTGAAATGATTCCGAAGATTTACAGAAAAGTAAAAACAATTCAGGATGTTGGTTTGGGCTATATTACGCTGGGGCAACAAAGTACCACGCTTTCTGGTGGTGAAGCTCAACGCATCAAACTAGCTGGAGAATTATCCAAAAAAGATACGGGGAATACGTTTTATATTCTGGACGAACCCACAACTGGCTTGCATTTTGAAGACATCAGAGTATTGATGGAAGTGATTAATAAACTGGTTGACAAAGGGAATACGATTTTGATTATCGAGCACAATATGGACGTAATTAAACTCGCCGATTACATTATAGATATTGGTCCTGAAGGAGGAAAAGGCGGCGGACAACTTATTGCCAAAGGAACTCCGGAAGAAATTATAAAAATTAAGAAGAGTTATACTGCACAGTTTTTGAAAAAAGAGTTACTTTAGTATACAGGAGCCCTAGCCCTGATGGAAGTGGCATCCTTTTATGCCGGTGTTCTGCATAAAAGATAAAGCGGACAGCAGGAAATAGCTCCAAAAAACAAGCTTTAAAATAGAGAATATGAGATTAGAAGATTTTGATAATGACGAGGATAAAGTAATCCAAGACAGACTGAAAAGAAAAACCTGGAACGAAATAAGAACCAATGACAGTTGGGCAATTTTTAAGATCATGGCCGAATTTGTGAACGGATATGAAAGCATGGGACGCATAGGTCCGTGTGTGACTATTTTTGGCTCGGCTAGAACGAAACCGGAAGATAAATATTATTTACTTGCCGAGAAAATTGCCTATAAAATCAGTAAAGCCGGTTATGGCGTGATTACTGGCGGTGGTCCGGGAATTATGGAAGCAGGAAATAAAGGCGCACATCTGGGTGGAGGAACCTCAGTGGGATTAAATATTGAGCTGCCTTTTGAACAACATTTTAATCCTTATATTGACAGCGACAAAAACTTGAATTTTGATTATTTCTTCGTTCGAAAAGTAATGTTTGTTAAATATTCCCAAGGATTTGTAGTGATGCCGGGTGGTTTTGGAACAATGGATGAATTGTTTGAAGCGATAACTTTGATTCAGACAAAAAAAATAGCGAGATTCCCTATTATCCTTGTTGGAAATAGCTTTTGGGCTGGATTAATAGATTGGATCAAAACCGTTTTAGTAGAAAAAGAACAAACAGTAAGCGCGGAAGATTTGAATTTATTTAAAATTGTAGATTCAGCAGATGAAGTAGTTGATGTGCTGGATAAGTTCTATAAAAAATATGATTTAACTCCAAATTTTTAACAAAAAGCTGTCTAATCAACAGCTTTTTTTATGTTAATTAGGTACTTTTTATAGTGTTTTGTTTTAAAAAAAAGTATATTTATTTTTTAATAAATTAATATCCGAATTTGAACTCATTCTTTAAAATTACGTTTTATACTCTTGTTTTATTACTTTCAATAAAACAATATGGTCAACATCATTCTGACATAACAGCGGAGTTAAACACGGAGAATAAAACTTTGAATATTCAACAGGAAATTACTTTTTTTAATCCGTCAAGCGATACATTAACCTCGATTGTATTAAATGATTGGAATAACGCTTTTTCTACTAAAAACACTCCTTTAGCCAAGCGATTTTCTGATGAGTTTTATAGAGGTTTTCATTTAGCCAAAGAA
Organism: Flavobacterium glucosi; assembly: GCF_048286535.1. Classification (NCBI taxonomy): domain Bacteria; kingdom Pseudomonadati; phylum Bacteroidota; class Flavobacteriia; order Flavobacteriales; family Flavobacteriaceae; genus Flavobacterium; species Flavobacterium glucosi. The sequence continues at coordinate 97,892 of NZ_JBLVPK010000007.1, read as the reverse complement.
GAAGAACGTGGAGGTACTAAAAACCTGACCATTACAGGTGCAAATGAATTAGTTTTATCATGGGAAAGAACAGATAAAAATCCTGATTTAATTGAAGTCCAATTAGCCGAGAATTTACTTCCAAATCAGAAAATTATTTTACATCTAACGTATTTAACTAAAATACCCAGCGATAAATTTACAAAATATGGGTACAATAATAGCGGAATTATTCATCTTAAAGACTGGTTTCTTACCCCAGCGCGGTATGAAAACCATAATTTTATACGAAACAGCAATACTAATTTAGATGATATTGCCAATGCTTATTCAAGTTTTGAAATTGATTTAAAAATACCAGAAAATTTCGAAGTTACTTCTGATTTAAAAAGCAGTAAATCAACTATTAAAAACGCTTTCTGCAACTACAAATTATCAGGGGAAAACAGAACCAATTTCACTCTTATCATAGAACCAAAAACTTATTTTGAAAGTTTTAAAAACAGTGCCGTTGAGGTGCTGACTGATTTAAAAAACAATAAATTGAATACTATTCAAAAAGCAGTTGTAATAGACCGAGTCGTGAATTTTACAAACGATTTAATTGGAAAATATCCACATGAAAAGATTGTTGTTTCTCAAACCGATTACGAGAGAAATCCTTTTTATGGATTGAATCAGCTTCCTTCTTTTATAAGTCCGTTTCCAGATGAATTCCTTTTTGAAATTAAATTTTTGAAAACCTATCTGAATGAATACCTAAAAACAAGTTTACAATTAGACCCTAGAAAAGACAACTGGATCTATGATGGGTTACAGGTCTATGCCATGATGAAATATATGGATGAAAATCACCCCAACATTAAAATGATGGGAAGTGCTTCTAATATCAAACTGTTGAAAAGTTTTAATATTGCCAATATTGGTTTTAATAATCAGTATAGTTATTTCTATATGCTGATGGCTCGAAAAAATCTGGATCAACCTCTTGGAGATTCTAAAAACACTTTAATTAAATTCAACGAGCAAATTGCCAGTAAATATCGTTCAGGATTAAGTATCCGATTTCTGGATGATTATTTACAAAATGGTGCCGTTACAACTAGTATACAACAATTTTACAATCAAAATCAAATCAAACAAGTGTCCAGAACTGATTTTGAAACCATATTAAAATCAAATACAGATAAAGACATTAATTGGTTTTTTACTACCATTATTAATTCCAGAGCTATTATTGACTATAAATTTTCGAATGTAACAAAAACCAAAGACAGCATCACTTTTTCAGTACTAAACAGAACTGGAACTGCAGTTCCCATTCCTGTTTATGGCACAAAAGAAGGAGCTGTTGTTTTTAAGCAATGGCTTGATATTAAAGAACGTGACAGTACTTTTACCATCCAAAGAAACGGTGCCGATAAAATTATTTTAAATTTAAAGAATGAAGTTCCAGAATACAATTTAAGAAATAATTGGAAAAAATTAGAAGGTTTTTTTCCTAATAATCGCCCCGTTAAGTTTGTTTTCATGAAAGACTTAGAAGATCCGTATTACAATCAAGTACTGTATGTTCCCTCCATTTATTTCAACTTGTACGATGGTTTAACTCCTGGATTACGATTGCACAATAAAACTATTTTAGACAAGCCTTTTATTTTTGATGTCAATCCATCCTACTCTACTAAATCCAATAATTTATCTGGATCAGCTTCATTTGTTGTCAATCAAAACTATCGTAACAGCTTGCTATATAATGTAAAATACTCTTTTAGTGGCTCTTATTTTCATTATGCACAAGATGCTGCTTACCTTAGATTAAACCCTATGGTTCAATTGCGGATTCGGGAGCCTAACTTTAGAGACAATAGAAAACAACTGATTCTGTTGCGACAGGTGATTGTAAACAGGGAAAAAAGCGCTTTTGCAATGGACAATGTTCCATCTAATTATTCCATTTTTGATGTACGCTATGTGAATACAAAAACGGAGGTGACGAATCATTTTAATTTTAGTTCCGATATTCAAATCTCGGGGAAATTTGGAAAAATCAACGGGGAAATAGAATATAGAAAGCTTTTTGAAAACAATCGTCAAATTAATTTGCGATTCTATGCCGGAAGTTTTTTATACAATAAAACTGAATCTGATTTTTTTAGTTTCGCAGCAGACAGACCTACTGATTATTTGTTTGATTATAATTATTTTGGACGGTCAGAAAGCACCGGTTTTTACAGTCAACAATTCATCTTGGCAGAGGGCGGTTTTAAATCAAAAATGGATACTCCGTATGCGAATCGATGGATTACCAGCTTAAATGCAAGTGTTAGCGTATGGAACTGGATCGAAATTTATGGAGATATCGGTTTTATTAAAAATAAAAACCAAAATGAAAAATTTTTATACGACAGCGGTATTCGCCTCAACTTGGTCACAGACTACTTTGAATTGTATTTTCCGGTATATTCTAACAACGGATGGGAAATAGCACAAAATAATTATAATGAGAAAATACGATTTATAGTTACTTTTTCGCCTAAAACATTAATCAATCTTTTTAATCGAAAATGGTTCTAATCCAATATAAATTTCATTATACATTAAACTATTCTTATTAAAATGAATTTAAAATTACACATAATAAAAAAATAAAGTTCTTTTTATTAGAATAAATCGCAATAATTAAATTTTATTTTTTTTAATCAATTATGAAAATAGCTAGTTTTTAAGTAAATTTGCCACACAAAGTTATACTTTTTAATTATGATAAAAGAAAAAACCAATACTACATTGACATTTGAAGATTTCAAAATCGAGGTACTGAATGACTATAAATTAGCCATAATCAGTAGAGAATGCAGTCTTTTAGGACGTAAAGAAGTATTGACTGGAAAGGCTAAATTTGGAATTTTTGGTGATGGAAAAGAGGTACCTCAACTAGCAATGGCGAAAGCCTTCAAAAATGGTGATTTCCGTTCCGGATATTATCGGGATCAAACTTTTATGATGGCTATTGGAGAATTAACCGTGCAACAATTTTTTGCAGGTTTATATGGCCATACTGATGTTGAACAAGAACCAATGTCAGCCGGAAGACAAATGGGCGGTCACTTTGCCACTCATAGTTTAAATGAAGACGGAAGCTGGAAAGACTTAACGAAACAAAAAAACTCAAGTGCTGATATTTCTCCAACGGCTGGGCAAATGCCAAGATTATTGGGACTTGCTCAAGCTTCAAAAATATACAGACAAGTTTCTGGAATACCAAATGCTGCTAATTTTTCTAATAAGGGAAATGAGATTGCATGGGGAACAATAGGAAACGCAAGTACATCAGAAGGTTTATTTTTTGAAACCATAAATGCTGCCGGCGTATTACAAGTACCAATGGTAATGAGTGTTTGGGATGATGAGTATGGAATTTCAGTACATGCAAAACACCAAACTACCAAAGAAAATATTTCGGAGATTTTAAAAGGCTACCAAAGAGAAAAAGGAACAAATGGCTATGAAATACTAAGAGTAAAAGGTTGGGATTACGCTGAATTAATTGCTACGTATGAGAAAGCCGCTGATATTGCGCGTGAAAACCACATTCCTGTTTTAATTCACGTAAATGAATTGACACAGCCACAAGGACATTCCAGTTCAGGTTCTCATGAAAGGTATAAAGATGCAAATCGTTTGGCATGGGAGAGAGATTTTGATTGCATACGCCAAATGAAATTATGGATGATTGCTATCAATATTGCATCCCCTGAAGAAATTGATGCAATTGATGCTCAAGCCAAAAAAGATGTTTTAGAAGGTAAAAAAGCAGCTTGGAATGCATTTATTGAACCTATTGTTGAAGAACAAAAACAACTAATTGCATTATTAGAAAAAATTGCTGAAACCAGTAAAAATAAAGATAGAATTTTACAATTCACATCTGATTTAAGCACCATTAAAACCCCTTTAAAAAAGGAAATTCTCGTAACGGCACGTAAAGTTTTACGTTTAATCCTCAGCGAAAGCAGTAAAGAAGAATTGTCGTATTGGATAACATCATATACCGCTAAAACTCAAAAGAATTTTAGCAGCAACTTATTTTCAGAAACAGAATTAAATGTGTTTTCTGTACAAAAAGTGCTCCCGATATATCCTGAAGATGCTAAAGAAGATACGGATGGCCGCATGATTTTACGGGATAACTTTGATGCAATTTTCACAAAATATCCTGAAACATTAATTTTTGGTGAAGATGCCGGGGCCATCGGAGACGTGAATCAAGGTTTAGAAGGAATGCAGGAAAAATATGGAGAATTACGTGTTGCCGATGTGGGAATTCGGGAAGCCACCATATTAGGTCAAGGTATAGGAATGGCATTAAGAGGCTTACGCCCTATTGCTGAAATTCAATATTTAGATTATTTATTGTATGCGATACAAATCATGAGTGATGATTTAGCAACACTACGATACCGTACCATTGGAAAACAAAAAGCGCCATTAATCATACGAACACGTGGTCATCGTTTAGAAGGAATCTGGCATTCCGGTTCTCCTATGGGAATGATCATAAACGCCATACGAGGAATTCATGTGTTAGTTCCAAGAAATATGACTCAAGCAGCTGGTTTTTATAACAGCTTGTTAGAATGTGACGAACCCGCTTTAGTAATCGAATGCTTGAATGGTTACCGATTGAAAGAAAAAATGCCGTTGAATTATGGTGAATTCAAAACTCCAATTGGTGTTGTGGAAACGTTGAAAGAAGGAGCTGACATTACACTCGTTTCATACGGCTCAACATTGCGATTAGTACAACAAGCAGCAAATGAACTTATTGAAGTAGGCATCGATTGTGAGATTATCGATTTACAATCTTTACTTCCATTTGATGTGAATCAAGATGTAGTAAAAAGTATTGCAAAAACAAATCGTCTATTAGTTATCGATGAAGATCTTCCTGGTGGAGCTTCAGCTTATATTTTGCAACAAATTATTGAACAACAAGACGCTTATAACTATTTAGACAGTAAACCGCAAACCTTAACGGCTAAAGCACACAGACCCGCTTATGGAACGGACGGAGATTATTTCTCAAAACCTTCTACTGAAGATATTTTTGAAAAAGTCTATGCAATGATGAATGAAGTTAATCCTTCGAAATATCCAAATTTGTACTAAGAACTACTATCATAAATTGAAATCCTAATCGTAAAGATTGGGATTTTTTATTTTTTTAATTTCAACTATTTTCAAACAAATAAAACAGTATATTTTGAATCAATCCATTATAAAAAATTAAGATGAAAAAAGTAACATTGTTTTTAGGAATCCTATCACTCCTTGCGATTGTTTCCTGCAAGAAAAAAGAAGAAGCTCCAGTTCCAGCAACACAAACTGAAACTTCAAGTGTGGCAACTACAACTATCCCTACTGAAGCAAAAGATAGTACATCGATAAAAGTAGCAACCGATGGTATAAATGTGACTACAAAAGATGGAAAAACTAAAACCAGCGTGGAACTTTCCGGTGGTGAAGCAAAAGTGGAGATCAAAAAGTAATATCTCATTATTATATCAACGAAGTGTTAGAATGTCAATATGAAATTTCATGTTGGCATTTTTTTTAAAAACATTTTCACAATTAAAAGTTATAATGCTACCTAAATTTTTATGTTACTATTTTTTATTTTAAATTTAGAAAATATAAAAAATTCCCAAAAATTATGACCGTACTGGAAACTATCTTAAAAGACATACAAAATGTAAAAGTGATAGACAAATCAATTGATTACAAGCAATACACTCCATTGGATTTATCCATAAAAAATGTAACCTTTACAAAACAGGCTATTGACACTGCAAATGATTTTGAGAAATATATAGACACCTATTTAGACGAAAACAATGCAAAAGTAGCTTTTGGTGGCTATAATGAAATTAGAAATCTTTATAAACGAAGTGATATTTTCAACGATTCTAAAACTGAGGAACGAAATATCCATATTGGTTTAGATTTATGGATTAAGGCCGGAACTCCAGTATTAGCGGCACTTGATGGATTTATTCACAGTTTCAATTACAATACTGGAATAGGCGATTATGGCCCAACTATTATCTTAGAGCATAAAATAGAAAATCAGCGTTTTTATACTTTATACGGCCATCTTTCATTAGAAAGTATCAGCGATATTGAAATTGGTGATGTTTTCGAAAAAGGACAACAAATAGCGACTTTAGGAGATGCATCCGTAAATGGAGATTATTCCCCTCATTTACATTTTCAGATAATTGAAGAAATTTCACATACATTTGGAGATTATCCAGGAGTTTGTAGTGCAAACGACTTAAAACATTACTTAAAAAACTGTCCGGATCCGAATATCTTATTAAAAATTATATAAACATGAAAAAAATAATTATTGTCTTTAGTATCCTTCTGATTATTGGATGCAAATCAAAAAATGTTGCGACTTCTGAACCGGAAAAAGCTAAAATTGAAAAACTTAGTTTATCTGAAGTTAATGAAATTCAAAAGAGTAAAGCTTATGAACTAGGAAAGAGAGTTTTAATGACTTGTAATACCTCTAAATTTAAACCTTTCAATCAGAGTGAAGCTACAGCATCTGTAATCCAAAATACTACCGAAGAACGATTGACAAAAACTTGTACCAGATTTCGCCAATATTATGGGACTTTTATTGATCTTCAATTAGTAGAGATTTATAAAAACAATTTTGACGGAACAACAATTTTTCGCTACAGAGCATCATACTCAAAGAAAGTGGCTAATAAAGAACTCCGTGTTTCAATGAATGAAGAAAATAAAGTTTCCTCCATTAAATCATTAGATTGGACAACCCCCTTCTCGATGAAATAATCTCAAATTCATAAATCAAAAGGTAATATTATTTATAGTTCCCGTCACTATTTTAGCCATTAATGCTAAAGTTCTGAACTTTAAAATATTCATCCTATAGAATTACCAAAAAGTTGCATAAAGGAAAACGATTACCAAAATATTTTTTGCGCGTTGTTGTATCCAAAAAATTTGTTTTTATAGTGCTTTATTCCTATTTCAAGATTATTACAATTACACAAAACTTCAATTTTTTATTAAAACACAAATCACTTCTCTTTCTCACTGTTTATTCGTAAATTTATATTTTATTAAAACAGTAATTAGATAAATCTGCTTTAAAAAAATTCTTTTAAATTGCTTATTTTTTCATCGAACATTCCATTATTAAAGGAGCATCAAAATTAGCAATGTGGGAATTATATAAGTTTTTTTTTTAGTTATATAATTTTTTTTAATAAAGTATATTCGACTTTTACACAATCTGTTAAAAAAAAAAATTTGAAACTATATATAAAATACATGGTCAGTAATCGCTGTAAAATGGCGGTAAAAGAGGAATTGAAAAAACTTGGATTGCACTTCATGGTTGTCGATTTGGGTGAAGTTGAAATTATGGAAAATATTTCAATAGAACAGAGACAACGATTGAAAACAGCACTTTTAGACTCCGGACTAGAATTAATGGATGATAAAAAATCGATGCTAATCGAAAAAATAAAAAATGTAATAATCCAGATGGTTCACCATTCGACTGAAAATATAAAAATTAATTTTTCTGACTATCTGAGTCAACAATTAAACCACGATTATACCTACTTATCCAATTTATTTTCGGAAGTGCAAGGAACTACAATTGAACAATTTATTATTTCCCACAAAACGGAACGAATAAAGGAATTGATTATTTATGGTGAATTAAATATTACTGAGATAGCATGGAAAATGAACTATAGCAGCGTTGCACATTTATCCAGCCAGTTTAAAAAAGTTACCGGTCTATCTCCTTCCCATTTTAAACAATTAAAAGACAAAAGACGCAACCCTATTGAAGACATTGGTAATTTAAAATAAAAAATTAAATCAATTTTAAAATAAATATAGAAACTATAAAAACTCAAGAATCACAATACAGCAGAATTCTTATTGAAGCTAGTTTAGACCCGTTAATTACAATAAATCCTAATGGTAAAATTATGGATGTAAATGAAGCAACAGTAACTATTACGGGACTGAATCGAGATGTATTGATTAATTCTGATTTTTTTAATTATTTTACAGAGCAACAAAAAGCTCGAAAAGTATATCAGCAAGTATTCGAAAAAGGCTCCGTGGCTGATTCTCCACTTACTGTGAAACATAAAAATGGTAAATTAACAGATGTATTATTCAATGGTTCTGTTTATAAAGATGACAAAGGAAATGTCGTTGGAGTTGTTATTGTTGTCCGAGATGTGATGGATCAAAAAAAAATTGCTGTACAGTTCGAAGAAGCACGGGTATTTGCAGAATTGGCAACCGAAATTGCCGAAGAAGCAAAAATAAATGCGGAAAGCGCTACCATTATAGCGGAAAATGCAGTGAAAGCAAAACAACAATTTTTGTCTAATATGAGTCATGAAATTCGTACACCAATGAATGCAATCATAGGTTTTACTAAAGTGGTTTTAAAAACAGAATTGACGCCTAAACAAAAAGAATATTTAAACGCAATTAAAATGAGTGGCGATGCCTTAATCGTTCTCATAAATGATATACTTGATTTAGCAAAAGTTGATGCAGGAAAGATGACATTTGAAAAAATACCTTTCAAAATGAAATCTTCTATATCAGCAATGCTTCATTTATTTGAAACAAAAATTCAAGAAAAAAATTTAAAATTAATTACGGAATACGACAGTAAAATTCCTGATGTTCTTGTAGGTGACCCGGTTCGTTTGCACCAAATTATTTTAAACTTAGTGAGTAATGCCGTAAAATTTACCATTAAAGGAAAAATTACAGTAAGTGTTCATTTGTTACATGAGGACGAAGATAAAGTAATTATTCAATTTTCAGTAATTGATACAGGAATAGGTATTTCAGAAGAAAAGATAGGTACAATATTTGAAAATTTTCAACAAGCTTCAAGCGGTACCTCAAGACTATATGGAGGAACAGGATTAGGTCTAGCCATAGTAAAACAATTAGTAGAACCACAAGGAGGAAGTATTTGTGTAAAAAGTAATATTAATGAAGGATCTACATTTAGTTTTACATTGGGTTTTCAAAAAACAAATGCAGATGCTGAATTAGAAAATCAACTGGTTGAATTAGATACTGAAATAAAAAATATAAAAGTATTAGTGGTAGAGGACATTCCGCTAAATCAATTATTAATGAAAACATTATTAGATGATTTTGGATTTTCCAGAGATATTGCCGAAAATGGTAAAATAGCCATTGAAAAATTAAAAGAAAACGACTATGATATTATTTTAATGGACTTGCAAATGCCAGAAATGAATGGATTTGAAGCTACAGAATACATTCGGAAAACTATGAATTCAAAAATTCCAATAATTGCTTTAACTGCTGACGTTACAACTGTAGATTTAGCTAAATGCAAAGCAGTGGGAATGAATGATTATCTCGCAAAACCCATTAATGAAAGACTATTGTACAGTAAAATTGTTGGAATATTAAAAAAACCAAAACTCGCAACGCTTACTGCTAAGCTTAATGAAAATTTAGAAGAGAATAATCCCAAAGACGCAAAAATAAAATGTATCGACTTAGTTTATCTAAATCAACGAACAAAATCAAATCCAACTTTAATGATGGAAATGATATCGCTATATTTAGTACAAACTCCACCCTTAATTAGTGCAATTAAACAAAGTTTAGAGGAAGAAAACTGGCAATTATTAAGTGCTGCTGCACATAAAATGATTCCGTCGTTTGCCATAATGGGCATGAGTCCTAACTTTGAAAATATTGCCAAAAAAATTCAGGAGTTTGCTATTGCACAAGATAAATCAACCGGAATAGATAATTTAGTGATACAACTTGAAGCTATTTGTATCCAAGCATGTCAAGAATTACAAGAAGAATTTAATATACTCAAAAATACCATATAATGAAAAATGATACTAAAATAAAAATTTTCTTAGTAGATGATGATGCCCTGTTTTTAAAATCTTTAGAAATTGAGTTTTTAGAAAATGCTGATTTTATAGTGGAAACTTATTCCACGGGAGAGCTTTGCATCGCAAATATAAATAACAAACCAGATGTAGTAATTTTAGATTACCAGCTTGACGGTATTGTTGCAAATGCTATGAACGGAATTGAAACATTAGATAAAATAAAAGCTTTCAATCCTGATATTCCAGTTGTAATGTTGTCTTCTCAAGATAAAATTGAAGTTGCCATAAATTGTATGCACCACAAAGCCGTTGACTATGTAGTCAAAAGCGAAACTGCTTTTGTTCGCTTGCAAAAAATAATATCTTCTGTTTTTAAATATCAAAAAATGGAAAAAGAATTAAATTGGTATATGGACAGGATGTAATCTATTGTCAGATTAATTTTATTTAAATTTAATTGATAGGTTTATCCTAATCACTCCTAATTTGGTCAAAATTAAAACCAAAATTGTTTTAAAAAAATGCGTTATAAAGACACGTCAGATTTGGAAATTTCATTGTTGTTGGAAGCTATTTATCGGAAATATGGTTATGATTTCAGAGAGTATTCTCAGGCTCATATCAGACGCAGGATTATGAATAGAATGGCGGTATCCAGATTTGAAGATGTTTCTCAAATGCAATCTAAGGTTTTGAATGATGAAGCATTTGCTTCTGAACTCCTACAGGATTTATCAATAACAGTAACTGAAATGTTTCGTGACCCTCAATTTTATAGGTCATTACGAGAAAATGTCATCCCCATTTTGAAAACATATCCCTTTATAAAAATATGGCATGCAGGCTGTGCTACTGGAGAGGAAGCCTATTCGATGGCTATACTTTTACAAGAAGAAGGCTTGTATGACCGAACAACTATCTATGCAACTGATTTTAATCAGATGGCTTTGAACCGTGCAAAAGAGGGGATTTTTTCGAACAAAATGATAAAAGAATACACTTCTAATTATCAGTTGGCTGCAGGAAAAGAATCCTTTTCAAATTATTATACTTCCAATTATGATAATGTTATAATGAATCAATCATTGAAAAAAAACATTGTCTGGGCCAATCATAATTTAGTGACTGATAGCGTATTTGCAGAAGTACACTTAATATTATGTCGAAATGTATTGATCTATTTTGATAGAAACTTACAAAATAAAGTACAGACCCTTTTTTATAATAGTCTCATACATGGTGGTATTTTATGTTTGGGATCTAAAGAAAGTTTACGGTTTACCGACTTGCATGAGCACTATATTGAGTTAGACACAAAACAACGCATATTTAAAAAGAAATATTAAAAATGTATTATGAAGCAATTGTAATTGGGGTTTCTTCGGGAGGCATGAATGCTTTGAAAATTATATCCTCATCCTTACCAGTAGATTTCAATATACCAATTATCATCGTACAGCATTTAAGCGCACATTCAGATAGTCATTGGATCAATCTTCTAAACGAAAAAAGTCTTCTGAATCTAAAAGAAGCGGATGAAAAAGATAAAATTGAAAAAGGGAACATATATATCGCTCCTCCTAATTATCATTTGCTGATTGAAAAAGATAAAACCTTTTCCCTTACCATAGACGAACGTGTAAATTTTGCAAGACCATCAATCGATGTAATGTTTGAATCGGCGGCTGAAGCCTATACAAATAAATTAATTGGAATCGTGCTTACAGGATCTAATAGTGACGGTACCAAAGGAATTAAAAGAATTAAGGAATGTGGCGGTCTGTTAATTATTCAAGATCCAAAAACGGCTGAATCACATTACATGCCAATGTCAGCAATTGCTGCTATTGAACCTGATTATATTTTATCTTTGGAGGATATTGTGGAGTTACTAATAAAAATAAATTAACAAAAATATAATCCGCATAAATTTTACAAATAATAAAATGAAAATAACCTTAGTAAGAAAAATAGTAATAGGATTTATCGCTTGTGCTCTAGTACTTCTAGGAGTTGCTATTTTCTCTTTTAAAAACAGTGAAAAATTTGTCGCTTCAAATAGCTTGGTAAATGTTTCGAATCAGGTATTATATGAGTTCGAACAAATATTGATGTGTTCCGTTGATGCTGAAACAGGTGTACGAGGTTATGTAATTACGGGCAATGATGATTTTTTGCTTCCTTTTACAACTGCCAATACAAAAGCAATTGAGAAACTTGAAAAAGTAAAGAAATTAACAAAAGACAATCCCAGTCAGCAAAACAATATTGAGAAACTTGCGGAACAACTTAAAATGCGTTTTGAAAATTTAAACACCTGCATTAATCTTCGCAAAAAAGATTTTGAAAAAGCAAGAGTATTTATTGCTTCTGGAGAGGGGAAACACCTACAAGATGAAATAAGAAGAATAATCGATAAAGCTCAGGAATCAGAACGTACATTACTCGTTCAAAGAATACAAGACAGTGCTGACGATGCCAGTAAGTTTAATATTGTTTTTGCTGTTTTATTGTTAGTCATTGTTTTGATTCTTATGGTTGTATACACTATTGTTGTTACAAATTTGAGAGCACTTAAAAACTCTGAGCTAGAAACGGCAAGCAAGAACTGGTTTCTTACAGGTAATTCAGAACTTAATAAAAAATTAATTGGAGACCAAAGTATAGCACAGTTAGCAAATAGTACCATAAGTTTTTTATGTACATACCTAAAAGCTAATATCGGAGCCGTTTACCTATTTAATGACAAAGACAATACCCTAAGGCTTAGTGGAAAATTTGCCTTTTCGTCTTTTAAGGACATTAAAGAAAGTTTTAAATTAAACGAAGGATTGATTGGTCAGGCCGCTTGGGAACAAAAACAGATTTCTTTAACAGATATAGCTGAAGATCAAATTCGCATCACTTCATCCATTCTGGATGCAAAACCAAAAAATTTGCTCATAACTCCTTTTTTAATTGATGGCAAAACGATAGGAGTAATTGAAATAGGCAAGCTTACTAATTTTAACGAAACAGAAAAAGAATTTATTAATGTTTCTATGAATAGCATTGCTATTAGCGTTAATACGGTTCAGCAAGCAGAGGAAAAAGAGAAAAGAGCCGCAGAATTAGTCATTGCTAACAAAGAACTTGCCTTTCAAAACGATGAAAAAGAAAAACGAGCAGCTGAGCTAGGTATTGCCAATAAAGAACTAGCCTATCAAAATAATGAGAAAGAAAATAGGGCTACAGAGTTAGTAATTGCTAACAAAGAACTTGCCTATCAAAATGAAGAAAAAGAAAAAAGAGCAGCTGAGCTAGGTATTGCCAATAAAGAACTAGCTTATCAAAATAACGAGAAAGAAAAACGAGCAGCGGAGTTAGGTATTGCTAACAAAGAACTTGCCTATCAAAATGACGAAAAAGAAAAAAGAGCAGCGGAATTAGGTATTGCTAATAAAGAACTTGCCTATCAAAATGACGAAAAAGAAAAACGCGCTGTAGAGTTAAGCTTTGCTAACAAAGAGCTTTCGAATCAAGCTGAAGAACTGCAAATACAACAAGAAGAACTTAGACAGCTGAATGAAGAATTAGAACAACAAGCTCAAAATCTAAAACAACAGCAGGAGGAACTACAAATGACTAATGAAGAATTAGAAGAGCAAACCCAATCATTAGAAGAGAAAAATAAAGAAGTTGAAGCTTCAAAAAATAATATTGAACAAAAAACCAAACAACTTGAGATTAGCAGCAAGTATAAATCTGAATTCCTAGCAAATATGTCGCATGAGTTAAGAACGCCTCTTAATAGTTTGCTGATTTTATCCAAAGATTTGTCAGAAAACAGGAAGAAAAACCTAGACGATGTTCAGGTTGAAAGTGCCGAAATAATTTATAAGAGTGGTCATGACCTTCTAGTACTAATTAATGAAGTATTGGATCTATCCAAGATTGAAGCCGGAAAAATGGCCATAAATATTGAAAAAATATTCTTGAAAAATTTCACTGATAATCTTCTTCGCGATTTTAAACATCAAGCGGAGCAAAAAGGACTAACGATACTTTGTAGATTGGATGCAACATTACCAGAATTTATCCACACCGATTCTCAACGTTTAAATCAAATATTAAAAAACCTTTTATCCAATGCTATAAAATTCACCGAAAAAGGAAGTGTAATCATACATATTGCCCCAAATACGAACACTACTTTGAATATTTCTATTATTGATACAGGCATTGGAATATCTGAAGACAAACAAACAGCCATATTTGAAGCTTTTCAGCAGGCCGAAGGCGGAACTTCCAGAAAATATGGTGGTACCGGATTAGGGCTTTCTATTTCTCGAGAACTTGCAAAACTACTGGAAGGAGAAATAAAAGTAAAAAGCAATTTAGATAAAGGATCTACTTTTTCGCTTATTATTCCCCTGGAAATACACGCTGCTCCACAAGAGTCTGTCAAAGAAATTCCGTTAAAACCTGTTTTGTATACCCCACGCGCCGAAAATGACATCATTTACCTGAATTATCCAACCATAAAAGACGATAGAGATACAATAATCGCTGATGATAAAGTAGTTCTCATTATTGAAGATGATCAGAATTTTGCTGCTATTCTTTTAAAACAAGCCAATAAAAAAGGATTTAAATGTTTGTCAGCTGCATCTGGCGAAGATGGTCTATTGCTTGCTTCAAAATATAAACCTCAAGCAATCATTCTCGATATGGGATTACCAGGAATAAAAGGGAAGCAAGTGTTGCATGAATTAAAAATAAACCCTTCCGTAAGACACATACCGGTACATATCATATCTGCAAATGACCGCTCACTGGAACCCATCAGAGAAGGTGCGGTAGAGTACTTAATGAAACCTATATCCAAAGATGGTCTGGAAGAAGCTTTTAATAGAATTGAAAATTTTGTCAATAGAAAAATTAAAAACCTATTGATTATTGAAGATAGCGAAAACTCCAGAAAAGCAATGAAAACACTCATTGGCAATGGTGATGTAAAATGTTATGAAGCTGCTACAGGAAAAGAAGCTTTGGAATTATTTGAGCACAATCACATTGATTGTATTATTCTAGATCTTGGATTACCTGATATGACTGGTTTTGAACTTATAAATAAACTGGAGGATATAAAAGGCCACAACTTACCCCCTATTATTGTTTATACCGGAAAAGAACTTACAAAAGAAGAAAATAATCTGCTGCACAAATATGCGGAAAGCATAATTATAAAAGGTATAAAATCCGAAGAACGATTGCTGGATGAAACGGCCCTTTTCCTTCACCGAACGATCAGTAATTTACCAAAATCAAAACAAATGATTATTAATAATTTGCATGATAAAGAAGCTATATTTCATTCAAAAAAAATATTATTGGTTGATGATGACATGCGAAATGTTTTTGCACTATCAAAAATATTACAAGAACGTGGAATGGAAG
This sequence comes from Flavobacterium glucosi, assembly GCF_048286535.1. Lineage (NCBI taxonomy): Bacteria > Pseudomonadati > Bacteroidota > Flavobacteriia > Flavobacteriales > Flavobacteriaceae > Flavobacterium > Flavobacterium glucosi. The sequence goes on along the minus strand of NZ_JBLVPK010000007.1, from coordinate 82,497 downwards.
TCATAAAATCAGAAAACGGAAAAAATGCATTAAATATGCTGGATGTGCATACTGATATTGATCTGGTATTGATGGATATTATGATGCCCGAAATGGATGGTTACGAAGCAATGATACGAATACGATCTCAGATTAAATTTAGAAACTTACCAATAATTGCCCTTACCGCAAAAGCGATGAAAGACGATAAACAAAAATGCATTGATGCAGGTGCTAACGATTACATCACAAAACCTATTGATGTAGAACGCCTACTATCATTGATGCGCGTATGGTTAAGTAAATAATAGAACGTCATTGCGAGATGGTCCAATGTCATTAATCTAAACTTGTTTGTTGCTATTTCAACATTCAACCTTTTATTTTAAAATTGAAAATGAAAATAAATAGCCCTGTTAAAATTTTATTGGTAGATGATCTACCCGAAAATTTATTTGCCTTAGAAGTAATTCTTTCTGACGAAAATTATTTATGCGTAAAAGCAAATTCCGGTAATGAAGCCTTAAAAATTCTGCTGCATCAACAAGATTTTGCCATCATATTAATAGACGTGCAAATGCCGATGATGGATGGATTTGAAACCGTAGAACTAATTCGCCAAATTGAAAAACTTAAACATGTTCCGATAATCTTTTTAACAGCCAGTATGGATAATTCCATACAAATTTCCAAAGGCTATCAGGCTGGTGCTGTTGATTATATGATCAAACCGCTTTCACCAGAAATATTAAAAGCAAAAGTGGCTGTTTTTGTAGATTTGCATAAAAAAAATCAAGAATTATTAGTTCAGGCAGAACAATTGATAAAACTTAACACCGATCTTACTGCCCAAAAATTACTTTCTGAATATTCACTTAGTCTTATTGAAGCCAGCCATGATCCATTATTTGCTATTAGCCCTAAAGGAAAAATAACAGATATGAATAATGCATCGGTAAAAGTAACCGGTATATCACGTAAAAAATTAATTGGAACCAATTTTTTTGATTATTTCACTGAGCCACAAGAGGCCCGCGAGGTATATCAAAAAGTATTCGAAAAAGGATCTGTTTCTGATTCGCCACTAATACTTCGTCATAAAAAAGGAAAATTAATTGATGTATTATTTAATGGATCAGTGTATAAAGACGATAAAGAAAACGTGCTGGGAGTAGTAATTGTTGCTAGAGATGTTACTGAGCAAAAAAGAATCGCCAATGAATTAAATGAGGCTAAAATTTTTGCTGAATTAGCTACCGAAATTGCAGAAGAAGCAAAAATAAATGCAGAAAATGCCGTAAAAACAAAACAGCAATTCTTATCAAATATGAGCCATGAAATTCGTACACCGATGAATGCAATCATCGGATTTACAAAAGTGGTTCTCCGAACAGAAATAACAGATAAACAAAAAGAATATTTAAACGCAATAAAAATAAGTGGCGATGCCTTAATTGTGCTCATCAACGACATCCTAGATTTGGCAAAAGTAGATGCAGGTAAAATGACATTTGAGAAAACACCTTTCAAAATGAAATCTTCCATTTCAGCCATGCTTCATTTATTTGAGACAAAAATCCAGGAAAAAAACTTAAAATTAGTAAAAAAATACGACAATAAAATTCCTGATGTTCTGGAAGGAGATCCTATCCGTTTGCATCAAATTATTTTAAATTTAGTTAGTAATGCAGTCAAATTTACTGCTAAAGGACAAATCACTGTCAGCGTTGATTTATTGCATGAAAACGACTATCAAGTAATTCTCGAATTTGCCGTTACTGACACTGGAATTGGAATCTCCGAGAAAATAATAGGAACAATATTTGAAAATTTTCAACAGGCAACCAGCGAAACTTCGCGATTGTATGGTGGAACTGGGCTGGGACTTGCTATTGTAAAACAATTAATAGAACCACAAGGAGGTAGTATTCGAGTAAAAAGTACTATTAACAAGGGTTCCACATTTAGTTTCACATTACCTTTTCAAAAGACTGATGCTGGTGCAGAATTGGAAAATGAGTTGATCGCGTTAAATTCAGAAATGAAAAATATAAAAGTACTAGTAGTTGAAGATATTGCTCTCAATCAATTACTCATGAAAACACTACTAGATGATTTTGGATTTGACCGTGACATTGCTGAAAATGGTAAAATAGCTATTAAAAAACTTAAAGAAAAAGAGTATGATATCATTCTGATGGACTTGCAAATGCCAGAAATGAATGGATTTGAAGCTACAGAATACATTCGGAATACTATGAATTCAAAAATCCCTATTATTGCTTTAACGGCTGATGTTACTACAGTTGATTTAGCTAAATGTAAAGCAGTAGGAATGAACGATTATATTGCAAAACCAGTTGATGAAAGACTCTTATATAGTAAAATAGTGAACCTCTTAACAAAACCTAAACTTGCAGAAGTTACTGAGAATTTAGAACAAAAAAATAATTTAACGAAAAAAATAAAATATATAGATTTAGTTTATTTGAATCATAGAACAAAATCAAATCCAAAATTAATGATGGAAATGATTTCGCTATATTTAGCACAAACTCCACCTTTAATTAGTACAATAAAACAAAGCTTAGAGGATCAAAATTGGCAATTATTAGGAGCCGCAGCACATAAGATGATTCCATCTTTTTCAATAATGGGAATTAGTCCGGAATTTGAAAAAATGGCAAAAAAAATTCAGGAATTTTCGACAGCAAAAGAAAAAAATGGAGGAATACATGACTTGGTGCAACAACTTGAAGAAGTCTGTTTGCAGGCATGTACCGAATTAGAAGAAGAATTTCAAATCATTAAAAATGCCATACCATAAATGTTGTCAATCTGTTACCTGTTCACATTCCATAGCCATTTATGTAATAACTTATAAATCATTACTATTTTTAATTTTATAAAACATATTTTCTTACTTTTAAACAAATATTCTATCTCATTTTTTATCAATAAGGTATCGTGAAGTCCTGGATTTAACAAAAAATTGTAGTTAATCCTATAAATTATAATACATCTTTAATATTATGAAATTAGCTAAAAAATCCACGCCCAATAAATTAACACTGGAAAAAGAAGCCCCAAAAAAATCTTTTACTGTGGTAGCCATTGGTGCCTCGGCAGGAGGACTCGAAGCTTTTAGCATTTTATTAAAAAATTTACCTGCTGATACCGGTATGGCATATATTTATGTCCAACACCTAAGTCCTGATCATAAAAGTTTACTGACTTCCATTTTATCTAAGATAACTAAAATGAAAGTGCAGGAAATTGATAACATGGAAAAAATGGAACCCAATAATATTTATGTAATTCCACCAAATAAAGTTATTGAAGTAATTAACGGACATATACAATTGCTTCCCCGCATTAAAAAAAACATTCCTAATCTCACGATTGACTTTCTCTTTTCCTCACTGGCTGAAACCCATAAAAAAAATGTTATAGGCATAGTACTTTCCGGATATGCCAGTGATGGTATGATTGGACTTAAAGCTATTAAAGATGCTGGAGGAATAACTTTTGCACAAGATGATACGGCTCAAGCCAGCAGTATGCCCAAATCTGCTATTTCTTCAGGAGTTGTGGATTATATTTTATCCCCACAAGAAATTGCCTCCGAATTAGTTCGTCTCTGCAAAAATGGTTTTCCCAGAAATGATGGTGACGAAAAAAAGAAAGAAGTTGTTGTGCAAAATAATAACTTCGATATAAATACCATTTTTGAACTTTTACTCAAAGAAACCGGTGTAGATTTCAGCCACTATAAAATGCCGACCATAAAAAGGCGCATAAACCATAAAATGCACCAATATGGAATAAAAACAATACAGGAGTATGTAAAACTTTTGCTCAAAAAAAATAACGAAATTGAAATTCTTTATACAGACTTATTAATTAATGTAACTAGTTTTTTTAGGGAAACAGAAACCTTTCAATTTTTAAAAACTGATCTCTTAGCAAAACTTTTAAATAGCAAATCCTCTGACGAAACAATGCGAATATGGATTCCAGCCTGCTCTACAGGACAAGAAGCATATTCTATTGCAATGATTATAGTCGAACTGCAGGATAATAAACCAAACAAAATACCGATACAAATTTTTGCAACTGACCTAAGCGAACAGGCAATCAATAATGCCCGTAAAGGAGAATATAGTCAAAGTGAATTAGATTCTATTCCAAAAGAGTATTTGTCCCGTTTTTTTACTAAAGTAGGTGACAATTATCGCATTATTAAAGAACTCCGGGAAATGTGCATATTTGCACCTCACAATATTTTACGAGACCCGCCTTTTTCGCGTATGGATTTTGTTAGTTGTTGTAATCTTCTTATTTATTTCGATTCAGCCGCCCAGAAAAAAGTCTTTGCATCCCTACATTTTGCATTGAATGATGGAGGTTATTTAATGCTTGGTAAAGCCGAAAGTATTGGGACTTCATCTCAACTTTTTACTTTAATAAATAATAAATTCAAAATCTATTCTCGAAAAAATAATTTGGGTGTGAGAAAAATACTTGAATTAACACCTCGTTTTACGCGTACAAACATGTCAAGTAAAAAAACAAATACTCCTTCTAAAAACATAAGTGTAAACCAAGAAAATCTTGAAAACGCAATTGATTCAACGCTTCTTTCCAGTTATATGCCTGCTTGTGCAGTCGTCAACAAGGATATGGAAATCCTTCAATTTAGAGGGCCGGTATCCTCCTACTTAGAGCATGCTTCCGGTAAAGCCAGTCTTAATATTTTAAAAATGGCCCGGCCAGAATTTGCTTTTGAACTCCGTAATGCTATTACTAAAGCAATCGAAACAAAGCAATGCGTATCAAAATCCGGTATTGAAATAAAAATAGAATCCGTTTTACGATTCATGTCTTTTGAAGTTTGCCCCTTAAAAATTGATTGGGAAGAACCACTGCTGCTGATTGTTTTTAAACCTCAGGAACAAATCGAGAAATTTATTGAATCAGATTCTGACAAAAAACACACACTTAAAGACTTAAAAATACAAAAATTAACTGAGGAGCTGAATGTTACACGTTCTGAGATGATTGTTATCATTGAAACGCAAGAAACTATTTATGAAGAATTGCAGGCCGCAAATGAGGAGATCGTTTCCTCAAATGAAGAATTCCAAACATTGAATGAAGAGCTTGAGACCTCAAAAGAAGAAATTGAAGCCACTAATGAAGAGCTTATTTCTACTAATCAGGAATTACAAATGCGTCATGATTTGTTAATAGAATCGCATGAATATTCAGAAGCAATTATTGCCACTATTCATGAGCCAATGCTTATTTTGAATGAAAATTTTCATGTAATATCAGCTAATAAATCTTTTTATAAAAAATTCTTGGTTGATAAAGAAGAAACCGAAGGGAAATTATTATTTGATTTAGGAGATAAACAATGGAATATTCCAAAACTTCGTGAGGAACTAAATGAAATCATTTCCAAAAATAATAGTTTCGAAAATTTTGAAGTGACCCACACCTTTTCTGCAATTGGAGAAAAAATAATGTTGCTTAACGCTCATTTAATTATTCAAAAAACAAATAAAGAACAATTAGTTCTTCTTGCCATTGAAGACATAACAGATCGTTCTCGTTATTATCTTAAAGAAAAATATTCGCTTAGTCTTATTGAAGCAAGTCTTGATCCATTGACAACGATAAGTAATGAAGGAAAAATTACTGACATGAATCAGGCAACCGTGACTATTACAGGGATATCCCGTGAAAAATTAAAAGGGTCTGATTTTTTTGGATATTTTACGGAACCAGAAAAAGCCCGTGCTGTTTATCAGCAAGTATTCGCCAGAGGTTTTATTACCAATTCACCGCTCAGACTGCGTCATAAAAGTGGTAAATTAACGGATGTATTATTAAATGGATCGGTCTACAAAGATGATAATGGAAATGTGCTCGGTGTGGTTATTGTTGCCAGAGATATAACGGATCAGAAAAGAATTGAATCCGAATTAATAGAAGCAAAAGTATTTGCAGAGTTGGCCACTTTGATAGCGGAAGAAGCAAAAAGTAAAGCCGAAGAAGCCACACGAATTGCTGAAGATGCGATGAAAGCAAAACAACAATTTTTGTCAAACATGAGTCATGAAATCCGGACTCCTATGAATGCAATTATTGGATTTACCAAAGTGATCTTAAAAACCGATTTGTCAGATAAACAAAAAGAATATTTAAATGCAATCAAATTGAGTGGTGATACCTTAATTGCATTGATTAATGACATACTCGATTTAGCAAAAGTAGATGCCGGTAAAATGACTTTTGAAAAAAAACCATTCAAAATGGCCGTTTCCATAGCTTCAATGCTTCAATTATTTGAAACAAAAATTCAAGAAAAAAATTTAAAATTAGTCACAAATTATGACATAAAAATACCTGATGTTCTCTTAGGAGATTCTATTCGATTACACCAGATTATTTTGAATTTAGTAAGCAATGCCGTGAAATTTACTTCCGAAGGAAAAATTGAGGTGAATATTAATTTATTATTTGAAGATGAAGAAAAAGTAATTATAGAATTTGCAGTTACCGATAGCGGAATAGGCATTCCTGAGGACAACATTGATTTAATATTTGAAAATTTTCAGCAAGCTGCTAATGGAGCTTCGAGTCTTTATGGTGGGACTGGCTTGGGACTGGCTATTGTGAAGCAGCTAGTAACATCCCAAGGAGGAAATATTCGTGTCAAAAGTAAAATTAATGAAGGGTCTACTTTTAGTTTTACTTTGCCTTTCCAGAAAACAAAAATCCCTACTGAATTAGAAATTAATTCAGACGAAACACATATATCTCAAAAAAACATTAAAGTATTAGTTGTAGAAGATATACCACTTAACCAGCTATTGATGAAAACAATATTGGATGATTTTGGCTTTGAACGTGACATTGCTGAAAACGGAAAAATTGCAATCGAAATGCTACAAACCAAATCCTATGATATTATTTTAATGGACTTGCAAATGCCTATAATGAATGGATTTGAAGCCACAAAATACATTCGTAAAACTTTGAATTTAAATATACCTATTATTGCCTTGACTGCCGATGTTACAACAGTTGACTTGGAGAAATGTAAAGCCGTGGAAATGAATGATTATATCGCTAAACCCATTCATGAAGAACTATTATTTAATAAAATTATTGAGTTAACTAAAAAAACATACGAATAATACTGTATCTGACAAATATAACGGAGCCCGATTTACACAAATCCAGCACTATTAATCTTCAGGATCAAGAGCCTACGGATACGGTTTCTGATATTAAATAATTCTTTTTTTCTAATAAGGGGCTTAATGCTATAACTTTTGTCAGTAATAGTATAACATATTTAAAAATCAAGGGTTCATCTTTGTTTTGTGATAATTACGTCACTAATTAAACAAACGAAGTTATGAAATTTAAATATGCATTGCCTACTCTAGCGGCACTACTTGTAGTTTTTATGTCTAGTTGCACTAACGAAATAGCAGAGGACTTAACCTCTGATACAGCTGCAGTTGGAAAATCAGATCGTTCAGCTTCTGATATATATGCAGTTAATGAAACTTATAATACAGACTCAAAAATTAGTTCACTGACTGGAGTAAATCTTGGTATTGCTGGAGACTTTGCTATCTTGTCAAAAACAGGAATTACCGATGTATATAAATCAACCATTACAGGTGATGTTGGCTCAAGCCCAATAACCGGCGCCGCTATATTAGTTAGATGTACAGAAGTAATAGGAACCATATATACTGTTGATGCAGCAGGACCACTTCCTTGCAGTGTAACTAATGCGACAAAATTAACAGCAGGAGTTGGGGATATGCAAACAGCATACACTGATGCTGCCGGAAGAACTAACCCTGATTTTCTAAATTTAGGTGCAGGGAATATTGGCGGAAAAACACTTACACCAGGTTTATACAAATGGACAACTGCACTTAACATTCCAACTGATATAACTATTTCAGGCAGTTCAACTGATGTTTTTATTTTCCAAGTAGCAGGAACCCTTAAATTAAGTTCTGCTGTTAGAATGACATTAACAGGAGGAGTACAAGCTAAAAATATTTTCTGGGTCGTTTCAGATGCTGTTACATGTGGCACCAGTAGTCATTTTGAAGGAAACATATTAGGAATGACCGGTATCAATTTACAGACAGAGGCAACAATTAATGGAAGATTGCTGGCACAAACTGCTGTAACACTTCAAATGAATACGGTAAAAAAACCTTAATAAATGCAAGAAATAAAAATCTCAAAAGAGGCTCTTGTACTATAGGAGGGCACTGAAAAACTACCTATAAATAAAAGGGCTTAAACTTTAAATCAGTTTAAGCCCTTCTCTTTGCTATATTTTCATACTTAAAAGTTTTCAAACTTGATTAAGCGATTCTCAGAGCGTTTATTCCGTTTTCCCATCAAGATTTTGTAGGAATTTTTTCTAGCGAGACTTTTTCAGTGCCCTCCTAATCGGGCAGCCTTTTTTTTTCCTTATCCTGTTCTCATATAAACGCTGTTAACTAAATCATATTATTTAAGTAACAGCATTCATTACCATTTATGATCATCAGGGTTTGTAAAACGTTGCGGGCTTCCGAAAAGATTTTTTTTAAATGTACATACATGCCAGATTAAAACAATCTGACAACACTCTAACCGCATTTTAATGTCGTGTAAAAATAATAGCCTACCGATTATTGTTATGAATAAAATTGATTTAAGTGGGTTATAACGCCACGATTTGCTTTGGAAACGTGCGAGCCTGCATTTTCATAGATAATTTTACTCAGACCTCACAATCATGCACCTATATACTTGTGGGGCCTTTTTTAATCAAAACTTTTACAAAATATTAAAGCCCGTTAAAAGAATACCTACAAAATAACATACTGTTTACAGACAAAATATTAACAAAAGAACAACCCATAATTAATTTTTGCCTTAAAAAGTTAGACCTTAGTTTTGAGGTAGTTACCATTTTATACTGTGTTTTTTTGTTTTAAAACATATTTCATTGAAAATCAAACGAATACACAATTAAACGTTTGTTAAATTTTTATTAATATTTTGACAGTCAAGTACATACATATGTTATAATTTTCGTAATTTTAATTTTCAAAAAAAACTTCGTTAGAATAAGTGGAATTTGAGATGAGCTAAAAATAAGTTCATGTAAAATTTGAACTTTTGTCTGACAATTGATAATTTTTAAACAGAAGAAAAAAACGCTTGAAAACCCCAGATCGAGCTTAGCAAAACATAAGTATACAAAATTATCGCATTGCGGTAATGATTTGTTATTTACAAATTGGAGAACCGTTACCAGTTCTAAAGTAACCTATGCATAATAATATTTTTATACGTCAGTACAGGAAGTTATAAACCTACCTCAGTTAAAATTAAACGTAAGTATTTCAGATTTTAAGATAACATTTATAAACAATTTAAAAATACTAGAGATGAAAAACACAGTAGCAATTTTTTTACTGATTCTCTTATCAGGATTAGGAAATTTATCGGCACAGGACAAAATGACTAAATCTAAAAATGCAATGATGATGCCCGATGTAAAAAACTGGCCAGAAGCTTCGAGAATGGCGGTAAAAGAAATCACGGACAAATATGGCAAACCTGACGGTGTTACGAATAACGAATTAATTTGGTTGAAAAAAGGTGTTTGGAAAAAAATCTGCGTTGAAAAAAAAGAAAGTAAACACAGTTTTCCAATTGAGCATACTGATATGATGCAAACCACCATACATTATAAAGTGCCGGTAGATATAATGGACGAGCTTGGTAAATTCGATGGAAGTGTAACTTTTGACCGTACGCAAGGAACTATGAGTGCACGCTGCGATCTTGAAGGAAATAATTTCTTAGCGTTAAATTTAGCTAATGATATAATTATGGGTAAAAAATCTGTTGAAGAGGCACGAAAAGCATATGGAGATATTGTAAAAGAAAAAATGAATGGAGGTAATCCAATGTATATGCAAAAATTAACTTTTGTAGTGCAGGAAAACACTGCAGATGCCGATATAAATACTACTGGATTGACTAAAGAGGAAGTCATGAAGAATATGAAAAAAACAGATGAAAAATAAACGAATTATAAATCAATAACCAATCACATAAATTTAAACTTATATAAATAATTATATTTCTAACCCGTTGGACTGTTTTAATTATTTAAGTTTTAATAATCTTCCCAAAACTAAAACACCTACTACATGATTAATTAATTTTATTGTTAACCTTTTAATTGTTTAAATTATGAAAAATGTAGTTAAAATTCAAAAAGTAGACCCTTCCTTGACAGACAGGAGGAAATTTCTCAAAATCAGTGGACTCACTATTGTGGGTACAGGCTTATTATTAGCCGGCTGCACTAAAGATGATGACAGTATGCTTAGCCCTAATGATAGCAGCTTAACATCAAGATTTGGTGGAGGTCATTTTCCTGGGATAAAAGGTGGTGTATTTGATTTAGGAGGAAATGATTTAGGAATATTAACCTATGCCTATGCTCTGGAACAATTAGAAGCCGATTTTTATACTAAAGTCGTAAATGCTAGTGGATTTACAACAAATTTTACCCCCGAAGATCAGCAGGTGTTGACTGATTTGTACTATCATGAAGTCATACACAGAGAATTCTTTAAAGCGACCTTAAACGCAGCACTTCCAAACCCAAAAAAACAATTACTTCCTGAATTAGCCTTTGATTATGGCGGTTTAAATTTTAGTAGTCGAAGTCAGGTTTTAGCTACAGCTAAAGCATTAGAGGATACTGGAGTTGCAGCATATAATGGTGCGGGAAGATTAATCACAAATCCTGAATATTTGCTGTTAGCTGGAAAAATAGTTTCGGTAGAAGCGAGACATGCTTCTGCGATCAGAAGTTTAATTAATCCCAATTCCAAAGATTTTGCGGGTGATGATGTAGTAGATCCTACAACTGGCCTGGATGTTAAGAAAAATCCTTCGGAAGTCCTCGCCATTGCTGATGGATTTATTACAACTCCATTCACTGCATTATACTTACCGTAAACAATTAACAATTAACATTTAAAAATAGAAATTATGAACATATTAAAATTTATAGAGTCTTTTGCTAATGAAGATTTAATGCAAAGTAAAGGCTCCAGAAGAGAAAGTTTTGGACAATTTGGTCAGTTGGGAAAAAATTTAGCTTTGGCATCTATTCCATTTGGATTGTCAACATTTACCAGTTCTGCCTATGCTGCGGACATCAGCCCAACGCCAAGCACCCCAACTGGTGCTCTACAACTTGCTCTGACATTAGAATACCTGGAAAAAGAATATTATCTCCTAGGATTACAATCGGGAGTTATCCCTACTGGCGGAAGAGATGAAAAAGTTTTTATGCAAATATCAGACCATGAAACAGATCATGTTACGTTTTTAATAAACGCACTCGGTGGCCCTGGAAGCCCGAATGTTGTTGTAAAACCGACATTTGACTTTACCGTTGGCGGACTTTTTCAACCCTTTAGTGATTATGCGACATTTTTAGCATTGGCACAAGCTTTTGAAGATACTGGCGTACGAGCCTATAAAGGTCAAGCCGGAAATTTAATTTCAACACCTGATTTGCTGTCTGCAGCTTTACAGATTCATTCAGTTGAAGCACGTCACGCCTCTGAAGTAAGACGATTACGCGGACAAAAAGGATGGATTATTCGCAATGATCGTGGCGGTTTACCAGTACAGGCCCAAGCTGTATATAATGGAGAGGAAAATACAAATCAAGCAGGCTTTAATACGGCAGCTTTATTTGGTGTTGATGCTGGCACAGAATCATTTGACGAGCCGCTATCAACTCAGGAAACGGTTTCGATAGCAAATTTATTTATTGTTTAATAAAATTTGTGACTCTAATTTAAAAACCATCTAAAATGAATTTAGATGGTTTTTTATAATTATAGACTTTTATGAAAATTGTTTTTCACAGACAAATAAGCATTGTCTAATAAGTAAATGCTATTTTCTATTTTTCTTGTTAACATCAAAAAAGAAGTCCTGTTTAAATGCTGTTAAACTATTCTAAAAATGGACTTAACTTTCTAAAAATAAAGTACTTAACTCTATATTGTTAAATTTATTTTATACCTTTAATTTTCAAAAAAAATAAAGGAAAACTAAAATAAACATTCCCGTAAATACAAACCTAAATTTTAGGGCATAAGGGATTGTTAATTAATAAGTAATAAAGAAAAGATGCTTTAAAACTCCAAATTTAACTTGGTAAAACTAATATAGGGTCTGAAATTAATGGAGATTTTTATTCCTACATATTTTATAAATATCCTTATTTAGTTTTATTGCCCAATTATAAATCATTTTTTAAAATTCTTAGATGGTTTAAAATTTTCTATAACTTGATTTAAAAATAAATAATAATAATAATAATAATAATCTGAATTCTTAAATATAAAATTTAAAACATAAAAAGATGGATACTGAAAAATCAATTGACGTACTAAATTCCCTAATCCAAATCAATAACGATAGAATTGAGGGATATGAGACCGCTTCAAAGGAAGCTGAAGAATCAGACTTAAAAATATTGTTCTCTCATTTTACTGAAACGAGTCTAAAATGTAAAGCTGAACTTGTCGCAGAAGTAGAAAGATTAGGTGGAAAACCCACAGAGGGAACAACTACATCAGGTAAATTATATAGAGTATGGATGGATATAAAATCAGCTCTTACCGGAAGCGACAGAAAAGCTATAGTTAACTCCTGTGAATATGGAGAAGATGTTGCAGTTCAAACCTATAACGATGCATTGAGTCATAATAAGGATCTAACTCCAGAACAAATAATGATGATAAAAGAACAACATGATGCTATAAAAGCAAACCATGATAAAATTAAAAATTTACGGGATTTGATGGGTTAGTCAAGTAATGATTTATATTAAAAAAATATGCGGTAAAATAAAGCGTTTTCTCCGTATATTTTTTAATACTACTCTTTCATTAGGGCATGACTTTACTGATATTGGCTATTTTAAGTGTGTGAATGATGTAACTTTTACTGACAATTATGTAACACTTTTCGAGTCTAACCAAAATACATTTGCTTTGTAATTGATTAAATAACAAATGTTTGAAAAAATAAAACTCAAAGCATTTTCTTTTAATTCAGTAGACTTCGAAAGTTAAGCCTGAAAATAAGTTACAAAATTAATCTTAAAAAAATAAAATTATGAATCTTAAAAGAATCTTTGGAGCATTACTTACGGCACTTGGAATAGGTGGACTTATTTATACTGCAATATTATTTGCTGGAACATCTGGCGACATGACAGATGTTAAATCATTAATTATTTACGGTGTACTTGGAATTATTTTCTTCGTTTCAGGAATCAGCTTGGTTCGTACAACAAAAGACGAATCATAATTATAATTCTGTTTTCCTTACTATTTTTGATGCTCAATACCTTTCAAATGAGAAACAAAATAATTTAGATTACCTTTTTATGTTTATTTTCTTGATAATATATTAAAAATTCCTCGAACGAATTAAAACTATAATCGTTATAATTCATAATACCACTAACTTCTCTCTTCTTTTTTATAACAGTCGAGAGAAGTTATTTAATACGATACAAAACACCTCATTTTGTCAATCAATTCCTTCTTCTATTAATGCATCTGTGAATATTACAACTCATTCAAAAAATTATGTAATGAAATTTAGATTTAAATACAGAACTTTACTTAACAAGTTTAAACAATTAAATAGAAACAGATGAAAAGTACAACCACCAAAACAATTAAAAAAGTAAAGTTGCAAAAAGGTAAAGGAAATTCAGAAAATACTGTACCCGAGAGAAAAGAAAATTGCCGTAACGTTTATGTAGAGGAATTAAAAGAAATCTACTTTAATGAAAAAGCATTAATACTATCCATTCCTGTAATGATTAAGAATGCAGCTACTGATGAATTAGTAGATGCGCTCAAAATACATTTGCAATTTACAATGGATCATCTAAAACGCTTAGAAGATTTTTTTTGCTCTATAGGCGAAACCGATATTATACTAAAATATGACGCAATGTATGGGTCAATTACCCCAAGAGAATAAATAAATTAGTAAAAGTCCCTAAGCATACAGCAATACTGCTATTTTTATTTTGTTAGATAGTCTATTTTCTGGTTGGCCAAGTTGACGAAATAGCATCAATAACATAGGGGTTTTAAAACCAGTCGCCTTAGACCAACAAATTATACACGAGCTTGATGCTGTTAATCAGAACATTTTAAAAGGCAAAAGAATCTAACTTAATTTTTGAGATAAATTTCACAATAAATTCATTTAAAACATCTTACAATTTTATCTATTTCGTTTTCCTACAGACAAATCATTACATATAATTATCTTTATATCAACTTTTTAAGGTTTAAAAAACATGAAAACAAATCCATTATTCACACCAAAAAAAATAGGCGCTATAGATTTAAAAAATCGAATTGTTATGGCACCCATGACTCGATGTAGAGCAATTGGAAACGTTCCTAATGATTTAATGGCAAATTACTATCAGCAGCGAGCTAGTGCCGGATTGATTATAACCGAAGGAACTTCACCGTCTCCTAATGGTCTTGGATATGCTCGAATTCCTGGAGTTTTTACTTCGCAACAAATTGAAGGCTGGAAAAAAATCACTAGTGCAGTTCATGAAAAAGGAGGTACAATAATCATTCAATTAATGCACTCCGGAAGAATCAGCCATCCGCTTAATATGTCTAAAGAAGCTCAAATACTAGCTCCATCACAAGTAAAAGCAGCCGGGCAAATGTGGACAGATTCACAAGGACTTCAAGATTTTATAGTGCCAAAAGAAATGACCGCTCAAGACATTTTAAATGCAAAACAAGAATATGATACCGCAGCAATAAATGCTGTATTAGCAGGATTTGACGGGGTCGAATTACACGCGGCTAATGGGTATTTACTAGAAGAATTTCTTTCCCCTGTAAGTAATATAAGAACCGACAGTTACGGTGGAAGCATTGAAAACCGATGTCGTTTTATTATTGAAGTTGTTACTGCTGTGGCTCTGTCCATTGGAAAAGAAAAAACCGGTATTCGTTTATCGCCTTACGGAGTAGCAAGTGATATGCCACATTATCCTGAGATAGATGCTACTTATGATTATTTATCTAAAGAACTCAACAAGCTAGGCATTGCATACATTCATCTTGTGGATCATTCTGCTATGGGAGCACCAGAAGTTCCCTTGGAAATTAAAAAATTAATCCGTCATAATTTTAAAAATACCCTAATCCTTTGTGGTGGCAATAACAAAGAAAGCGCTGAAGAAGCTATTGAAAGCGGACTGACTGATTTAGTCGCTTTTGGTCGTCCGTTTATAAATAATCCTGATTTAGTGGAACGATTTGAAAACAATTGGCCTTTATCTCAAGACCTCAATATGGATTTATTTTATACTGCTGATGAGAAAGGTTATACTGATTATCCCGTATACAAAGGCTAATAAAATAATCTCATTAGGTACTAAAACATTTTTTTTGAAGCATTCTAAATGAAAGAAAATGAAAGCCATAGCCCAATTATTAGCTTTATTAGGTAATGAAAAAGACTTTTTATTGAATCATGTTTGTAAAGCAATTTCCAAAGATCAAATTCATTTGCCCAATTCTTCTTTTATAGATACCGTTTTTTTACCAAGTAATCGAAACGGACAAACGCTTCGAAGTTTGACACAATTATACCATCATGGCCGACTTTCGGATACAGGTTATGTTTCTATTTTACCCGTAGATCAAGGAATTGAACATACTGCCGGAAGTTCATTTTCTCCAAATCCCATTTATTTTGACCCAGAAAATATTGTGAAATTAGCTATTGAATCAGGTTGCAACGCAGTAGCGTCTACTATGGGAGGACTTGCAATGTTATCGAGAAAATATGCGCATAAAATTCCATTTGTGGTAAAAATTAATCACAATGAACTCCTTACCTATCCCAACAAATACGATCAAATACTATTTGGGAGTGTTCGAGACGCTTGGAATATGGGAGCTCTAGCTGTAGGTGCGACAGTTTACTTTGGTTCTGCCGAATCTGACAGGCAAATTATGGAAGTAGCAAAAGCTTTTGAAGAAGCGCATAATTTAGGTATGGCAACCATTCTTTGGTGCTACTCAAGAAATGATGGATTTATTAAAAACGGCGTCGATTACAATACCGCTGCTGATATTACCGGTCAAGCCAATTACTTAGGTGTTTCTATTCAGGCTGATATCATTAAACAAAAGTTACCTACAAATAATGGTGGTTTTACTGCGATAAAATTTGCAAAAACAAATCCAGATATGTATTCCAAATTAGCCAGTAATCATCCCATTGACTTGTGCCGTTATCAGGTAATGAATTGTTTTTCTGGCCGTATCAGCATGATTAATTCCGGAGGTGAATCAAAAGGCAAAACTGATTTGGTCGAAGCCATAAAAACTGCCGTTATAAATAAACGAGCTGGTGGAGCTGGAATGATTATGGGTCGAAAAGCTTTCCAGCGCCCCTTTGGCGAAGGCGTAAACCTCATAAATGCTGTTCAGGAAATTTATCTGGCTAAAGAAGTTTCTATTGCTTAAAACATCGATTTACAAATTAATAAAAAGCTACACAAAGAATCTAAAACATTGATTATAAATATTTTAATTAAATTCAAGGTGTGAATCATGTAACTTATTTTTACAATTTTATAATACTTTTGGAAAGGAATAAAATCACCTTTGTACTGTAGAATACTTTCTTACTTATTGCATATAATTTCAAAAAAATATATAAAGGCATTAAAAAGTAGCAATCATTTAAATAATAAAATATAGAAAACATGAAACTACAAATTGGAATTTCACAAGAACATTTAAAAAATAGCATTTCTATCCTATCGTCAATTTTAGCGAATGAAATGACACTGTATGTTAAATTACGAAAATTTCATTGGAATGTTTCCGGCGAAAGTTTTATGGAATTTCACAAACTATTTGAAAACCAATACACACAACTGGAAGCTTCAATAGATGAAATTGCAGAACGCATCAGCAAATTAGGAGGAAAAACTATTGGGACAATGAAAGAGTTTTCAGATTTAACCATAATCAAAGAATCGCCTAATCATTACCCATCTCAAAAAGAAATGGTTAAAGAATTACTAGAGGATCATGAAACAGTTATTGTTCATCTTCGAAAAGATGTTGACACAACGGCTGAAGAAAATAAAGATGCCGGCACGGCTGATTTCCTTACAGGTTTGATGCAAGCACACGAAACAATGGCTTGGACACTAAGAAGATATTTAGAATAATAAAAAACATAAAAAATGGAAAATTCAGAAAACGAAGCTTATTCAGCGTCAAAAAGTCATTGTAGAGTTGGTAAAATAACTCCTAAAGAAAGTGAAGAAGATAAATCTACAACAAAAGTAGATTCATAAAAATAATAAAGATAAGTTGGTTTTTTTGGGTTTGGTTAAGGGCTATTGTTTTTACAATAGCCCTTTTTTGTATTATAATTATTACTGTTTAAGAAGGGATTGTGTCAATTGTTTATTCAAATTAATCTTGATTGGTAATGCAATTTAAAAAACATGTAAATTATATAACCTTTACCCAAAGTAATGTAATGTTTTTTAGAATTAAATAGCTGAACTTTAATATATTATAATTTAATTAATTATAAAAACACTTATATCACATACCACAAAAAAATAATCATGAAAACAACCAAGAAATTAGGCATTTGGATGGATCATTCCATAGCTCATGTTATGGAATTTACTTCTAAGCATTTTGAAATAGAAACTATTGAATCTAAACTTAGCAATAAAGATAAAATTGCATGTTTAGCAACATCTGAAAACTCAAATTTCAGTAAAGAGAAAAAACAACTCTTTGAGTACTATAAAAAAATTGGAGAAACCATTAAAAACTATAAACGCGTAATTCTCTTTGGACCAAGTGATGCAAAAATAGAACTGTTTGATCTTTTAAGTGAAGACATCCGTTTTTTAAAAATTAAATTCGAAATTAAAAACACTGATAAAATGGACGAAAATCAGCAACATAATTTTGTAAAAGAATACTTTTCACAAGCATAATTAAAATTATATATCAATTAAAAAATTTTAAAAAAATGAAAATAAGAACTATAGGAATCGCTATAATTATTTTAGGAATAATAATGTTATTGTATACCAGTTTCAATTATGTAACTACTGAAAAAGTAGTTGCTATTGGTCCAATTCAAATCAACAAAGAAGTTAACCATCCAATAAAATGGTCTCCAATTATAGGAGCTGTACTTGCTATAGTAGGTGTAATTTTAATCGTAGCGAGCAATAAAAAAGAAAGCTAATTCTGATACATACAAATTCAAGTTACTGAATGTGTGAATAATGCAATATTAAATAATAGTTATGTAACACATTTGTTTGCAATCACAATGACTTTTGTTAAGCGGATAATTTAAAATAAAATGTAGCAAAATATAATCTAGTTTAATTACTATTAAAATAGAATAAGATGAATAAAGAGAAATCAATTATAGTATTAAATAGTCTTATTGAAATTAACAATGATAGAATTCTAGTTTATGAAACTGCAACAATACTGACCGTAGAAAGTGATTTAAAAGATTTATTTTCTGAATTCCAAAAAACAAGTGAATTTTTTAAAGCTGAATTGGCAGATGAAGTTCAAAAAATGGGTGGAATTCCTGTGGACATAATTAAAAAAAATAGCTTTTTTGTGAGGCTTTGGATAAATTTCAAATCGAGCCTTATTGATAAAGATAGAGAAGATATTTTGAACACTCTTGTACACAAAGAATTCGTAGCCATAAAAACGTACAAGGAAGCCTTGGCAAGTAATTTTGATTATCTAACCTCTGAGCTTCTAATTATTCTTAAATCACAGCAAATTTTATTAACTGCGCATCATGCTAAGGTGAAAAAATTAGGCGATTTAATGTTGTTTTAAATAAAAAAATATCTAATTTACTTTAAATCAGCACTTAATTTGCATACATAAAAATACAATGACTAATGAATAGTATCGTAACAGCCAAAAAAGAAAGCATAATAACCTACTTGAAAGAAACTTTCAATGATGTAGGCAAGATTACATTGTTTGCAATGCGCTTTTTCAAAGAAGTGATTAAACCTCCTTATGAAATCAAAGAGTTCTTAAAACAGTGTTACGTTATTGGGTATAAATCTTTACCATTAGTAACTATTACAGGATTTATAATGGGTTTAGTTCTTACGTTGCAATCAAGGCCTACACTGGCTAAGTTTGGCGCAGAATCCTGGTTGCCAAGTATGGTCGCTCTTTCTTTAATCCGAGAAATAGCGCCCGTAATTACCGCTTTGATTTGTGCCGGTAAGGTATCATCCGGTATTGGAGCTGAATTAGGTTCTATGAAAGTAACGGAACAAATAGATGCAATGGAAGTTTCGGCTATAAATCCATATAAATATTTAGTTGTTACAAGGATTTTGGCTACAACCCTTATGATTCCGCTTTTAGTGATTTTTGCAGATGGTATTGGGATTATTGGAGGATATGTAGGTATAAATATTCATAGTGATGTTAATTTATACCGTTACATCTCTCAAGTTTTAGAATCTATTACATTTTTAGATATTTTTCCCGCTACTATGAAAACTTTTTTCTTTGGTTTTTTTATAGGTATGATTGGCTGCTATAAAGGTTTTAATGCTGCTAATGGAACTGAAAGTGTTGGAAAAGCAGCTAACTCTGCTGTAGTTACTGCATCGCTTACAATATTTATTATTGATATGCTTGCGGTACAATTAACCGATTTATTTTTCTAAAATGATACAAGAAACAACAACAATAGCTCCTGCTTCTATTTCTAAAACGAATGTTCCAGTTATAGAAATCAAAGAACTTTATAAATCCTTCGGGAATAATGAGGTACTTAAAGGAGTTACTTTCTCTGTAAATAAAGGAGAGAATTTAGTGGTATTAGGAAAATCAGGTTCTGGTAAATCAATAACTATAAAATGCTTGGTGGGTTTAGTGGTCGCTGATGAAGGTGAAATAAATGTATTTGGCACAGATATCACAAAAATAGACAACAATGAGCTTAATGAAATTAGAGTTCGCATCGGTTTTCTTTTTCAAAATGCTGCATTGTATGATTCGATGAGCGTCAGAGAAAATCTAGGATTTACCTTAAAACGACACGCTAAAAATTTATCTGCTGAAGAATTAGAAAATCAAATAAAAGAGGTTTTAGAAAGCGTAGGATTGGGCGAGGCAATTGATAAAATGCCTTCGGAATTATCGGGAGGAATGCGAAAAAGAATAGGACTAGCAAGAACTCTTATTCTGAAACCGGAAATAATTTTATATGATGAACCTACCACTGGATTAGACACAATAACGTCAAGAGAAATCAGCGAATTATTATTAGAAATTCAAAAAAAACACAAAACATCTTCGATTATTATTACACACGATATGGCTTGCGCAAAACACACTGCTGATCGATTGGTGATTTTGAAAGATGGTGTAATACATACCGAAGGAACTTATGAAGAATTAGAAAAAAGTGACGACGAATGGGTTCGTTCTTTTTTCATATAACCATTAAAAAAAGAAAAAAATGAATAAAGAATCTGGATACCAATGGAAGTTAGGAATGTTTGTAATTATAGGGTTGGTACTTTTTGTTACAACAATTTATTTTGTTGGGAAACAAAAAAATCTATTTGGTTCTACATTTGAATTAAATTCAAAATTTAATTCGGTTAATGGACTCGAAGTAGGTAATAATGTTCGCTTTTCCGGTATCAATATAGGTACAGTGGAAGAGATTGAATTTCTTACGGATACCTCTGTGGTAATTAAATTAGTCATAAAAGAAGAAGTTCGTAAATATATCAAGAAAGATGCAATTGCAAGTATCAGTTCTGATGGTTTAATGGGTGATAAAGTGCTCACCATATCCTCTGGTAAAAACTCTAATATAATTGTTGAAGACAACGATAATATAGCTTCAAAAAAAGCAATAGAAATGGATGATTTAATGGTCAGCGTAAAAAAGAGTGTCGATAATGCCGGTGTTATTACGGCTCAACTTGCCCAATTCAGTTATAGCATGAACAATGGAAATGGAGCTTTGTCTAAATTAGTCTCCGATGAGGAATTTGGTAACAGTATAAAAAACATGATTGCTAATCTTGAAAATAGTTCCAATGAATTTAAAAAATTTACTGTCAAAATGAATGATGGAAAAGGAGCACTTTCAAAATTAGTGAGTGATGAAAAAATGGGTCGAATGATTGATTCTACTTTAACAAATGTAAAAACAGGAACCGAAGGACTTAATGAAGTTATAGAAGCTGCAAAACATAATTTCCTATTAAGAGGCTATTTCAATAAAAAGAAAAAAGCAGCGGATAAAAAGCTGGATGACTTAGAAGATCAGGAAGAAATAGAAATGAAAAAGGAATTAAACATAGGTGCCAAATTTGATACTATCAAATAGTTTTTTGAAAAATATTTTTGAATAATGATATTATAAAATAGTTACACTAAAGCGTACTATACTAAGAAAATACTTGTTTTTAAATACCTAAAAGTGAAAATGCTACAACTTTATAATAAAGTTATATAACATTTGATTTTCAAGCACCTGGTACCTTTACAAAACTATAAATATTTTGAACCTCTAAATTAAAATGAAAATGAAAAAAATGAAATTTATTCTGTCTTTCATCATGCTTGGATTATTAATTTATTCATGCAACAATGATGATACCAATGCGAGTTATCCGTATGCAGTAAGATTAACTGATGCACCCGGACCTTACGATGAAGTGAATGTAAACATACAAGGTGTAGAAGTTATTGGTGAAGATGGCAAAACTGTAGCTCTTAATGTGGAAAAAGGAATTTATAACCTACTTGAATTTTCTAATGGTGTCGATGTATTACTTGCAACAGATTCACTGGAAATTTCTTCCGTTAAACAAATAAGACTTATTCTAGGTGCTGATAATACAGTAGTTCTAGATGGTGTAAGTTACCCTTTGAGTACGCCAAGTGCAGAGCAAAGCGGATTAAAACTTAAAGTTAACCAAACGCTTCAAGAAGGAATATTGTATACTGTTCTTTTGGATTTTGATGCCAATAAATCAGTGGTGAAATTAGGAAATGGCGGGTATCAATTGAAACCAGTTATTAGAACCATTGAAAAAGCAATTAGCGGTTCTATAAAAGGCAAAATTACTCCAATAGGAACTATGGCAGTAGTTGAAGCAACTTCCTCAACAGCTGTAAGCTATACGAGTAATGTAAATGTAAATGGTGATTTCTTAGTAATGGGACTTCCTCCTGGAACATACACCATTACCATAACTCCTGCTCTACCTTCATTGCCTGTAACAAAAACTGACATAATAGTTACAGCGGGTATTGCAACTGACATAGGAGCTTTTATTATATTATAATAAAATTGTTTAAAATGTTGCTTTTTTAAATAAAAACAGTATTTACGTACCACCTTATAAATCTAAAATCATTAAAAAACATCATTGAGAATTGCGATGTTTTTAATGATTTTATTTTTTAGGTTCAAATAAAAAGTCCCAATCAAAACACCCTTAAAATTTTATTCATCATGAAAACAGAAAAAGAACTTAATGACGCTATTCTTAAAATTACAATGAAAATACGAAATGAATATCCTGAATTATCCAAATATTTATCTGAGATGCCTATAACTATTCCTGAAATTTCAAATCCTGAAATAAATATTAAAACACTATCGGATTATTACGAATCATTAGAAAATATTTTGAAAAAATACAGTCCAAATCACAACCATAATTCAAATTAATAAAACTGCTTATTGACATGAATACAAAAAAGCAATTTGATTATTCAATGAAAATAATTTGTTGTTTCATTTTTTATAAAATCAGTGAATAAAACAAATTATTCATAAAGTTATATAACTGATTTAATACCTAAACGTGCCAACTTTGTAGAGTGAAAATTATTTCGCATACAATACACAAAAAAAAATGAATTCAGTAGAACTAACAGGAAATTGGGAAGAGCAAAAAGGAAAATTAAAACAAAAGTTTGCAGCTCTTACTGAGAATGATTTACTTTTCACAGTATGTAAAAAAGAAGAAATGATTGGAAAAATCCAAAGTAAATTGGGAAAAACCAAAGAAGAAATTCTTAAAATAATACAGTCTACTTAATAAGTATATTTCAATAAACCTTGTTTGCCCCTATTATTACATTGCCTATTTTTTATTACCGTTTCATAATTCAAACTAGCAGTATTAAACAACGTTAGTTTGAATTATCAAATGGTTAGACACAAATTTCCTAGTCACATCAAAAACTTAATATTAAAACTACAAAAATGAAAAAAACTCTTTTTACCCTCGCAATAACAACTTTTATGGCTGGAACTGTTTTAACCGGTTGTCAAAATACTTCGAAAAAAGAAGAAGCTGCTTTAGATAATGTAGAAGACGCAAGAGAAAATCTTGATGACGCAAAAGAAGAATTGTCAGATGCGAGAAAAGTAGCTACTGAGGAAGAATGGAATACTTTCAAGGAAAGTACCGATGCAACAATTGCTCAAAATGAAATGAGAATCGCAGAGATGAAAGCCAGTATGAAAAAAACGGGCAAATCAATCGATGAAGAATATGCTAAAAAAATTGCTATTTTAGAACAAAAAAATAATGATATAAAAGCTAAGATTAAAACGTATAAAAATGATACGAGTAGTGATTGGGAATCTTTTAAACAAGAATACAATCGCGACATGGATGAACTTGGTCAGGCTTTGAAAAACTTGACAGTAAACAACAAAGAGTAAATAAATAGGACGAGTTTTTTAGCTCGTCTTTTTTTGTCTCATCATTTTTAGATTTAAAAAACATCCATAAAATATTTATTAAATAAATCATTTAAGGTGTGAATAATGTAAACTTAACCAAAAGTTTTGTAACAAACTTAAAGCGTAGGATGCTGATATTTGTAGTACAATAATTCAAAAAAAATAAAATGAAAAATTCAAAAAAAATAATTTTTGCTTCATTAGTGATAACATTCGTTACTTTAACGAATGCTAATGCACAAGACAACACTCCGAAATTTGGTGTAAAAGGAGGTGTAAACTTCTCTAATTTGTATACTGAAGATGTTGATGACAACAATGTTTTAACCGGTTTTAATGTTGGTTTTTATGCCAAATTACCTATTTCCAATACGATCGCACTGCAACCTGAAATTTCTTACACAGGAAAGGGGGCTGAGCTAGTTTACAACAACGCTTTTGTGAGTGGAACTGCTCAATTTAAATTAGATTATATTGAAGTACCCCTTTTATTAGTAGTTAATGTAACCAAAAACTTCAATATTCACGCAGGTCCTTATGCCGCTTATATGGTTAGTGCTAAAACTACAAATAAGTCTGACAGCGGTAGTTATAATTTTGAAGACAATATTGACACGGATGATTTTAACAAGTTTGATGCTGGTCTTGCCGGTGGTGTTGGGATTGATTTAGAACCAATTAGTTTTGGAGTACGTTACAATTATGGATTGACTAAAATTGGAAAAGAGGACTCATCAACTAGTTTTAGCTCTCCAGATGCTAAAAACAGTGTTTTGAGTTTCTACGCTGCTTTTGCTTTTTAAGCACTAGTAAAAAGGTAATCTTAATTTTATCATAAATACACATAAAATACTGTATAACAATATAATACATGTATTTTTATCTGTAACTTTACTACATTTAATCTAAAAATAATAGTTAAAAATCAAAAATCATGAGCAATTTACTTTATACAATCGCAGTAATTTTAGTACTTTTTTGGGCAATTGGTTTCTTTGCATACAGCTTAGGATCAATAATCCATATACTCCTAGTTATTGCAGTTATTGCAGTTATATTGAGAATTATACAAGGCCGAAAAATCTAATATATCTACCATTAATTGACCTACGAAAACAAATCAAATATAAATCATTAAAAACTAGAAATCATGAGCAATCTTCTTTACACAATCGCAGTTATTTTAGTCATTTTTTGGGCTATTGGATTCTTTGCATTCAACGTAGGATCAATTATACACGTACTTCTTGTTATTGCAGTCATTGCAATACTATTTAGACTTATACAAGGTAGAGGTATCTAAATCAAATAAAAAACAATAAATTATATAATTATGAAAGCAGATAAAATAATATTAGGAGTTTTAGGAGGCGTAGCCGTTGGAGCATTATTAGGAGTATTGTTTGCACCTGAAAAAGGAGACAAAACAAGAAAAAAAATCATGGATAAAAGCAATGATTATGCTGATGAATTAAAAGACAAATTAGATACTTTATTGGGAACAATAAATAAAAAGTATGAAAAAATTTGGAGCGAAGGTGAAAATTTAATCGCTGAAGGAAAATCAAAATTTAGTGATGTAAAACAAGATGGTGAAACTTTAATTGCTGAAGGAAAATCAAAATTTTATGATGCAAAAAACGAAATTAAAAATACAAATATCTAGTACGATATTCAATTATTAAAATTTCAATACAAAGTAAATTTACAATTTATATCATGGAAAACACAGCAACAACAATAGAAATGCTTTTTGAGAAAGCAGAGGATTACACTAGAACAACCGTAGAATTGGTGAAGTTACATGCAGTAGATACAACTGCTGATGTTTTATCCTCGCTTCTTTCTCGATTAACTGTTTCTATTGTTTTTGTTATGTTTGCCTTCCTTGCTAACATTGGGCTTTCCTTATGGATAGGCGAATTATTAGGTAAAGTATATTATGGTTTTTTTATAGTATCCTGTGCTTATTTAGTAATTGCAATAGTGCTATACATTTTTAAAGATCAATGGCTTAAAATGCCAATCAGCAATTTTATCGTTGTCAAAATGCTTAAAAAAAGTTAATATGAAAACCATTAACGAGACAGATACTCTTAAGAAAACGATACAATTGCTTAAAATAAAGCAAGCTAATGAATTAGTACATCTTAAAGACCAGTATCATCATAGCTATGAAAGTTTAAAACCTTTAAATATAATCAAAAATGCTTTTGGACAAATGGCTACCTCCTCTGATTTTAAAGGAAATATACTGAGTAATGTTATTGGCATTTCAACTGGCTATTTGACTAAGAAAATTTTATTAGGATCAACTCATAATCCAATCAAAAGGATATTGGGTACACTCTTGCAATTTGTGATTACTAATGTTGTTACAAAACATTCCGATACTTCAAAATCCTAACTACGGCACACTTTAGTTTTGAATTGATATATTAAAATGCAATAATTCTCTATAAATCGAAAATCCCGTATAAACTATTTATTTGTTGTTTTTAAATAAGCCCAAAAACAAAGGGTTTAATCTGGTTATGTATTTTATTTAGGATAATCTCTCTTGAAAACTAATTTGAAAGAGCATGGGAAAAAGATTTAAAAAAGAAGCGTTAATAATCGTAAACCGAGAACTTGCTTTTCAAAACTTAGAAAAGGAAAAACGTGCCGCTGAATTAATTATTGCCAATAAAGAACTTGCTTTTCAAAACTTAGAAAAGGAAAAACTTGCCGCTGAATTGATTATTGCCAATAAAGAGCTTGCGTTTCAAAATCAAGAAAAAGAAAAACGTGCCGCTGAATTGATTATTGTCAATAAAGAGCTTGCGTTTCAAAATCAAGAAAAAGAAAAACGTGCCGCTGAATTGATTATTGCCAACAAAGAACTTGCGTTTCAAAATCAAGAAAAAGAAAAACGTGCCGCTGAATTGATTATTGCCAACAAAGAACTTGTGTTTCAGAATGATCAAAAAGAAAAGCAATCAGGTGAATTGATTGTTGCAAATCAAGAACTTAAAAGAGCTGAAGAATACCAAATAGAATATATAAAAGGACTGGAAGAAATAATGTATATGACTTCTCATAAAGTGAGACAACCCATTGCTAATATATTAGGTTTATCTTATTTACTACATCATCAATCTGTAAATTCACCAGAAGAACTCAAAGAATCTTTAGATTACATCAAACAATCTGCTTTAAGTCTTGATACTTTTACAAAAGAGCTTACCCAATTCATTTTTAACTTGGGAGAAAAAGGGAAAATTATATTTAAATAAAACATTTAGGATAGTACGTTTTAGCGGCAAGCAATTTCAGAAAAATGCTCCAGTTTAAAATGCTAGGGTTTAACTTTAATTAAGAGTTAAACCCTGGCATTTTATGCTTTTTATACTATTTATGGATGTTTTGTTCTTCAAAATATTTCTGATGCAATCTGTTTCAGATTAAAATTTTTATAAATTCTCAAATATTTGAAGAAGTATCAAATAGTGCCATACCACATTTAATATCAATTAAATACAAATTGACTTACAGGATGTTTTTAAAACTTAACATTTCAAATAAGTGAATTTCACAACTTCTATTATTAATTATATAACACCTTTCGCTAACAACTAAACCATATTTGCTGGGTAGAATATTTAATCCCCTAAAATTAATAAAATGAAAACTAAAAATTTACTATTAACCTTTGCAATACTATTTATTGCATTAATTTCTGGTTGTGCTAAAGACGATTTTGAAGAAATCGAAGGCGTATGTCCAGTTGTGTTATCTACAGATCCTGATAATGGAACTATTAATGTTCCACTAGATAAATCGATTACAGTAATCTTCAATGAAGAAATGAATGCTGCCACTTTTAACCAATCGTCTTTTACTTTACAAGGAGCTACCGCAGTTGCAGGAACAGTTTCATTTAGCGGAACAACTGCTTCTTTTGTACCTACAAGTCCACTGGCGCCAAATACTACTTACACTGGCGTAATTAAAACATCCGTTAAGGATCTAATGGGTAATGCGCTACAAGCGGATTATGTTTGGACTTTTAGCACTGGTTCAACTATAACGCCTATGGTAGTATCAACAGACCCGGCTAATAATGCTACAAATGTATTCCTTAATAAAATAGTTGCTGTAAATTTTAATATGCCAATGAATCAGGCAACTGTAAGTGCAACAACTTTTACATTAAAACAAGGAACAACATCAGTAGCAGGATCAGTTTCATATAATGGAACAACTGCTTATTTTACTCCTACCGCTCTTTTAGCATCTAATACCATTTATACAGCTACTATAACAACCGGAGTCAAAAACGTTCAAGGCACAACAATCGCTAGTAATTATACATGGACTTTTACTACCGGATCTATTACAGCTCCTAACGTAACAGCTACTGATCCTACTAACAACGCTTCTGGGGTTGCCCTTAATAAAGACATTACAGCTAATTTTAGTATGGCAATGGACCCTTTGACTATTAGCGCTACTACATTTACTTTAAAAAATGGTTCAGCAATAATTACTGGAACTGTATCTTATTTAGGAACTACAGCTACATTTAATCCAAATAGTGATTTATTACCTGGAACTACCTATACTGCTACAATTAGCATGGGTGCTAAAAACCTAGCAGGTGTTTCTTTAGCGAATGACTTCGTTTGGAATTTCAGTACTAATTCAGCTGTAGTTGGAAATACCGTAAATCTTGGATCAGCGGAAAGATTTGGAATTCTAGCAGGTGTAGGAGTCAGTAATAATGCTGGTTTCAGTGTAATTAATAATATGGATGTTGGGATAAGTCCTGGAGTTCGTTCCTCAATTACAGGATTCCCTCCTGCAATTATAGTAAATGGGGCAATTTATGCTTCTGACGATATTGCGCCTGCAGGAGTAGCTGCAATGTTAACGCAAGCTAAATTAGATCTTACCAATGCCTATCTTTTTGCCGAAGGAGCTTCTTATAGCGCACCAATAACGGTATCTGGTGATCAAGGTGGAAAAACACTTGTTGCTGGTATTTATAAATCAACATCCACACTTTTAGTACAAAATGGCGATTTAACTCTTAGTGGTAGTGCAACTGACGTTTGGATTTTCCAAGTAGCATCTGCCTTCACAACTGTTGGTGGAGCTGGTGGAAGTATAAAACTTGCGGGAGGAGCACTTGCTAAAAATGTCTTTTGGCAAACAGGAAGTTCAGCAACTATTGGAAATTACACATCATTTGTAGGTAATATATTGGCCCTACAATCTATAACAATGGGAGCCTATTCAACCGCACAAGGTAGAATGCTTGCCAGAAATGGAGCAGTAGTAATGACTCATACTAACATAATCACAAAGCCTTAAAAAAATGAAAACTAAAACTAATTTTAAAAGTGGATCATGCGTTGCATGGTCCTCAAATAAACGGATCATTAAAAGTGTTGCAATAATTGCTTTAGCATGGTTAAGTAATCAAAATTCAGTTCAAGCTCAAGAAGTTCCCGCAATTAAATATGCGAAACCATCTTGGTACTTTGGTGTGGCTGGTGGAGCTAATTTCAATTTCTACGAAGGTTCTACTCAACAATTAAATGCTGGTTTTACATCTCCCGCTGCGTTTCATGATGGAAATGGCACAGGACTTTTTATTGCGCCACTTTTAGAATATCGTCCTGCGGATTCAAGATGGGGTGTAATGCTACAAGCAGGATATGATAGCCGCAAAGGTTCTTTTGACCAAATAGTAACAGCTTGTGATTGCCCAGCTGATTTATCTACCGACCTAAGTTACATCACAGTGGAACCAAGCGTACGCTTTGCGCCTTTTAAATCTAATTTTTATCTTTATGGAGGTCCACGATTGGCTTTCAACATGGACAAATCATTTAACTATCAATTAGGTATCAATCCAGCTTTCCCTGATCAAGCTCCTTCCCCTGCAGTAACCGGTGAATTTAGTGAGATTGAGAAAACTATTTTGTCAATGCAAATTGGTGCAGGATATGATATTCCGCTTTCTTCAGATAGCAACAAAACACAATTTGTATTGTCTCCTTTTGTTTCTTTCCAACCTTATTTTGGTCAAAATCCACGTGCTACAGAAACTTGGAATATAACTACAATTAGAGCAGGAGTAGCACTTAAATTCGGACAAGGAAAAGATATTCAAGAAGCAACCGATTTGTCTAAAGACCGAGAAGTTGATTTCACAGTAAATTCTCCGAGTAATGTTTCTGGAGAAAGAAGAATGACTGAAATTTTTCCACTTCGAAACTATGTTTTCTTTAATGAAGGATCAACAGAAATTCCAAATCGTTATGTTTTATTAACGAAAAATCAAGTAAAAGACTTCAAAGAAGATCAATTGGAAACATTTGCTCCAAAAAATTTATCAGATCGTTCGAAACGTCAAATGACTGTTTATTATAACGTACTGAACATCCTTGGAGATCGAATGCAAAAAAATCCTTCTGCAACGATCACTTTGGTCGGTTCATCAGAGAAAGGTCCTGCTGACGGGCTTGTTATGTCCGAGTCAATCAAGACGTATTTGGTAAGTGTATTTGCAATAAATCCAACTAGAATTACCACTAAAGGTCAAAACAAACCAAATATCCCATCAGAGCAACCAGGAGCAACATTAGAATTGGTTTTGCTACGTGAGGGAGATCGCAGAGTTTCTATCGAAAGTAACTCTCCTGATTTATTGATGGAATTTCAAAGTGGTCCTGATGCGCCATTAAAACCAGTACAGATTGTTGCTTCACAAGAAGCACCAGTTGAAAGTTATGTTACCTTTAACAATAAAGGAGCTGGTGAAGCATTATCATCTTGGTCTTTACAAATAACTGATGAGCAAGGAAAAGTACAGTCTTTTGGACCTTATACTCAAGACGAGGTAAGCATTCCTGGAAAAACAATTTTAGGTAGCCGTCCAGAAGGAGATTATAAAGTAAAAATGATTGGCCAGACTAAAAGTGGAAAAATTGTAGAAAAGGAAACTCCTGTTCACATGGTACTTTGGACTCCTGCAAAAATGGAAGAAGGTATGAGATATAGTATTATCTATGAATTCAATACCTCTAAAGCCATTTCAATGTATGAAAAATATCTAACTGAAGTAGTTACGCCGAAAATTCCTGTTGGAGCAACCGTAATTATCAAAGGTCATACGGATATTATTGGCGAAGAAGTTTACAATCAAGATTTGTCAGTCGCTCGTGCAAATGATGTGAAAAACATAATTCAAAACAGCTTAACTAAAGCGGGTAGAAACGATGTTAAATTTGATGTATCTGGTTATGGTGAAAATGAAAACAATTCTCCATTTGAAAACAAAACTCCTGAAGAACGTTTTTACAACCGTACCGTAATAATTGATATTATTCCTGCCGCTAAATAAGCCGAAATAACTGAATATCATTTAACCCATTATTAAAGAGGATAGAAACTTAAAAGTCTATCCTCTTTTTTTTTATCTAAAATTGAAAAACCATTTCCGAATGTAATCTAATGCTAATCAATCCTGAATTATTCTTGCTTTTCTTATAAGGAATAAATCATATCTAATTTTTTATATTCCTTTTTTAAAACATCATTTTTAACAAAAAAACATTATTTTTACTGATCACTTTATGTAGTTATGACCCCAAACGAAAAAAACCTCATTAAGTTCTATACCGCTTTTGCCAATGCCGATGCTACCACTATGTGTGAATGCTACCATTCTAAAATTGAGTTTCGTGATCCTGCGTTTGGTTTATTAAAAGAAAAGGATGTTTGTCAAATGTGGAAAATGCTTATTAAAAAAAGTAAAGGAAATATAAAAATTGAGTTCTCAGATATAAAAGCAGATCAATACACAGGTTCAGCACAATGGATCGCTACCTACAACTTTAGTAAAACTAATAGAAAAGTAGTAAATGTTATTCGTTCGCAATTTCAGTTTAAAGATGGATTAATAAAAAAACACACTGATGATTTCGACATCTGGAAATGGACCAAACAAGCTTTTGGAATTACTGGTTATTTATTAGGTTGGACTGGTTATTTTCAACATAAAATACAGCAACAAGCACTAGTATCATTAAAGAAATACAAACAAAATAAAAATGCTAATTGAAAGTTTAAAAACATTACTCAACCGAGATTTAAACCAACTAAAAACTGAAATTGAGTCGTATCAAAATGAAAGTGATATTTGGAAAATCCAAAAAGGGATAGCTAATTCAGCCGGAAATCTATGCTTGCATTTAGTGGGAAACCTCAATACGTACATTGGAGCCGAATTTGGGAAAACCGGATATATAAGAAATAGAGTTCTGGAATTTTCACTGAAAGATATTCCAAGAGCAGAATTAATACAAAAAATCGAAAAAACCATTGTCGTAGTTAACAATGCACTTAACACTATATCAGAAGCAGAATTAAAAATGGAATATCCTGTATTAGTTTTCAAAAACAAAACTTCAACTGAGTATATACTCATCCATTTGACTGTGCACCTAGCCTATCATTTGGGACAAATCAATTACCACAGACGATTATTGGAATCTTAAAACATTTTCAAGAATCGGCAATTTAGTAGCTAGTTACACGTTTTAGGTTCATACTTAATCGTTTATAAAGTAAGGAAGAGTAAGAAATAAAGCTTATAATACAACAATTATATGTCAGAATCTTCTAAAACACCCATTCCATTTCAATCCAACGGGAGATTTTCTGTGTTAGAAATTCTTCAGTTTATCGTATTGGCGGCTTTGATTCTATACTTTGGTAAAACATTATTTATTCCGTTAAGCTTTTCATTACTTATCAGCTTCATTCTGTACCCCATCTGTAAATGGATGGAAACAAAAGGAATTAACAAAGGACTTTCAATTATTATTTCTATTTTAGGTGTAACTCTTTTGGTAGGAGCTATAATTTATCTATTATTCGTGCAATTCTCCGAATTTCTTCAGGAATGGCAATCTTTGAGAACCAAACTAACCGAAACAGTAAACCAATTGAGCCTTTTTATTTCAGAACGATTTGATATTAGTTTGGAAAAACAAACGGAATTTATCAATAATACGCTCAACAACTCCGGTTCCCAAGCTTTTTCCATAGTACGAAACGCCGCATATTCGCTCTCTGAATCTGTGTTTTTTCTATTAATGATTCCTGTTTTTTCGGTATTGATACTTTTCCATCGCCAAATGTTATCGAATGCTTTGTATGAACTTTTCCCTCCCGAAAGAAAAAAAACCATTCACGAAATCCTTATCGAAACCATTCATGCGTATTACAATTTTATCAAAGGAATGCTACTGGTCTATTTAATAGTTGGATTATTAAACAGTATCGGACTATTGATTATCGGAGTACCACACCCATTTCTGTTTGGTTTTATAGCCTCAATCCTCACTTTTATTCCGTATGTAGGCATTATGATATCGTCGCTCTTGCCCATTGCAGTTTCCTGGATAACCTACAATTCAATTTGGTATCCGTTAGCCGTCATTGCTGTTTTTTCAGTTGTTCAAGCACTCGAAGCCTATATTATATTTCCTTTTGCGGTGGGAAGCCGTTTGAAAATAAACACACTGATCATCATTATTGTGGTAATCGTGGGAGGCATTTTATGGGGTGCTGCAGGAATGATTCTCTTCATTCCGTTCATCAGTATCATCAAATTGATTGCGGATCGCACACCAAGTTTAAAGACGCTATCCGTTTTATTGGGAGACGGTGAACAAAAGAAAACTACGAAATGATCTATTTCAAAAGAGCAAAATCAAACGCCCAATCCAAATCCTTTTTGTACCACAATTGCCCTTCTGAAACTTCCAGCGGACAGTCAAAATTATTGGCATAAAGCGCTCCGGTTCCTAATCCATGAGGCATCAAATTGTGCTGTAAAAAGGTCCATTGCGCAATGGCATTCAGTCCAATATTACTCTCTAAAGCAGAGGTAATCCACCACCCAATTTTATGCTTTTCAGCCAATGAAATCCATTCTTGTGTGCCTCGAAAACCACCGATAAAACTAGGCTTTAAAATGATGTATTGTGGCTTGATTTTTTCTAATAATTGTTCCTTTTCTATCAAAGTAAAAACACCAATCAATTCCTCATCCAAAGCAATTGGAAAAGGTGTGGTTTTGCATAGCTCTGCCATACTGTCAGTATGATTTTTTAATATTGGCTGTTCAATACTATGTAATTTAAATTCAGACAGTTGTATTAATTTATATAAAGCTAAATTTATATTAAAAGCGCCGTTTGCATCGACCCGAATTTCGACTTCTTCCGGCGTAAAATGTTCCCGAATAAACCGTAATAATTGCAATTCTTTATCGAAATCTATCGCTCCTATTTTAAGTTTAATGCAACGAAAACCCTGTGCTAATTTTTCTTCGATTTGTTGTTTCATAAACGACTCTTCGCCCATCCAAACCAAGCCATTAATGAGTATCGATTTTGTACCATTTGTAAAATCTGAAGGAAAGAGTAAAAAAGGGGTTTCACTCACTAAAGATTGGAACGCCATTTCAACTCCAAATTGTATCGAAGGAAAGGCAATCAAAGCTTCCCAAAGTTGGTCTTTTCCAAGATGGATATTGTCGCAGGTCCATTGTAATTTTTCTTCATAATCCGGTCGATCATCAATACTCAATCCACGAAGAATTCCGCATTCTCCTATTCCCTTTTTACCCTCATGCTCCAAGACGATAAACCAAGTTTCTTTTTCGGACATAACGCCGCGGGAAGTTCCTGACGGTCGTTTGAAGTTGAGGATGTATTTATGGTAGGTTGCTTTCAAAAAAATTATAAATTATGAATTATTTAAATCTGGTAACTTAAATCTATTTATCAATCAACTTCAAAACTCTTTCAAAATCATCATTTTTAATGCCGACTTTCTTAAAAGATTCGAAATCTTGTTTTATTTTTTCAGTCCAACTCAAACAATCGGTAACGTTTTGTGATTGGTATTCCTTGTAAATAGCTTTGGCCGAGGAATAGTTATCATTCAATAAATAGGCGTGTGCCAAATTCAGCTTTATCAACAACTCCGAATCATCGAGCTTCTCGCCTTCTTTTAAGAATTTAATCGCTTTACCGTATTGCTTAGTCAACACATAACTATTTCCTATAGCATTGTAATCCAATGCAACTGCTTTTCCATCATTGATAATTGTTGTCAGTTTCAGAATGGCTTCACCTTGTTTGCCTTGTTTTGCTGATACAGCAGCTTGTTTGCGCAAATCATCATAAACACTTTTTGAAAGACTGGTTTCCCCAAAACAACTGTTGCCAAAATCCTTAAACGCTTTAGCACGCTCTACAGCTAATAATTTTTGGAATTCCTTGAACTTGTATTTGGATTGTATTTTATCAAGGATACAAACGCAAAAATCATCTGAATTAGTCATTTTTTGCGCCATATTCGAGGTTTTGCATTGATCTATGATTGCTTTTCTGTTTTCAATTGTCCAACCTCGGCTGAGTTTGTTATCGACCCACGGTACGATTTCCAGGATGATTTTTTGATTCATGATCCAGTTTTTACTTTCGAAACCAAACCATAAGTTCCCCGAATTCGTTTTCATACAAGCCGATTTCTCTGTAGAAAGCCGTTTGGCATCTTTGCTAACCGGCGTATCCTGAACCAGACAAGCGTCATCAGTTTTTCCGTTTTCTTTGTATTTTAAAGCCAAATCATTGCTTGAAAAAACGGCATACTTACATTTATCATCTCCCGATATTTTAGACAATATAAAAACCGCTCCTGCTGAGCCTTGACTGATTCCTGTTGGATCTGGAATGGCTTTTAAAACCGAAACCAAACTACTTGCCATTTGCTGATTTTTATCCAAAAGTGTTATTCTATAAACGACTTCGGTGGTTCCTTCAGGCAAATCTTGCGTTTTAATAATGATCCTGTCTCTTGCGGCAACCGAAATTTCTTCAGTTGTTGCACGGGCTTTGTCCCAATAGCCGTCTTTTTGAGAAAAAACAGATTGAAATGAAATAATTGTTAATGCTATAAAAGCTATTTTTTGAATGTTCATTTTCTTGATTAACGTTTTTTAGCCCAGATTACTTCACTAAACTTTCATTTACATAGGAGTTCAGTGAACTTCGTTTGCAGTGAAAATCCTTTTTATCAGCTTTTTCGGCTGATAAAAAGATTGCAACGAATAGCTGGAGATTGCTTTGAAAAACTCGCAATGACTTTTTACAATTCGATGAAACTTCCTATTTCCAGTAGCATCAAATCTTTTCCTTTATCAAAGAATTCACGAATGGCAGCTTCATGATCGATTTCGATATAACCAAAAGTGTCGTAATGATACCCCAGAATTTTATCGCAATCCAAGAAATCAGAAGCAACAATAGCATCTTCGACATCCATAGTGAAATTATCGCCGATAGGCAAAATCGCCAAGTCAAGTTTGGTGCGCATAGGAATGAGTTTCATGTCCATGGTAAGCGCCGTATCGCCAGCAATATATATGTTTTTATGTTCGCCTTCAATGACAAAACCGCCCGGATTCCCACCGTAACTGCCGTCAGGAAAGGAACTGGAATGAATGGCATTTACATATTTTAGTTTCCCAAAGTCAAAATTCCAGCTACCACCGTGATTCATGGGATGCACTTGAAAACCTTTGGCGCCATAATGACCTGCAATTTCAGCATTAGAAACGATTACCGCATTCGTTCTTTTGGCAATGGCCTCGACATCCAGAATATGATCTCCGTGCGCGTGCGTTATCAAAATATAATCAGCTTTTAAGGTATCAATGTCAATATGAGCTGCCTTTGGATTCGCAGAAATAAAAGGATCTACAATGATGTGCTTGCCGCCAACTTCTATACCCAATGAGGCGTGACCGTAAAATGTTATTTTCATTTTTTTTAATTTAAGGTTTTAAATTGATTTTGAAATTGCCACTGATTTTTTTCAATAATTATTCACGATCAAATCCGAAAAGAAGAAAATCATACACAACGCCAGCAACACCGAAAGGGCAAAAGTACTGAGCGCCAGTTTTTTTAATTCAGGATCTAATTCCTTAGGGTTATGATTCTTATAAACGGTAATTAAATGTTTAGTTAAAGGAATATACGCCAATAAAAACAAGTATTGATCAAAGTGAAAATCATCTATGATTGCGAAAATCAACACCAAAATCATTGCGGTTACAATCAGAATATAATGGTATATTTTAGCTTTGGCTCCGCCGATTTTTACAACAATCGTATTTTTATTTGACTTTCTATCCGATGCTTCGTCACGCATATTATTCAGATTTAAAACGCCGACGCTCAATAATCCAATGGCTATTGCAGGTAAAACCAATTCAAAATCCAGTTGTTTTGAATATAAAAAATTCACTCCCAATGTACTCACCAAACCAAAAAATACAAACACAAAAACATCACCAAATCCACGGTATCCATACGCTGTATTTCCAACCGTATAGCGAATTGCTGAGACTATTGAAAGAATTCCCAACATCAAATAAAACAAGGAAAACCATAAATTTGTATCTTTAAACGCATAATAAATCAACAGCATCGCCGAAAGCAACGTCAATGCAGAGGTGATTATAATAGCGCGTTTCATGGCTTCCGGAGTAATTACACCGCTTTGTATCGCGCGTTTTGGCCCTACTCGATCTTCATTGTCTGTTCCTTTCATGCCGTCACCATAATCATTGGCAAAATTAGAGAGTATTTGCAATCCAAGTGTGGTCAATATGGCAAATCCAAATAAACGCCAGTTAAAGACTTCTGTTGGCGTTAATATATTATCTGTTGGGTGTGCCAAAGCATACATGCTTCCAACAATTATTCCCGATACAGATAAGGGTAAGGTGCGTAAACGTGCGGCTTCAATCCAATGCTTCATGTTTTTTTATTTAAAAGTTTGAAGTTTAAAACTTAAGATTTATGGTATAGAAAACTTTAAACCTTAGACTTTAAACCATTTTGTTTACATCCAATTACTATCGGAAGTTTCTATTTCGTACAACCAAAGGTTGACTTGTTGTTTTACTATTGAATAATTCCCTAACTGAAAAGTGATATTTCCTCCTGCAGTATGCAATATTATGGAACCAATATCCAACTTTTTATGCCAAAAAAGCTGCGACGTTGTAATCGCTTGGATTTTACTGGGGTCAATAATAGCATTGCTCACATCCCAAGCGCCACTTTGTTTTATTATAAAATGCTCATGGATGAATAATCGGTCATTTTTAAATTTAAAATATTGGATTAATCCAATAATAACTACATACACCGGCACTACATAACTGTATTCAAAAAATACTGGTTCAAGCCAATACCCAATCGCCAAAAATCCCAACAAAGGTACTCCTATTGAAAGAAAAACAGAAAAAACAAGTTTACGAAAATTAGGCTGAAGCATTAATCCTTTTTCAGGAATTTTATTAAACAATAATTTCAATATCGAATCTCTCTCAGTCTCATTGCATCCTGGAATTTCTATTACTGATTTTCGTTCTTCCTTTTCTCCACCGGTTGCTTGTTTGATTTTTAGTTCCAGAATTCCCATTTTCTTTTGGAAATAATTCCTTGTAACGGTCGTAATCTGAACTTTTTCAGGTTTGATGATGGTGCTTTTCGAATTCAACAACCCAAAAGACAATAGCAAAGACCCTTTTTGTCGGGTTATTTTATAATCATAATATTTGAAAACGATTCGTATTATATTTACAACTAATACAATTCCAAACAATAACAGTATCGACATTAAAATAGTTTGCAACACTAAGTTTTTATCGATGTAAGAACCTACTTTTTCTTTGTAAACATTGCTTTCGTCTCCAAAATTTTGAAAATTCTCATAAATCGTACTAAAGAAAATCACCAATAAAGCAATACTTCTACCATAATTAGAAGTTATTCCTACTTTCAGCAAACTCAAAAAACTTATTTTTATGAAAGGATGCGCAGCTTCAAATAGTTTTTGCTCAGTTTCCTCCAATGAAGTTTCTTCAGTTCCAATTGCATGCTGCGTTTCTTCATTTTCCAACAAACGGAATTTCAACTCCAAAGCCAATTCATGCGAAATCGCCTTGATAGCGCCTTCTTTTTTATTGCTTCCGGCAGTGTCTACATCCAATTCATAAACACCAATTAACTTTTGAATAAAAGACTGATTTATATTTACCTGTTGGATTTTACGCAGCTGAATCGCAGTTTTGGTTTTATTGAAAACGCCTTCTGTAATAATAAATTCCTCGTTTTCGGCATCCAAAAAGAAAGTGAAATTTAGGTATTTCAAATAGGAAACAACTCCAACACTTACAAAAACGGCTATCATTCCAAGGAAAAAATACAATTTATTAACCTCATCAAACTTAAAAATCCAAATCACAATCACAGGCCACAACGCTCTGGCATATTGCTGAAGCGTGTAAAAAAACATTACCAAAATTCCTACTGAAGATTGCCGCTGTGGCTGACTAAAATCGGCTCTCATTACAATTGTTTTTGTATTTTTCCCATCAACAATTGTTTAATATTTTCGGCTTGTTCTTTCTCAATTCCCGGAATTTCAATATCACTGGAACTACCGCCGGCAGTAAAAACTTCAATTTTGGCCAGACCAAAAAAACGCGAAATGAATCCTTCATGCAAAGCCACATGCTGTACTCTGTTATAAGGAATTACAATTGTGTTTGTAGCAATAATTCCGTGTCTAAAAAGCACATCGTGTTCCCTAAATGCAAATCCTTTTTTTTGGAATCCAATATAAGAAAATACAATAATCAAAAGTGAAAGTATCGGAATTACAATTCCTAAAATCAACCAGACTCTTCCTGAAAATAGCTCTGGCTTGAAAACAGAAATTAATACCGGAACAAGAATAAGTATTGCTATAATTATGGCAACATTCAGTAAAACCACTCTTAAATATTTAGGATGCAAATTCGTAAAAGCGACTTCCTCAAATTTAGGAAGTTGGCTGGTATTAATTGTTTCGTTTGTGAAATTTTCCATTTGTAAATTTTAGTTTAAAGTTTAAGGATTAAAAAGTTTAAAGTTCTTGATTGAAACAACTTTAAACCTTAAACCTTAAGCTTTTTTTCCATGTTTTGCGACTGAACACTAAAAACTGAACACTGATTACTGCCTTACGGCAACCACTTTTTCTCAAAATTCGGTTTTCTTTTCTCCAGGAATGCATTTCTACCTTCTTTGGCTTCTTCGGTCATATATGCAAGTCTTGTGGCTTCACCCGCAAAAACCTGTTGTCCTACCATTCCATCATCGGTAAGATTCATGGCAAATTTTAGCATTTTAATAGCCATTGGTGATTTTTGCAAAATTTCCTGTGCCCATTCATAAGCTGTATTTTCTAATTCTGCATGCGGAATCACAGCATTTACCATTCCCATATCCATTGCATCCTGAGCCGAATAATTACGCCCCAAAAAGAAAATTTCGCGTGCTTTTTTCTGCCCTACCATTTTGGCTAAATAAGCCGAACCATAACCACCATCAAAACTTGTCACATCAGCATCTGTTTGTTTAAAAATAGCGTGTTCTTTACTTGCCAAAGTCAAATCGCATACCACATGTAAACTGTGTCCGCCACCTACAGCCCATCCGGGAACCACAGCAATAACTACTTTTGGCATGAATCGAATTAAACGTTGAACTTCTAAGATGTTCAAACGGTGCTGTCCGTCATCACCCACATATCCTTGATGTCCCCGTGCGTTTTGATCGCCACCACTGCAAAAAGAATAAACCCCATCTTTAGAAGAAGGCCCTTCGGCAGAAAGTAAAACAACACCAATGGACGTGTCTTCTTGCGCATCATAAAATGCATTATACAATTCGGCAGTTGTTTTTGGACGGAATGCATTGCGCACATCCGGTCTGTTGAACGCAATTCTGGCAACGCCATTGCATTTCTTATAAGTGATATCTTCGTATTCTTTAGCAGTGATCCAATCCATTACAATTGATTTAAATTATTTTAGTGTAAAAATAAATCATTTTTTACATTTTATCTATTCTATTTAGCCAAGCTTATGGTAATCCTTCTCTGATTAAAGCCTTTAAAACGTTA
The DNA here is from genome assembly GCF_048286535.1 of Flavobacterium glucosi. NCBI lineage: Bacteria > Pseudomonadati > Bacteroidota > Flavobacteriia > Flavobacteriales > Flavobacteriaceae > Flavobacterium > Flavobacterium glucosi. The sequence continues at coordinate 41,439 of NZ_JBLVPK010000007.1, read as the reverse complement.
AAAAAAAATTAAAAAACAGTATTTTAACAGTAGGCAATTCAAATTATTTTTAATTTTAGATCAAGCTAATCAGATTAATACAAATTATTTATCTTGATTAATTATTGATTCTTCACTGATTTATTAACCTAAAAAAAGAATGTATTGAATACCATTAAAAATGTTGTCGCTCCTTTTTCTACGGTAATAACTTATAAAAATATTTCAAAATCCCCGATTAACGAGTTAATGCAACAACCATTTGCCCCAGCAGTAAAAAATAAAAAGTAACACCTACGGTTAACTAAAGAGCTATTTTTCTTGTTCTTGCAAAAGTGAGACATTAATAAACAATTGTTTTAGAAAATTATCTTCCAATATATACAAAACCAACGGCCTTATCGTGAAATTATTTCTTAACTCGTAAGCAAGTGATTGTACATTTAAAGACAAAATATTCTTTAAAGTACTTACGCTTAAGTTATTGTTTTAAAAAATAGTATCGTGAATACTATTGTATTAGAGGCGAATAAAGCTACTTTAAATTTCACATTTATTTTAATGCTGTCAGAATTTAATATTCTGAAACAGCATAAAAAAGAGAAAGACTAACCGTTATGATTAGTCTTTCTTTTTTTATGTAATGAGGATTGTAGCCCATTCTACATTGTTTTTTCTATACCATTTTAAAAATTAAGCAGCATTTAGAATACGGTTTTTAACTAAATTTCCTTAATATCTTAATGGTTTCAAAAGATTAAACATAAAATAGTGTTTGTCTTTTTTTATTCCTTAACCAAGTAAATTCCGTCTTCCTTGATTTCAATTAATTTCTCTCGGTACAGAGCGCCAATGGCTTTCTTGAAGGTTTTCTTACTCATTTTCAAAACCGTCTTAATGTCTTCCGGATGCGAATTATCAGTTAAACGCAAGAAACCTCTGCTAGCTCTTAATTCGTCAAGAATTTTCTCGGCATTCGGTTCGATACTTTGATATCCTTGTACCTGCAATGCCACATCAATTTTATTATCCGGTCGAATCGTTTTGATGTATCCTCGCATGCGGTCTCCCGTACGAATCGCATCATCATAGACTTCATCTTTGTACATCAAGCCTTTGTACTTTTCGTTGATGATCACGTTAATTCCTAATTCAGTGATATGGGAAACGATTAAATCTACCTCTTCCCCTTTTTCAACCGTAAGGTGATCATTTTTTAAAAACTGATTTAATTTGCTGGAAGCGACCAAACGATTGGTTTTTTCGTCCATATAAAGGTACACCAAGTAGCGTTTTCCTTTTTCCATAGGACGCGCCTGCTCTTTGAACGGAACCAAAATATCCTTTTCCATTCCCCAATCCATAAAAGCACCAATCTGATTGGTATAATTCACACGCAAAAGTGCAAATTCATTCAACAATATATACGGCTCTAATGTTGTGGCAACGGGTCTTTCTTCGTGGTCTAGATACACAAAAACAATCAACTCCTCGCCTATTTCAAATTCGTTTGGTACGTATTTGTTTGGCAACAGAATGTCATGAATTCCTTCGGGATCTTCTTCTGGATTTCCCAGAAACAAACCCACTTTGGTATCACGTAAAATGGTAAGCGTATTGTATTTTCCTATTTCAATCATTTTCTTTCAATTTCTAAAGCGCAAAGGTACGAAGTTTGAAAATAGTAAATTAAGAAACTGTCTACAAAAAAACAAAGCTCAAATCCAATGGACATTTTCTTTTTTAGGAGCACTACTTTCCGTTTTTTCATTACGAGTTGTCCCGCTGTTCGCAGTATCTTTCCAGTCCTGAACTTGTTTCAGGATCCTGAAACAAGTTCAGGACTGGAAAGGATACTTGCTTCCATCAGGGCTAGATTAGGATGTTTTCGTTCTCAGAAGAATTAATTCTTCAAAATCTTAAACGCAATAAGCATCAACAAATGCTAAAATCTAATTTCCCCATAATTTCCTTTTCTTTTTACTAACTTTGAAAAAACTAAAAAATCCTATTAATGAAACCAACCTCAATTCTTTGTTTATTCCTACTACTATTCATTTCTCATACCAATTACGCACAAACCACCGTCGATGATCCGGAAATAAAAAAAATGGTCGCCGAAGTAAAATCGGAAAATATGGAAGCTACAGTTCGCAAACTCGTATCTTTTGGAACCCGCCATACGTTGAGCGACACAAAAAGTAATACCCGCGGTATTGGAGCGGCACAACGCTGGGTAAAATCAGAATTTGATAAATATGCTTTAACATCGGGCGGAAGACTGACTTCGGTTATTGACTTTTTCACCATCAAAGCCGATGGAAGACGTATTGCAATCGACAGCCAATTGGGCAATGTGATGGCAACCTTAAAAGGAACTGATCCTACAGATGATCGTGTATTGATTATAAGCGGCCATTTAGATTCCCGTGCTTCAGATGTTATGGATGCCAAATCAGATGCGCCAGGCGCTAATGATGATGCTTCAGGAGTAGCCGCCATGATGGAACTCGCCAGAATCATGAGCCAAAGAGAATTTCCTTTTACACTAATTTTTGTAGCTGTAGTTGGTGAAGAGCAAGGATTGTACGGAGCCAAACATTTAGCAGATGTTGCCAAAGATGGAAAGTGGAATGTTATTGCCATGATCAATAATGATATGATTGGAAACAGTTTGTCCAGCGGTACTTTATTACGCGACAATACTAAAGTTCGTGTTTTCAGTGAAACAATTCCATTCTTAGAAACGGAAGCCGAATCAAAAATGCGTAAATCGACCAATCGCGATAATGACAGTCCATCCAGACAATTAGCCCGATATATAAAAACGGTTACCAATCAATATGTAGAGCAACTGGACATTAATTTAGTATATCGCAACGACCGTTTCTTGCGTGGTGGTGACCACACTCCTTTCAGTCAAAATGGATTTACAGCCATTCGTTTTTGTGAAATGAATGAAAACTACGATCACCAACATCAAAACGTTCGAAAAGAAAATAACATCCAGTACGGCGATCTTGCCGAGTTCATGGACTTTGAATACATGAAGAAAATAACCTGTTCTAACTTGGCTACTTTCAGCAATTTGGCTTGGTCTCCAAAAGCGCCAACAAACGTAGGAATTGAAGTGAAGGATTTGACTAATTTCTCTACTTTAGTTTGGACTGCTCCTGAAGGAAAATCAGTTTATGGATATAACATTCTTATCAGAGAAACGTCATCACAACATTGGGAAAAAACAATTTTTGTAAAAGATACTAAAGCTGAAATTCCGTATTCTAAAGATAACTTTTTCTTCGCTGTTCAAGCTGTAGATGCATTAGGACATTCCAGTTTACCAGTTTTCCCAGTACCAATTCGTTAAAACACCAGAAGATTTTAAACCATACAGCCATTTAGATTCTGTACCATTTTAAATTTATACAATGAAATTTAGAGATTAAGAAAGTATTGAATAAATTATAGGAATAAGTATAAATAAAAAAGCGTTTGCCGAGGCAAACGCTTTTTTTATGACAGAATTTACAAATTAAATATTAATGGTAAACACTCTCTTTTTTGAAGTGAACGGTTAGTAAATAATAAACGACCACTCTGTATTTATTTTTATTGGAACGACCGTATTTTTCCATTACTGCATCTAGTGCTGCATCTAAATCCGGTCCATCTGCAAGTCCTAATTTCTTGATTAGAAAATTGTTTTTCACCGTATCTAATTCTACTTGCTGACTTCCGGCAACCGTTGCAGAATCATCATTATAAATTGACGGACCACAACCAATAGTTACTTTTGTCAACAAATCCATATCTGGATTTACGCCACATTTGTCTTTCAAATCGGCTACATACTTTACAATTAATTCGTCTCTTGCACTCATAAATAAAAGTTTACTGTTTGATTAATAGAATTTTACATATCCAAATTTAAACATTAATTCATTTCATTTAACGAACATCAAAAATTAATTAGATCAATTCTTTAAAATATTGCAATAAAATGCTGTCGTTTTTCAAGGTGGGTGTGAAAATTTCCAAAATACTTGGCCTATCATTTTGAGCATACAAAGCAGTCAAACTTGTTGCTAAATTTGCTTCATCGTTGGCAATCGCATATTCAAAACCATACATTTTAGCCAAATGTTCCGCTGTTAAACAATGAGAAGTTTCAAAGAAAGTATTAAAAACGGGACTTTCTTCATGTCCCGGTAAAATCCTAAAAATTCCGCCACCACCGTTATTGATTAAAATAATCTTGAAGTTTTTCGGGATATAATTGTTCCATAACGCATTGCTGTCATACAAAAATCCAACATCACCCGTTATAAAAACAGTCTGTTTAGCACTGGCAACAGCTGCACCAATAGCCGTAGAAGTACTTCCATCGATTCCGCTGGTACCGCGATTGCAATACACTTCAATCGAAGGATGAACGTCTATTAATTGCGCATAACGAATGGCTGAACTATTGCTGATTTGCAATTGACTGTTCGTTGGCAAAGTCTGAATCACTTTTTCGAAAACTTTAAAATCCGAAAACGGAATTTTGTCTAAATACATATCACTTTTTAGCTTTCGTAATGCTTTTACAACATCTAATTGCTGGAAATAATTACTTTCTATTTTGTTTGTAAGTGGCAAGAAAGTATCAAAAAATACATTTGGATCTACTTTAAAGTGTTTGGTCAAAGCGCCAAAAGTGTCATACGCTCTCCAAGAATCAATATGCCAATGGTGTCTTGGTTTGTATTTTCTTAAAAAAGCCTTGATTCGTTTCGAAACGACCATTCCTCCAAAAGTGATTAAAATTTCTGGACGAAAATTCTCAAAATCGGCATTCGTAAAAGGCGTAATTATCGTGTCTATCGTATTGATAAAAGAATCATGATGCAGGTTAGAAGTCGTTTCAGTCAACACTACAACCGACTCGTCCTTGGCGAAAGCATCAATTATTTTTTCGTTAATGGCGTTCGGTTCATTCACGCCAACCAAAATCATTTTTTTAGTAGAATTGCTCCAAATCGTTGCATATTCTGAAACGTCTTCGATAGAAATTGTCTGAGTAGCATTTGCGGAAGCGATAATATCCACAGTAACTGAAAGAGCTGAAACGGTTTCATACAACGGCTCTTCGAAAGGCGCATTGATGTGAACGGGCCCTTTTTGAATGATAGCCATATTAATCGCCTCATTAATTTTTAAATCATTTTCCGTCGAAACATACTCATGCAAATTAGCATTGTATAATGAATGGTTTTCGAATACATTTTCCTGCCGAATCGTTTGGCCATCTCCAATATCAATTTTATTTTGCGGTCTGTCTGCCGAAATTACAATCAAAGGAATCTGGCTGTAAAATGCTTCTGCAAAAGCTGGGTAATAATTCAATACCGCCGAACCGGAAGTACACACCAAAGCCACTGGTTGTCTCGTTTGTTGCGCTATTCCCAATGCAAAAAAAGCAGCCGCACGTTCGTCTGCAATACTGTAACATTGAAAGGCTGGATTATTTACAAAACCAATTGTAAGGGGTGCATTTCGAGAACCCGGAGATATAATTATGGTGGTGATTCCTTTGGCCAAACAAATTTCAATAATGCTTTGTGCTAAAGGTATTTTGGGGTAAATCATTGTTTTAGTTTCAAAGAAACAAAGATACAAAGTTGCAAAGGTTTTTCTCTAATCTTAAATAGTTTTCTTAAATTTGAAGGAAAATAAATTCTATATGGAAATCAAAATAAGACCAGCTGTTTTTACCGATTTAGATACAATATTGGAAATCATCAATCACCAAATACTGCACAGTACTTCGATTTATGATTATGAGCCACGTGATTTTGAAACCCATAAATTGTGGTTTGAAGATAAATTGGCCCAAGATTTACCTGTAATTGTTGCCGAAACCGAAAATGGAACAATTGGATACGCTACTTATGGAACTTTTCGTCATAAAATAGGCTACCGTTTTACAGTCGAACATTCTGTATATGTTGCGGAAGAATTTTTAGGAAAAGGCGTTGGGAAATTATTATTGGCCGAACTTATCCAATTGGCAAAAAAACAAAAATACCACACTATGATTGGCGTTATTGACTCCGAGAACAAAGGCAGTATTGCTTTTCATAAAAAATATGGTTTTGAAACCGTGGGTATTATAAAAGAATCCGGGTATAAATTTGATCGTTGGCTGAGCTCCGTTTTCATGCAGTTGATTTTAGAGTAAATCCATTTGTACCACAATTTGGTTCGTTTTCTACTATGTTTGACTTTAAAAACTTTATGACTTTAAGGCTTGAGACTTTGTAGTATATTTGCACAACTAAAAATTTCATGGACTATACCTTACTTTCATCGCCTTTACAGGGATTTACCGACTTTCGTTTTAGAAATGCCCAAAACAAAATTTTTGGCGGAATTGACACGTTTTACTCGCCTTACATCCGCTTAAATGGTAAAATGGTTATCAAACCGTCATACGAACGCGACCTGCTTCCGGATAACAATCTTGATTTAGAGGTGATTCCCCAAGTGATAACAAACGATGCCGATGAATTTTTATTTGTGGCCAAGTATGTTCGAGAGTTGGGTTATAAAGAATTAAACTGGAATTTAGGCTGTCCATATCCTATGGTCACCAAATCTGGAATGGGTTCCGGTTTGATCAGTAATCCTGAAAAAATCAATACTATTCTTCACAGAGCACACTCTGAATCAGATATTATTGTGTCAATGAAAATGCGTTTGGGCTATGAAAACAGTGAAGAAATTCTTGATGTTTTGCCTATTTTAGATACCTATCCTATTAAAAACATAGCGATTCATGCACGCATTGGAAAGCAACTGTATAAAGGTGGCGTAAATCTGGATGCGTTTCAGCTGTGTGTTGATAACACTAGGCATAAACTGTATTACAATGGTGATATAACCTCAGTGGCTAAATTTCATGAAATGCAACAACGATTTCCAACAATTGACCACTGGATGATTGGTAGAGGATTAATTTCGGATCCTTTTTTACCAGGCATGATCAAAAACAATACTTCAGAATATCCTGCAAACAAAATGGAACTATTCAGTACGTTTCATGATACATTGTATGCTATTTATAGCGAATCACTCTCTGGTTCAACCCATATTTTATTGAAAATGTACCATTTATGGGAATATTTTTCGGCTACGTTTTCAAACCCACATAAGGTATTGAAAAAAATAAAAAAAGCGCAAAGTATTCGGAATTACGAAGCTGCTGTTGCGGAAATTTTCAAAAACGAAAAAATTTGATTTTTTATATTCTGTATTACTTCCAGTTCATCATTCAATATTAAGGTTCAATACTGAATATCTCTTAATTTTTTTGGATGAAAATTGAAGAATTGAATAATCCCTTCCCTATTTAAAAAAAAATGAGATTCTCATTTGATTGAGGATCTCATTATACTATTTTAAAGCAATTCGTAACGTTACGATAGTGGCAAAATTATCCTTTCACCCAACTTACAATTTTTTCATCAGTAGGTTCTACTGCAGAAAGATATACTTTTTCTAATTCCCCTTTTTCATTAATTAAGTATTTTTGAAAATTCCATTTTACATCTGAATCTTGTAATCCATTTTTGGCTTTTTGAGTTAAAAACTGATAAATTGCTGCCATATCTGCCCCTTTTACAGAAACTTTATCCATCATAGGAAAAGTTACTCCATAATTTAATTTACAAAATGTTGCAATATCTTCATTAGTACCAGGTTCTTGTGAAGCAAAATTATTTGCAGGAAAACCTATTACTACTAAACCTTTGTCCTTATATTCTTTGTACAAAGCCTCTAACTGTTCATATTGAGGCGTATACCCACATTTTGAAGCTGTATTTACAATAATGATCTTTTTCCCTTTAAGGGTAGAAAAATCAAAAGTATTACCTGATAAATCTTCTACTTTGAATTGATATATCGTCTCTTTGGCTATAGGTGTTGCAGTCATACTTTTTTCAGATTTTTTGGGTTGTGCCTGGTTTTGGCAACTAAATAAAATTAAAGCACAAGTGGCTATAAATACTAGATTTTTCATAGTTTGAATTTTTTATAAAAATAAAACAAATATTTGTCTCATAAAAATTTATTTTAGTTAAACAGCTGTTAAAAAAGAAACCTGGAATTATTAAAATCCCAGGCTTCCAAACAAATAAACAACAAACCTTTATGCGGTATTAAAATGTATAAGTAATTTTTCCTTTCATAAAAAAAGGTGTTCCTGGTGTTAAGTGAATTTCTTCAACACTTTCTGTTTCATTTTGAAGTCTTGATTCAGTTGCAAATTGTGTTTCATTCCATTCCGTATTAAAAAAATTCTCAACAGCTATCCCAAAATTTACATTCTTATATTGATAATTAACATTTAAGTCCGAAACAAAATAGCCTTTGGCGACAATAGAATTATCCTCATTTGCTGGACGGCTTTTTAAATAACGATACCGTATTCCTCCAGAAAAACCATTTATTTTTTGAAAACTTACCCCTCCGGTTGTTGTAAAATCTGGTGCTAGCGGAATGTAATATTGCCCTTTTGGTTCATCAATACTTCTGGCGTAGGTATAATTGGCATCAGCATCAAAATAAAACCAATCATTCAGTTGGTAACGGAACCCAAGCTCTGCTCCCATGCGTCTTGATTGACCGCTTGGCTCAATGATTCCGGCATCTCCCACATAAACAAATTCCTGCTCTAAATACAAATGCCATAAAGCGGCGTTGACTATCATTTTTGGAAATGGTTTCCAAATAGTACCAACATCGGTTCCAATAGCCGTTGGTAAAATTTGTTTTCCACTGTTTTGAACCACCACACGAGCATCATTCGAATGGAAACCCATTCCTGATTTTATAAAAAACTGCAAATTGTTGTTTTGCGAATAAATCAAATTCAGTTTTGGAGAAAACTTGAATTTAAATTCAGATTGAGTCTTATAATTCGCAGTCAACTTGTCTTGATAATTGAATTTAAAATAATCCAATCGAATGGCCGGATTAACCATCAGTTTCCCAAAATTGAATTCTGAATTCATATATGAAAACATATTAGACTCATCAATATCCCCTAATTTTATATTTTCAAGAACAGTTCTTCTGTTCAAAGTATGTGAAAGCTCCGTATCTTTTGTGGCATCAGCACGAAAACCAGCTCCAAATTGCAACAAAACATCTATCTCATTTAATTTCATTTTTTTGTTCAATTCAGCATTCATTCCATAAATATCCCTATTTTCTTTCTGTTTAATTTGGTCACCGTTTATTGGATCTTCCAAGAAGAACGTAAAATTAGAATACAATTCAAATTGATAATTAGAATAAAAAGCATTGGCTTTCAAGAACGTATTTTCATCTATAGGCTTGCTTAAACTTGCATTAAAATTAGTTCGAGAGGTTTTTCCGCCCTCGGTATCATCAACAGCTCCAAATCTAGAAATCGTTCCATTATCTATCAACCGTTGTGGTATTTGTCCAGAAGCATCCCATTTACTGGAAAAGCGAGAAGCTGAGATTGAAAATTTACTATTATCATTCAAAATAGCGGAATATTTACCTAACAGATTGATTCTATTAAAATTTTGGGGAGAATCAAAAGGACCATCTGTTAGAATATATTCTGTGGCAATGTAAGCGCTTTGTGTTTTTTGGTTACCCAAAAGATTAAACAATCCTACCGTTCTCATCGTATTGAATTGTCCTATTTCGAGACCAATACTACTTTTTTCTATTTTATCTTTAGTTTGGAAGGCAACGTATCCTGCTGTAGCAAAATCCCCTTTGTTAGCATAATACGTTCCTTTTCCAAAATCTATTTTTTCTACCGTTTCCGGTATTACAAAGTGTAAATCAGCATAGCCTTGACCGTGTGCATGGGAAACCATATTTACTGGCATTCCATCTACTGAAATGGCGATATCAGTACCATGATCGATATCAAAACCTCTTAAAAATATTTGCTCTGCTTTACCACCACCAGCATGTTGCCCAATAAACAGTCCAGGTACTTTTCTCAAAATTTCCTGAGAAGAATTAACTGGTGTCGTTTCTAAATCAATTTTTGAAATAACGTTCATCGCCGAAAGTTTCGGTTGGATTACTATCTCGTTCAATCTAAAAATATCATCTTCCAAAATAATAATAGCATCGGAAGAAATAATGGTGAAATTTGACTTTTTGTATCCTAGCGCCGTTATTTTTATAACATCTCCCACAACAGTTTTATCTAAACTAAAAGCACCAAATTCGTTTGTATGTGAGTGACTTTCAGAATTTGTATTTACCAAATAAGCGTTTTCTAGAGGATTCCCATCACTATCTAAAATTTTTCCTTTTTGAATCTGGCCATAAGAAGAAAACCCAAAAAGGAAAATTATCATTAAAACAATATTTTTCATGTGCTATAACTGATTCACTTTTTGTTCAAAATTAGGACCTAATTCATACAAACTAGACAACAACTCTTCTTTGATAGGTTTAGTTTTGAGCACTAGATTATTGGATTTGTAAATCATGGCCAAATGGTACTGCACTTTTGGTTCAAATGACTTTCCAACCACATGTTTTTGAGCAATGCGTAATGCTTTTTCATGCTGACCTAAGTTCAAATAAGACCAAGCTAATAAATCATAAGAATCAGCTGTAGGTCTATGATTGACCTCTATTTTTGCAATTTCCAATGCTTTTTGAGCCGTTTGTTTGTCATCAGCGTATATCAAGACATTGTATTTGTTATACATTGCCCCGTAATTATTATTCTCCATCATCGAGAAATAAGCGTTTCTGTTTTTTATTTCCTCGCTTTTATTTCCTTCAAATTGAGCAATTTGAGATTTTAATAAGTAAAAATCTGGCGTATTATGAGTTACTGCAATTGCATCAATAATTCGATTAGCTTCCTTTGTATTTCTTTCTTTGGAGAAAACAATCCAGGCAATTCCTTTTAAGGCGTAAGAATAATTAGGATCAATCGCTAACGTCTTTAGGAAACTATTGTATGAATCCTCAATTCTTCCCGCATGACCGTAAAAATCACCTAAATTAGAATAAGACCAAATTTTTAAGGTCTTGTTATCATATTTTTCAGCAATATCTCTGGCTTTTTCCATAAAAGTTATTGCAGTGTCCAGATCGCCTTTATGATCATTCCACTTTGCTAGGCGAATTAAATAATCAAAATCAGTCATGTCTCGAATAGCGTTCAAATTTTTAATAGCTTCAGGATAATTTCCTAATTCCATTTGAACGTCAAAAAGTAACTTTTGGGTTTCTTTTTTCCCTTCCCCTATTGCTAAAGATTTGTTAGCTAGTGCCAATGCTTCTTTAAAACGATGTTGGGAAATATAATTTCTTGCCAAAGATCGAATGGTTGAAACTCTCGAGTAATCATACGCTTCATTCGATTTTGTTAATAATTCTTCTGATTTATACAAATGACTGATATTGCCTGTATATTCAAAAAGAGTACTGTAGTTAGAGGATAATTGACTTAAATAACTAATTTGGTTGGGAGCTGCATCGAATTTTTTTTGCCAAAAATCAATTTCATTTTGTGCAAAACTCAATGATTTATTATCTTTTATTGTCAAATATTTATTATAGTCTTCTGTATGCGTAATTTGTTTTGATTTAGTCTCGCAACCGAATATAAATAGGATTGTGAAAACTAAAAATGGGATTATTTTTAAAGTTTTCATGCTCTAATCGTTTTGTTTGTTTGTTTGTTTGTTTGTTTGTTTGTTTGTTTGTTTGTTTAAAAAAAAAACAGAGCGAAGATTACCATGTAAACGCTCTGTTTTTTTTAAAATAATACTACCAAGCAGTAGCTAAGTAAGGAAAAGTTGTTCCAAATGCTTTATCATTTGCATTTACGTTGTCTTTTGTAAGACGAGGATTAGATGATCCAGCAGACCCTCCAAAAATTAGCAACAATTCTACATCAATTACATCATCTGCCAATGCTCTTCCTGTTAAAACATTTGTTCCATCAAAGAACGTTGTTTTAGCAATTTTTGATACATTTAATACATCTGTAGACAAAAGACCTGTAAGCTGAGCTGCAGTTTGTCCCAAGGCATTAGTTGTAAAACCTGAATTTAGAGCCGATAATCTTGATTGAAAAATGGATTGATATTTAGCTCCCATTGCTGAAGGAATTGCAGCATTAAAATCATCTTTAGGCTGTCCTGAAGCAATGAAAACAGTATTAATTGCTGGTCTTGCCATTTGATCTTGCTGAACGAATGTTCCTGTAAAATTAAGACTAGCTTCAGGATTACCGTTTGAATCGTCGTTATCACAATTTACTGAAACAACTGCGGCTATTAATGCGATTGTTATAATTTTGAATTTATTTGTTTTACTCATGATGTTTGTATTTAAGTTTTTTTGAGAAATCGAGAATCTGCGATTTCATAATTTAAATTTAAAATGTTATTGTTTTTTCTTTGTTTCAGCCCAAACGTTTACTGTGTTTGAGGTCCCTAACATTGCTTTTGGAACTTCTACGATCAATGACATAACATTAGTTCCTGCAAAAGTATCTACACCTGGACTATTAAATCCTGTTGCAGTACCAGCAAGAATAGCTTTGAATTGACCTAAATCAAAGAAAAACGGATCGTCTCTTGGTCCAGCAAAAAATTTCATTCCATTTTTTTCAGCAGTTAATGCTGTAGCACCATAAGATGAGATTGTTACACTTCCTGAAGCAGCAGCCGTTTTAATAGTGCTTGTAGTTCCTGTAGTACCTGGAGCAACTGGTCCAAAGAAGTACATTTTGTCATCTCTTTTGATGGCTTGAATTACTAGGTCTTCTACATTATCACCGTTATTATCAATGTTGATTTCAATCATTACGTTTTCATCGAATTTTGCAGCAGCAGTTGCACCTGGACTTAACAATCCTTGTGTGTTTACAGCAAATACTAAATTACTAGTGTTTTGACCTTGAAAAGCATACACATCAGTAATATCGATAGCACTTCCTGATGCTGTTAATGGAGCATCAATGTGATCCGCAGCTACTAAAATTAAGCCTGAAACCGCCACTAGCGATAGACCTAAAATCATTTTTGTTTTTTTCATTTTGATAAAATTAAAAGTTTATACGAGCATTTACGGGTAAGTATTCGATTTGGTTTTAGAAAACATAAAAAAAAACTAATATTTTTACCAAATTATTGATAAACAATACCTTACAGTATTAAAAAAAATACAATTATTTTAATTTAAAATTTATTTTAATGATGGTAATCATAAAATATGTCATTTGTAAATAAGAATGTATAAGTTTGTAGTAGAAAAATTATAAGATATGAGCCAAGAAGAATTGTTAGTATTAATTTACAAGAAAGACGAGAGAGCATTTACACATCTATATGACATGTATTCTAAAAGTTTATTTTCGGTTATTAATGTTCTTGTAAAAAACAGAGAAGAAGCGGAAGATGTACTTCAGGATGTATTTGTCAAAATTTGGAAAAACATTGATTCTTATCATGAAAGCAAGGGAAGATTTTACACTTGGATTCTAAATATTGCCCGAAATACTTCTATTGATAAACTGCGTTCTAAAAATTTTAATAACAGTCAAAAAAACCTTTCCTCTGATAATTTCGTAAATCATTTTGAAGACAGTTCTAAACTGGTTGACAAAGTGGATACAATAGGTTTACAGGAATTTGTAAAAAGGCTAAAACCAAAATGTATTCAAATAATAGATTTACTGTTTTTTAAAGGCTATACCCAACAGGAAGCTTCGGACGAATTGGCAATTCCTTTAGGAACAGTAAAAACACAAAACAGGAATTGTATTAATGACTTAAGAAATTATTTGAAAGTATAATGGAAACAAAAGAATATATAGAATCAGGAATCCTGGAACTCTATGTTTATGGTTTACTTAGTGAAACCGAAAACGAAGAGGTAAACACCATGGCAAAAAACAATCCGGAAATACAGGCGGAAATCATCGCTATTGAAAAAGCAATTGTTGCTTTATCATCGAGTTTTTCACCGTTTCATTCTGTGGCTAATTATGAAAAAATTAAAGCTAAACTAGAACTGAAATATAGTGGCGTGATCCAATTGGAACCTACTAAAAACAAGTCGCACTATATTGGTTGGGCAGCAGCTATTTTATTATTAGTGGGTATTGGTTACCAATACAATCAATTGGATCAAACCATTACTCAAGTAGCCAATACTGAAATTGAAAAAACAAAATTAGAGAAAGAGTTTAATGTCTTAAAATTAAAAAATACGGCTAATGAAACCAGTTTAGCGGTTGTAAGAGACACTAAAAACACTGTTGTAGCACTTGGTGGACAAGCAGTTGCTCCAGAATCATTTGCAAAAGTATACTGGAATCAAGACACTAAAGTAGTTTACATAGATGCTGCCGGATTACCAGAACCTCCAGAAGGAATGGTATACCAAGTTTGGGCATTAAAATTAAGCCCTTTGACTCCTACAAGCATTGGATTATTAGAAGACTTTGATGTAAATGAGCAAAAATTATTTGCAGTGAATAATGCTAATGAAGCAGAAGCCTTTGGAATTACACTTGAGCCTAAAGGTGGAAGTTTATCCCCTACAATGGAACAATTATATACGTTAGGAAAAGTATAAAAAACATATTCTCTTAGATATTAAAAAAGGTTCAACTACAAAGTTGAACCTTTTTTTTATGGAAAATAACCAATTTTTATTTCTTATAATACTTCTTGTATTTTGGATACGAAGCAGCACCAAATAAAGTGATTACGCCTAATGAATACCATATCCAATTCAAAGAATGCGCTTCTCCACTAGCATACGAATGCAATCCTACCAGGTGAAAATTCACTCCATAATACGTGAAGAGAATAGATATAAAGGCAAACATACTCATTAAATTAAAGACCCATTTTCCACGTAAAGAAGGTACAAATCGGGCATGAATTACAAATGCATACACCATAATACTGATTAAGGCCCAAGTCTCTTTTGGATCCCATCCCCAGTAACGTCCCCAGCTTTCATTGGCCCATTGTCCTCCTAAGAAATTTCCAATAGTCAACATTATCAAACCTATCGTTAAAGCGAGTTCATTGATATAGGTAATTTCCTGAATATTCAAATCCATTTTGGCTTTGTTCTTTTCATTGGTAAACAAAATCAATAATAACGAAACTGCTCCTAAAATCATTCCTAATGCAAATGGTCCATAACTCGCCACAATTACTGCCACGTGAATCATTAACCAATACGAATTCAGTACCGGCTGTAAATTTGCAATTTCAGGATCAATCCAGTTCATGTAGGCTGCAGCTAAAATCATCGCTGTTACAAATGCTGAGGATGCAACGGTTAACTTCGATTTTCTATCAAAAGCCAAACCAAAAAACATGGTTGCCCAAGCTACATATATGATAGATTCATACGCATTACTCCAAGGCGCATGTCCCGAAATATACCATCTGGCAATCAATCCTAAAGTGTGTAATACAAACAATCCAATTACAACAATGTGCATGAAATTAACTAAATAATTCAATGCCTTTCTTTCTTTGAAGATTTGTAAAATCGTAAAGAACAACATCAAAATCGATGCGAAAATGTACCAATACGGAAGTTTTTTGAAAACATCATACTTATTATACAATACCTCAGAGGTTATTCTTTCTTCACTTGGTCTCACTTTGCTGCCAAATCGTTTTTGAAAACCATTCATACTTTCCAATAACTCATCGGCAGTTTTATAATCATTCGAAACAGAAGCATTAGCCAAAGAACCAAAATACAAAGGCAGTACATTTTTAGTATACGTAGCCTCCATTCCTTTCAAACCTGATTCATTCAATTCTAAGTATGAAATCCATTTGTTATTTTTATCCTCTGGAATTGGAAAAATCTTTAATATTCGTCCGCTCAAAGCCGATTCCATTAGGTTTACTTTTTTATCAGTTTCGATAAAGTCTTTTTCGAACTGATTTGGATTCGCTGATTTGAATGCTTCTTCTAAGTATTTAGAAAACTTATAATTTCCTTTTTCATCAAAGAAAGATACGAAAGGAGCAAATTTTGCCGCTTTATCAATTCCAATTATTTTACGAATGCTATCGTTCCCACTTTTGATGTAGATAATTGGAATTTCTATCCAATAACTTGCATATTGTGTCATGGACAAAAATACCTGATCAGAATTCATTCCCTTATAAGAATCATCATGGCTTACTTTTCGCAATAATTCCGAAGAAAACGTATTGATAGGTTTCATTCTACCGCCAGCATCCTGAATAACTAATCTTCCAAATTTTGCCGCATGAACTTCTGGAACTTTATATTTAGTAATCAAAGTATTTAGTTCGTCTTGGCTCAATACTTTTTTAGTGTGATTTGCATGAGCGGCAGGCGCAGCTTCGATTTCCGTGTGAGCATGCCCTTCATGATCTGCGTGATTATGCTCTTGTTCTTGCGCAAAACTATTGAAACTGAACAACAAAATCAAAATCGTCAAGAGTTTAGATTTCTTCATTTTTACAATTTCTAATTTGCGTTTAATATCCGCAAAACGGGAATATTTAGTAAACATAATCGCCATCATTGCAAAATACAACATAAAATAACCGCTATACGTAATTGCAGTTCCCCAGAAATCGTGGTTTACAGATAAAATAGTTCCCTTTTCATCAGGATCGAAACCCGATTGAAAAAAGCGATATCCACCATGATCCAAAACGTTATTCATAAATATTCTGGCATCAAAAGATTCTTTGTCCTGAACCGTAACTTTACTCTCAAACGAAGAATAACTTTTCTCTGTTCCTGGATATTTCTGCGCAATAAAATCATTCAATTTTATCTTGAAAGGTAAAACGTAGGCTTTACTTCCGTAAAAAAAGGTATAGTCTATTTTACCTATTTTCACTGTTTTAGAATCGCCTAACTTCCCTTTGGATCCTAGAACAGTAACCGTTTTTTCTTGCCCTTCGGCAGAGATTTTTATGGACAACGCATCTTCATGGTTCTTTGCTTTAAAATCATTTTGAGACTCATAATCAATAACACCTTTTACCGCAGGATCAGGAAATACAAATCGCATTTCGCCAATGGTATATAACGAACGCATCATCAAGGGCTGACTGTTATCTTTGATAACTTTACCTTGAAATTTATCAGCCATTCGCATAAATGCTCCTTCAAAAGGCGTTTGAATAGTATAAGCACTTCCTGAAGTGTTGATATTTATGGCTCCATCAGTATATTTATTTAAAGCAAACAATACATTATGAATATTTTGAACTTCCCCATCTTTCAAAAAGTGCTCTTCACGTCCACCATCTCCGGCTTCGACTACTTTTAAATACAGTGTTCCTTTAGAATCAGGCTTAATGTATTCCTTAGCTCCCATGATAAAGTTTTCATAGTTTACCTCAAAGGGTGTATCAGCAAACTTATCAGAAATACTGAAATTATTGTTGGTAGCAGGAGAAAGCAATATTTGTTTTTCAAAAACCCTGCGTTTCATTTCGCCTTTATATTCGCCATCTACAAAAACAGTCAGAAACGTTTTATCTGAAAAAACTTGATTTTCAGCAGCGCCTTCGCGAATAGGCATCATCCCTTCATAACTAATGTAACGGGTTACAAAAGCGCCCGTAATAATGAAAATAAAAGATAAATGGAGTAATAAAGTAGCCCATTTTTCTTTTTTTAATAGCTGATAACGCTTAATATTTCCAATGAAATTGATCATAAAAAATACATGTATGGCCTCAAACCACCAGGCATTGTAAATTAAAATTTTTGCTGTGTCGGTATTGTACTTGCTTTCGATAAAAGTTCCAGTAGCCATGGAAACTGCATATACAATAAATAAAAAAGCCATTAATCGAGTAGAAAACAAAAAAGAAAATATTTTTTTATCCATTTTTAAGGGATTATGTTTTTATAAAAGTGCCACAAAAGTACTTAAAAATGTTGACTTCTATATTCGCACATTTGTTAATTTAATCCAAAATTAAGAGGTTTCGCTTTCTGGAATAATAGTATATTTTAATTGAAGTTAGGGTTTGTTTGCCAATTAAAAATTGAATAAAACTCTTAATATTTTTTTGCTAATTTTGTCACATGACTAAAGTTATTATTATTGGTTCTGGAAATGTAGCACAACATCTGATTGCGGCATTTCAAAATTCCCAAAATTTGGGAAGTGAAATCGAGTTGGTTCAAGTTTTTTCGAGACACGTAGGAAGCGTCTCTCACCTACTCGATTTAAGTCAAATTACAAATGATTTAGATACTTTGGCTGAAGCGGACTTATATATCATTGCCGTTTCCGATGATGCTGTTGCCAGCATATCTTCGCAACTTCCTTTCAAAAATCGCTTGGTAGTTCATACCTCCGGAAGTGTTCCTTTGAACGTTTTAGATGATAATAATCGAAAAGGAGTTTTCTATCCATTACAGACTTTCACTAAAAACAAGCCGGTTGATTTCAGAACAATTCCAATATGTTTAGAAAGTGAAAATGCAACCGATTATCAATTATTGGATAAAGTGGCCAAATCAATTTCTGACAAAATATTCGCTATCAACTCGAAACAGCGAAAAGCCTTACATGTTGCGGCCGTTTTTGTCAATAATTTCACGAATCATTTGTACCAAATAGGTCAGGAAATTTGTCAGGAGCATCAGGTTCCTTTTGAAATTTTGAATCCTTTAATTGCCGAAACAGCTCAGAAAATAATGTTACTTTCGCCATCAGAAGCTCAAACTGGTCCGGCTAAACGCAATGATACTGCAACTATCGAAGCGCATGAGGCTTTTTTATCCAATGAAAATCACCTTGAAATTTATAAAACACTAACACAATCTATACAATATAATGGCAAAAAGTTATAAAGAAATAATGAATGATATTACTACGTTTATATTTGACGTAGACGGCGTACTTACTGACAGTTCTGTTTTTGTAACCAATGAAGGGGAAATTCTTCGGACCATGAATATTCGTGATGGTTACGCCATGAAAGCCGCGGTAGAAAGCGGATATAACGTTTGTATAATTTCGGGAGGAAGCAATGAAGGGGTGCGCGTTAGATTACGAAATCTTGGCATTACAGATATCCATTTAGGCATACCAAACAAAGTAGAAACATTTGATGAATATACTGATGTTTACAATATCGATCCAGAACACGTTTTGTACATGGGCGATGATATTCCTGATTATCACGTGATGAAATTAGTGGGATTACCGGCTTGTCCTCAAGATGCGAGCCCTGAAATTAAAGCTATTTCCAGATATATTTCACACAAAAACGGAGGAAAAGGAGCTGCTCGTGATGTTATTGAACAAGTGATGAAAGCGCAAGGGAAATGGATGACACATTTTGACGGAAAACACGATTGATTAGTATTCAGTGGTCAGTTTTTAGTAATCAGTTGCAATGATTATTAAAAAGTAATTAATTTCTGTTTTTTCTGAACACTGAATTTTACATGAACCATAATTCCGAAGCGTCGGGACTGACTACTGAATACAATATCCTTCAATCTGAACACTAAAAACTGAACACTGAACACTAAATATGAAGTTCCTAAAACTAATCCGATACCAGAACCTACTCTTGCTTGCTTTTATGCAGCTTATTTTCCGGTATGTTTTTTTTAACTTTCAGAACATTCCTTTGGCATTAGCCGATTGGCAATATGGATTATTGGTTTTATCAACCATTTTAATCGCTGCGGGAGGGTATGTTATTAATAATATTTTTGATCAAAATACGGATACTATCAACAAACCAAACAACGTAATTGTAGGCAAAACCATCTCTGAAACCAATGCCTATAATCTATACATTGGGCTTACTGTTACTGGTGTGGCAATTGGCTTTTATTTGTCAAATGTTATAGTAAAACCTGGTTTTGCTTCTATTTTTATTCTAATTGCTGCTACGCTTTATTTGTATGCGACAAGCCTGAAACAAATGATGGTTATTGGTAATATTATTGTGGCATTGTTGCTTTCTTTTAGTGTGATAATCATTGGAATTTTTGATTTATTCCCAACGGTTCATGAAGGGAATCAACAACAAATGGGAGTTCTTTTTTCTATTCTTTTAGATTACGCATTATTTACTTTCTTTCTTAATTTTATGAGGGAAATAATTAAAGATATTGAAGATGTTGATGGTGATTGCAACCAAGGAATGAATACTTTGCCAATTGCAATAGGCAAATCGAGAACTGCAAAAATAGTTTTTGCATTGAGTTTTACCCCTATTGTTTTTATGCTTTATTACATCAATAAATACCTACTTGAGTTGGTATTTACAACGGTATATTTATTGCTGTTTGTTGTGGGACCATTGCTTTATTTTACCGTAAAAATTTGGACTGCAAAATCTAAAAAAGAGTTCCATACACTGAGCCAGCTGTTAAAATGGGTCTTGTTATTTGGAATTCTATCTGTTATTATTATTAGTTTAAATATAAAATACAATGCTTAAAAATAAATTAAAAAAGTACACTTTAATTCTGGCTTCGGGTTCACCAAGACGCCAGCAATTCTTCAAGGATTTAGACTTGGATTTTGAAATTCGATTGAAAGAAATTGAAGAAATTTATCCTCCAGAATTGAAAGCGGAAGAAATAACTAATTATCTAGCTGTTTTGAAAGCCAGTGCTTTTGAAGGAGAATTAAAAGTAAATGAAATTCTGGTAACCAGCGACACCATCGTTTGGCATAACAATACGGCTTTGGGTAAACCAAAAGATGAGCAAGATGCTTTTGAAATACTGAAATCATTATCAAATACCACGCATGAAGTAATCACTTCCGTTTGTTTTAAAACCACTGAAAAAACAGATGTATTGCATGAAATTACTAAAGTTACTTTCAACGAGTTAAGCGACGAATCGATTCGCTATTATTTAGAAAATTACAAACCTTATGATAAAGCCGGCGCTTATGGGATTCAGGAATGGATTGGTTTTACAGGTGTTACAAAAATTCAGGGTTCGTATGCCAATGTCATGGGAATGCCTACAGATAAAGTGTATGAATATTTAAGTAAATTAGATTAATTACATTATGGATATAGCTTTTTTTCAAGAATACATAAGAGAACTAATTGCAACTGGAATTTTGGGGATTTTGCTGATTTTATTTCGGATCCTTTCAACAAAACTGGTACGACGCTACGCAAAATCAAATCAAAATCTGGAGCATAGAACCAATTTAGTGATTAAATACATTCACTTATTTATCAATATTTTGGTAATTATTGCTTTAATAATAATTTGGGGTGTTCAGACCAAAGATATTTTTATTGCACTTTCTTCTATCACAACCGTTGTGGGTGTTGCTATGTTTGCCCAATGGTCTATTTTGAGCAACATTACATCAGGTGTTATTTTATTTTTTTCCTTTCCGTTTAAAATAGGTGACGTCATAAAAATCCATGATAAAGATTTTCCTATTGAAGCAGAGATTGAGGATATTGGTGCTTTTCATGTGTATCTGAAAACCATTGACGGAGAAAAAATTATTTATCCTAATAACCTGCTTTTGCAAAAAGGGATTTCAATACTGAAAGACCATTTTGATGATAAAGAATTCATGGATTAATTATAATTTTATAAAAAAAATAATTATCAATTCCTTTTATTATGCAAATCAATTCATTAAAAGTGATAATCTTACAACTATTGATGAGAAATATATAATACTTTAATTTCTATAATTTTTCATATTTGTCAATTAGAAATCCTGCGATTCAAAATTGAATTGTAAATTCGTTATTTAAAAATAAGAGAATATGAATGACATCTTAAAATTTCCGTTTTACGCCAAACTAACCTTGGTTTTATTAGGTTTAATAGCTCTTACTTTTATTTTTTATATTGGTCAGGATATTTTGGTTCCAATAATGATGTCGTTTTTATTTGCTATTTTATTGTATCCTATCGTTCAGTTTTTTAAATCAAAACTCTATTTTCCGCATGTTTTGGCGGTGATGTTGGCAGTGCTTTTATTTGTATTGATTTTCATTGGACTTTTTGTTTTTCTGTCTTTTCAAATTAGTGATTTTGCAGCTGATTTTGATAAAATTGAGAGAAACATCAACATTCATCTCCGTAACATTCAAGGATTTGTCAGGGACAATTTTCATTTAAGTTCTTGGGAACAGAAACAATATATTGATACCGCTACTGAGGATTCCATGGAAAAAGGAAAAGAATTGATTGGTACTACTTTAATGTCGTTTACGGATACTTTAATAAATTTGACATTAATACCTATTTATACTTTTTTAATCCTTTTGTACAGAACTCATTTTTTACTGTTTTTATCCAAGTTATTCAAAAAAGAGAATCATGTACAGTTAAAAGATATATTAACCAATATTAGGGTAGCCATCAACAGTTACATCGTGGGTTTAATTATTGAAATGATTTTAGTCTCTACAATGACAACCCTTGGATTTATGCTCATTGGTGTAAAATATGCTGTTTTGCTGGGAATTATCACTGGAATCTTAAACCTGATTCCTTACATAGGAATACTTTTTGCAGGAGTGCTCAGTATTGTGGCTTCACTTACAGGTTCTCCGGATTTATCGATAATTGTTGGGGTAATCGTCATTACCATAATTGTTCAGTTAATTGACAATAACATTTTAGTTCCTTTGATTGTAAGTTCCAAAGTAGAAATAAACGCATTCGTATCAATTATTGGAATTATTATAGGTGGCGCAATTGCTGAAATTTCCGGTATGTTTTTAGCGCTTCCTATCCTGGCAGTCCTTAAAGTAATTTTTGACAGAGTTGAATTTTTAGAACCTTGGGGATATCTGATGGGAGATCATTTACCAAAAACATATACCTGGCGTAATATTAAATTACCGTTGTTTGATTCTGAATCAAAACCAAAAAAAATAGTTATCAAAACGGATATCGTAGTTCCCGTATTTACTGAAACTACAACTGAAAATGATACCAATAAAACCAATGAATAGTTTCTAAAATAGTATCTTCGACTATTCAAATTCTAAATTTTGTTAATTCGAACTAATCTAAAAGATTTTTCTTTTTGTATCGTTAGCGATGTTTAAAATTATTTTTTTATCATGTTTAAAAAACAAAGACTGGTTTTAATTATTTTGATCTTCAGCTGCTATCAAATTTCTTTTTCTCAAGTAGACAAAAAGAGAAAGGATTCTTCGGAAGTGTATAAACAAATCCAGAATTATTCCAAGAAAAATAAATTCACAAAACTCCTTCATAAAGTGGTTTTCAGACCTGTTAATGTCAAAGCCAAAAAGAACAAAGTGGTCCCCAAAAAATTTAAAAATTTTGAAGGAAAAATTATTAGAAACATCAATATTGTTACTTTAGACCCATTTGGGTATTCAGAAATTGACACTACAAAAAAAGCTAGAAATTGGGCTGAGCGAACCGGAAATAGAATTCACATAAAAACAAACAGGCTTGCCATCAGGAATTTATTGCTTATCAAAAAAAATAAACCTTTAGATTCCTTATTAGTAAAAGAATCTGAACGTTTAATACGAACACAGAGATATATCAGCCGTGTTGATGTAACACCGCAATTAATAGAGAACAATAAAGATTCTGTAGATATCTACATTCGGGTTTTAGATTCCTGGAGTATTATTCCAAAGGGATCTATATCAAGCTCTGGAAGCAGTTTTGAACTAAATGATCGCAATATTCTAGGTTCTGGTCATGAATTCAATACTGAATTCAGAAATAGATTCAGTGATGGGAAAAATGCTTATGGCGTGGCGTACAGTGTTCCCAACTTCAAAAATACATTCATTAAAACTACTGTAAATTACCGTATTGATTTAGATGATTATTATGGTAAAAGTATAAAAATTGAACGCCTGTTTTATTCTCCAGTTACAAAATGGGCCGGAGGGATCTATTTAGACAAACAGTTTAGGAAAGATACACTTCCTGATAGAAATGCTGCATTTGCTTACCAAAATTTTAAATACAATTCACACGATTTATGGTTTGGTCGTGCATTTAGAATTTTTAAAAGTAATACGGAGAGTGGCAGAACTACAAATTTTATAGTTGCCGGTCGGTTTTTGAATGTAAAATACTTGGAGAGTCCTGTACTTGAATATGATCCTGATGATTTTTATTCTGATGAAAAATTTTCTCTCCTAGGAATTGGTATCACTTCCCGTAAGTTCGTTCAGGATAGTTATATTTTCAAGAATGGAATTATAGAAGATGTACCCATTGGAAAAATATTTGGAATAACTTCGGGCTATCAACATAAGAACAATCAAGGGCGTTACTATTTAGGAGCGAGGGCAGCTTTTGGAAATTTTTACAAATGGGGATTTCTAAGTGCTAATTTTGAGTTGGGTACTTTTTTTGAAAAATCAAATACGAAACAGAATGCTTTTTCTTTTCAGGCTAATTACTTTACTAATTTGATGAGTATTGGAAAATGGAAATTGCGACAGTTTATTAAACCACAACTAATTATTGGTTCCAATCGCGTAAATATCATTGGCGATCAGCTTAATATTAACGAAAATTACGGTATTCAAGGATTTAATAGTGCTGATTATGGAACCGAAAAAGCGATCCTTACTCTGCAAACTCAAGCTTATGCACCTTGGAATCTTTGGGGATTTCGATTAAACCCCTATTTTAATTACTCGGTTGCTATGCTGGGAAATCCAGAGAAAGGATTATTAGAGAATAAAGCATATTCTAAAATTGGGATTGGATTAATAATAAATAATGATTTTTTAGTATTTAGCGCTTTCCAAATTTCACTTTCGTACTACCCATCAATACCGGGTAATGGTGAAAATATTTTTAAAACAAACTCCTTTGAAACTACTGATTTTGGGTTTCAGGATTTTGAATTTGGCAAGCCACGAACAGTTATTTTCAAATAACAAATATGAATTCAGTCCGAACCACTTGGAACAAAATCAATTTAAAACTCTAATTTCAAAAACATTACAATACCACTAATAATCCGGTAGTGTAAATTATATAATTTAATAATATAATTATATAAGATTACATCTGTTAATATTGCTTACATTTATATTGTATTAAATTAATAACTAAAACCAAAAAGAAATGAAAAAAGTTACCTTTTATTTAATGATGATGGTATTATCATTAAGTGTTGTTCCAACTCAAATGTTAGCCGCAGAAAAAAACCCAACTTCGGTTTCAAACAACCCAAAAGAAGTTCCTGCAGAAGTTAAAGTATTGCTGAATCGTCTAGACGAAATAAAAGCAATGGATAAATCCTCTTTGAATTCTTCAGAGAAAAAAGAGCTACGTAAAGAAGTACGTGCCATCAAAGCAGAATTAAAATCTACAGGAAATGGTGTTTATTTATCTGTAGGTGCAATTATAATAGTTATCCTTTTATTGATCCTTTTATTGTAAATAAATTTATAACTGTAGAAAAAGGAAACGAACATTCGTTTCCTTTTTTTATGAAGTAAAAATAACACGAGTAAATGTTAATTATTTGACATTGGCACAATTGTTGAATTTACCATAAAATGAAATGAAATAGTACCTGAAAATCACTAGCTATTAATTACTAATTAAAATTTGAAAAATGAAAACATTAAAATTAATCATCGCAGGAATTATACTTTTTGCATCCTCTAATACGATGCAAGCACAAGTTTCAGTAAACGTAAATATAGGCAGCCCTCCAGCTTGGGGTCCCTCTGGTTATTCCGCTGTAGATTATTATTATTTACCGGATATTCAAGCTTATTATGATATTAGAGCCACGCAGTTTATTTATTTTGGTGGAGGAAAATGGATTCGTTCAAGAAACCTGCCCAATCAATACCGAAACTATAACTTATACAATGGTTATAAAGTAGTCTTAAACGATTACCATGGTTCAAGACCATATAGCAACTATAATAATCATAAAGTAAAATATTACAAAGGATATAAAGGAAAACCTCAAAAATCAATAGGTTCCAATCGCGGTAATGACAACAAAGCATATAAAAGTAATGGAAATGGTAACAAAGGTGGAAAAGGGAATAATGGCCATGGAAACGGAAAACATTAGTACTGATTTCATATAATTTATAAAGAGAGTCTCAGCAATGAGACTCTCTTTATTTTAGCGCATTAACTCTTAATTAAATGTTACCTTTTTTGTTTTGGCACAGTTGTTGAAATTATTCAAAAAGCATCGTGATAACGAGCTATTATAAAAATTATCATTAATTAAATATTAAAAAATGAGAACATTAAAATTAATCGCCATAGGAATAATACTTTTTGCATCAAGTACAATACATGCACAAGTCTCAGTAAGTTTGAACATCGGTACTGCTCCATCTTGGGGACCTGTGGGGTATGCAGAGGCAGAATATTATTATTTACCGGATGTAGAAGCTTATTATGACGTAAGATCCACACAATTCATTTATTTTGGTGGAGGAAGATGGATACGATCCAGATACCTACCAAATCAATATAGAAACTATGATTTATATGGTGGATATAAAGTAGTCTTAAACGATTATCATGGTTCAAGACCTTATAGTAATTTTAAGAATCATAAAGTAAAGTATTACAGAGGATATCACGGAAGAGAACAAAGAAATATTGGACATAACAATAACCGTAGAGTATATGTAAACGAAAGAGGGAATGATGATCGTAGAAGATATGATAATGATGACCGCAGAGAATATAAAAAACATGATAACAGAAATAACGGAAATGGACATAAAAATGGAAACGGACGTGGAAAAGGAAACGGACATGATAGAGATTAATCATCCGTTTATTTAAAAAAGAGAGAGAGAACTAAAATTAGTTTTCTCTCTCTTTTTTATTATTAAAGAAATTCAAAAACATTTCAGAAAAAATTATTTAATTCCTACATTTGAAGTTACTGCAAATTAAATTTAAAAAAATGCAAATAAAATACGGATCATCTATTCTAATATTTCTTTTATGTTGCCAAATAACAATTGCGCAACAACCCCAAAAACCAAATTCTGTTGAAATTTACAATCAAATTCAAAAGCTCAATTTTTTAGGTTCTGTACTTTATATTGCAGCGCATCCTGATGATGAAAACACCCGATTAATTTCTTATTTGTCCAATGAACAAAAAGCAAGAACAGGCTATTTATCCTTGACACGTGGGGATGGTGGCCAAAACTTAATTGGTACACAATTACGGGAATTATTGGGAGTGATACGAACACAAGAACTTATCGAAGCCCGAAAAATTGACGGAGGAGAACAGTTTTTTTCCCGTGCCAATGATTTTGGATTTTCTAAAAATCCAACAGAAACATTAGCGATTTGGGATAAAGAAAAAGTATTGGCAGATGTTATTTGGGCCATCCGAAAATTTCAACCCGATGTAATTATCAACCGATTTGATCATCGCTCTCCAGGAAGTACACACGGCCATCATACTGCATCGGCAATGTTGAGTGTAGAAAGCTTTGAACTGGCTAACAATCCAACTATTTTTCCCGAACAATTACTATATGTAAAACCTTGGCAAACCAAGCGACAGTTTTTTAATACTTCTTGGTGGTTTTATGGAACTATCGAAAAATTTAATGCCGCTGATAAAAAGAATTTAATTGCAGTAGAAACTGGCGTGTATTATGCCGGAATAGGAAAATCAAATCAAGAAATAGCAGCATTAAGCCGCAGCCGTCATCAATCACAAGGTTTTGGAAGTACGGGCGCGCGGGGTGAAGAAACAGAATATTTAGAGTTTATTAATGGAGATGTTTTAAAAGAAAAAAAATCTCTTTTTGAAGGAATTGATACTTCTTGGAACCGAGTAAAAGGAGGAAAATCCATAGGAGAATTATTGACAACCATTGCAGCTGACTACAACCACAATAATCCTGCAGCAAGTATTCCAAATTTGGCGAAAGCCTACTCCATGATGAAAGCTTTGGACGAAAATCATTGGGTACCACTGAAATCCGAAGCCATAAAAGAAATTATAGCGGCTTGTTCCGGCTTGTATCTCGAAGCTGTTGCCCAAAATCAAGAAGCGACTCCCGGAAGTACAATAAAATTGAAACTCGAAGCCATTAACAGAAGCTCAGCACCCATACAATTATTGAGTGTGACCGCTTTACCCAATCAAATTACTACACCTCAAAATAGGGATTTAAAAAATAATATTCTAAATAACATCAATTTAGATTTAAAATTACCGGAATCTATTAACTACACACAACCGTATTGGTTAAAAGAAAATGGAACCGTTGGAATGTATGCCGTAAATGAGCAACAAAACATAGGGATTCCAGATATTATTCGGGAAACTAAAGTGGTATTCAACGTTCAAATCAACGGAATAGAAATCCCCTTTGAGCGAACTGTTGTTTATAAATATAATGATGATGTAAAAGGCGAAGTGTATAATTATCTGGATATCGTTCCGGAAGTTACCACATCCATTTTGGACAAAGTACTGCTTTTTAAAGATACCAAAATTAAATACGTAGGTGTAAAAATTAAAGCGGGAAAAGATGCCGTAAAAGGAAATTTACAGCTTGAACTGCCTAAAAATTGGAGTGTTTCTCCAAAATCAATTCCTTTTAACATTCAAAAAAAGGGAACCGAGCAAGTGGTCTATTTTGAAGTAACTGCGCCAAATAAATCGGATGAAGCTGTAGCCAAAAGTGTGGCGATAATTGATAATAAACGATATGACAAAGAACAAATCATCATTGATTATGACCACATCACCAAGCAGCAAGTTTTAAAATCGGCTGAAGCCAAATGCATCAAAACGGATTTAAAAACGAATGAAGAGAGAATTGCATATATCATGGGTGCCGGAGATGAAGTTCCAAGCAGCTTGACCCAATTAGGGTACACCGTTACACTGCTTAAACCCGAAGAAATAACACCTGAAAAATTAGAAAATTTTGATGTAGTCATGACTGGTGTTCGTGCTTATAATACCGTTGCAGCATTGGCAAATAAGCAAAACATTCTTTTTGATTTTGTAAAAGGTGGAAAAACAATGCTTGTTCAGTACAATACTCCCGGTGATCTTGTAACCGAAAATATTGCACCTTATCCATTAAAATTGTCGCGTGACCGTGTGACAGAAGAAGATGCAGAAGTTCAGTTTTTAGCACCAAACCATCCCGTTTTGAATTTCCCAAACAAAATCACCGTCAAAGATTTTCAAGGTTGGAAACAAGAACAAGGATTGTATTACCCAAGTGAATACGACAAAGCCTTCACTCCTATTCTATCTTCCAATGATAAAGGAGAAACACCAAAAAATGGTGCTTTGCTAATTGCTCCTTACGGAAAAGGGAATTATATTTATACGGGCTTAAGCTTTTTTAGAGAATTACCTGAAGGCGTTACTGGTGCCTATAAATTAATTTCCAATATCATTTCGTTGCAATCATCTGAAAAAATTCCTGTTCAAAAAATCAAGCCCTAACACAATCTAAAATGGAAACAAAAAAAATAAAAACCTGGAAGAAGAACTATACCTGGGTGCTTGTAGCCAATGCTATTTATATCTTGATCTTTTGTCTCATCATGAAATTATACGCTTAAATTATGCAATTATTTGATTGGATTATACTCATAGTTACTTTACTTTTTATCGTAATTTACGGTGCTTGGAAAACAAAAGGAAGTAAAAATGTGGAGGACTTTATCCTGGGTAGCAATGAAACACCTTGGCACATTGTTGGACTTTCTGTTATGGCAACACAAGCCAGTGCAATTACGTTCCTTTCCACTCCAGGACAGGCTTATCATGACGGAATGGGTTTTGTGCAATTCTACTTTGGATTGCCTATTGCCATGGTAGTAATCTGTGTCACCTTTATCCCTTTGTATCACAAATACAAAGTGTACACGGCTTATGAATACCTGGAAAAAAGATTTGATTTAAAAACCCGTTCCCTTGCAGCCATTCTTTTCTTGTTCCAAAGAGGTTTAGGAACCGGATTAACCATTTATGCGCCAGCGATTATTTTGTCGGCAATATTGGGTTGGAATCTTACCTACATGAATATTATTATTGGTGTATTAGTTATTATTTACACCTTTTCGGGCGGAACCAAAGCAGTCAATGTAACTCAAAAACAGCAAATGTTTGTGATTATGTCCGGAATGTTAACCACCTTTTTTCTCATATTACATTATTTACCAAATGATATGACTTTCTCTAGTGCGTTGCATATTGCTGGTGCAAATGACAAAATGGATATTGTCAATTTCTCTTTAGATCCAGAAGAAAAATATACATTTTGGAGCGGAATCACGGGTGGTTTTTTCTTAGCATTAGCTTATTTTGGAACGGATCAATCTCAGGTAGGACGCTATTTATCAGGAAAATCCGTTCGGGAAAGTCAAATGGGACTGATTATGAATGGTCTTTTAAAAGTACCGATGCAGTTTTTCATTTTACTTACCGGAGTTATGGTTTTTGTTTTTTTTCAATTCAATCCTGTTCCGTTAAATTTTAATCCAAACAATAAAGCCATGATTGAAAAATCGGCTTACAAAGGGGAGTACAATGCTTTGGAAAAAAAATTAGACGATTTATCCGAAGATAAAAAAGTAATTAATCTATTGTACATTGATCAGCTCAATCAAGATTATGACAATCCAATCCTTCGCAAAGAATTAGTGGCTTTGTCCAATAAAGAAAAAGACTTAAGAGATCGAGCCAAAGAAATAATCCTTAAAGCCGATAGCAACAGTGAAACCAACGATAAAGATTATGTATTTTTTCACTTTATCCTTAATTATTTACCCAAAGGACTTATCGGTTTATTGCTGGCTGTTATCATTTCAGCCGCCATGTCCTCTACCGCTTCGGGATTGAATGCATTGGCATCTACTACAGCAATTGATATTTATAAACGCAATCTGAAAGAAGAAAAATCAGAAAAACATTATCTCTATGCCACAAAATTCTTTACATTATTATGGGGAGTAATCGCAATATTATTTGCGTGTATTGGAACGCTGTTTGAAAATTTAATTCAATTGGTAAACATTATTGGATCTATATTTTATGGTACTGTATTGGGAATTTTCCTCGTTGGTTTTTACATCCACAAGGTGCAATCTAAAGCTATTTTTTACAGCGCCGTAGTAAGTCAGATTACTATTTTTATAATTTATTATTATGCCATATATATCTTCCCGAGTGGTGAAGAAAAACTGGGCTATTTATGGCTAAATTTCATTGGAGCGATGTTAACGATTGTTATTTCTTTACTACTGCAATGGACTATTTTTAGGAAACAGAAAGCAATTACAGCCTAAGTAAAAGTCGTTTTACTCTTTTATTGCAGGATGAATGTGTTTTAATTTATAAACCGCAGATTCGCAGATTATCAATATAAAATCTGTGAATCTGCGGTTCTTTTTTATGACTTCTGCCTATTCTGTATATGAGCTATCTTGAGAGGATTCTTCCTTCGTCGGAAAAAATAATACTATGGATATTTATGTTTTATATTTAAAACATAATTTCTTATTTTACAAAAAAATCCCGTCTTGATTTAATTTATCAAGACGGGATTTTTTACATAAAACAGGTAGAAAATTTAGTTCTTACTCCATTCTGCGATACTGTCTTTATTCATTTTTACGTAATCTTGGTTTTTAGCAATTTCAGCCGCTGCAAGAGATAATTTAGCTGTTTCGATAGCGCCTTTTTTATCTCCAAGTTTAGCTTGAATCAATGACTTCAATCGGTTAAACCAAAACGGTTTGTCTTTAGACATATCCAACGCTTTGTTTACATAAACCAATGCTTTTGCATTGTCACCATTCGATTGAAACAAAAATTGAGCAGCAGAAAAATAATCTGCGGCAGTTGGTCCCGCTAATGCTTTCTCGATATTAGCAGTTGCTTTTTGTTGTGTAGGCACTTCAAATTTTAGAGCTGCATACGAGTTCTCCCAAGACATTTCTAAAAACGCAAAGTTGTTATCTAAACCACTAATTCCAATAGTAAATGTTTCGACACGTCTATTCATTGTTTCTGGTTTAACTGTAGCTCTTAGTGCCACGTTTTCTTCTTTCCACTCTTCTGGATTTCCCCAGTTATCAGTAGTTTTATAAAATATTATTTCCCAACTTTCTATTTTTGGAATAGTATACAATGAATATTTTCCTTTTTTCAAGGTTTTTCCATCAATCACAACGTCATCACTAAAAGATATGGTTGTATTTTCATTTGCTCCAGTTCTCCATACTTTTCCAAAAGGGATTAAATTACCAAAAACGGCTCTTCCTCTTGCACTTGGTCTTGAATAATTAATCTCTACATCTGTCAAACCTACGGCTTGTATAATCGTAGATTTTGGACTTGACTGAGGAGTTTTCACTTGTGCCTCAATGGTAAAATTTGCTATAATAATGGCAAATACAATGATTATTTTTTTCATTTTTTAAATTTTTATGATTTCCAAATTTACAAATTCAGTGGCATTCAAATGTTAATTATTCCTTAATTTAGAATCAATGTTCTTAACGGCATTATAATCTAATTCGTTAAAATCATTAATCACAACATCAGCTTCCGATAAATCTTGTGCCTCAGAGTGAAGACTGTTGTAACCCACGCATAAAATTCCGGCAGCTTTTGCCGCTTTTATTCCGTTCGTGCTGTCTTCAATTACAATACAGCTTTCTTTTGGTGCAACGGATAAACTTGCGGCATGTTCAAAAATAGCTGGATGTGGTTTCGATTTAGGAAAATCTTCACCGCTTACCACATGTGTAAAATAGTCGTGTAACTTAAACCTGCTAAACACACGTTCAATAGTAACTTTGGATGCCGAAGAAGCCAGAATCAATTGCATACCATTTTGATGTAATTCTTTAATAAGATTTTCAACACCTTGCAATAATTCTAAATCAGCTTTACTGTCAAAAGCATCATTAAAGATATTCCTTTTTCGTTGAATTAAATCCTCTACTTCGTGTTCTATCACGAAAATTTCTTTTAATTTCTGAAACGTATTTCGAGTAGAAAAACCAGTAAATGAAGTATACATTTCCTCCGTAACAGTAATATTTAATTCCTTGAATTGTTTGAAATAAGCATAACGGTGCACAGGTTCAGTATCGACAATTACACCATCCATGTCAAAAATTACGGTTTGTATCATTTTTTTTTAGATTTTTTAGATTTTAAGACTTCTCAGATTTTTAGAACTGAATACTAAAAACTGAACACTGAACACTATTTTTTAAGTAAATAGCGAATCACGGTTTCTGCGGCATACAAACCAAATAATCCTGGCATGTAACTATTGGTTCCGTAAAATGATTTTTTGAAATTGGATCCATCAGTCATTTTTAAACTCGTTTCGTCCTGAATTTCAGAAGAAAAAACCACTTTCAATTTATCAATTTTCACTTCTTTTAATCGTCTTCGGATGGTTTTGGCAAAGAAGCAATTCACAGTATTCGTAATATCCGTAACTTTTACCTTTGAAGCTTCCATTTTTCCGCCGGCGCCCATGCTGCTGATAATTTTTACTCTTTTTCGCTTGGCGCCAATAATCAAATTCAACTTAGGAGTTACACTGTCTATGCAATCCAAAACATAATCAAATTCCTCCGAAACAATTTCGAAAGCACGCTCCGGCGAAAGAAATTCCTGTACACGAGTCAATTTCAATTCTGGATTTATGTCCATTAATCGATCCCCAACAACAGTCACTTTAAATTGTCCCACAGTCGAATGCAAAGCGGGTAATTGTCGGTTTATATTGGTAATATCAACTACATCACCATCTACAATAGTCATGGTTCCCACTCCTGCTCTTACCAGAAATTCAGCCGCAAAAGATCCAACACCGCCCAATCCAACGACCAATACGTTTGCATTTTTCAAATTATCTAAACCTTCTTTTTTGAATAAAAGTTCGGCTCTTTCTGTCCATTCTGCCATTTTCTTTAGTTTATTGTTTATAGTTTGTTGCTCTCAAAAATCTGAAATCAACAATCGTTACTCTACATTCTTAAATCAATTATAGTTCAATCTTGAATACTTCCAAAAAATTACTATTCACTATTTCCTGTAATTCATTGACTGAAATTCCTTTATATTTTGCAGCCAATTCATAAACTGCCTCTATTCCTTCATCCATCGTATCTGTTTCCAGAAAAAATCGATTATTGGGTACGCTTTTAAAAACAGTTTCTAGTTCCTTATTGAGCAATAAATACTTTCCAAACGAAATATAACATCCATTGTCCAGTAATTGTTTAGCAACTTGAGTATTTTTGGAAAATCCATGAATCAACATTGGTACTGAAATATTCATTTTTTTCTTAATTGCAACCAATTCCTGAAAAGCCGCGACACAATGTATTACTACTGGTTTTTGATATTGCTGTGCCAAAAGCAATTGTTTTTCGAAAACCATTTGTTGCAATTCCATGTGAATATCGATGCGTTTGTCTAATCCACATTCGCCAACAGCGAGACAATTTGCCTCTTGCAATTTACTTTCGATTACCGCCAAATCAGTTTCTATTCGCTCTTCAACGATAAACCACGGATGAATTCCGATGGAATAATACGGAATTGTGGCATCAAATTCCTGTGGATATTGATTCACTAATTCCAACACATTATGCTGATTAGTCCATTTATGCGTATGCAGATTAAAGAATTCCATTAGTCGTGAAACTTTTTAACCCCAGCTTTTATCTCGATATTCAAATCATTTTCCAACGGGACTTTTGGACAGGAATATTTAGGATTATAAGCGCAAAACGGATTGTATGCTGTATTGAAATCAATCAAAATCGTATTTCCTTTTGGAATCCTTAAATCGATGTATTTCCCGCCAATGTAACTTTCCTTTCCAGAAGTCAAATCTGAAAACGGCAGAAATAAATAGTCTTTATATTCCTTCTTTTTCGAAAGCTCAATATTTTTATAGGCATTCAATTTAAAATTCCGTCCATTAATTGTAAAAGAAAGTTCGCCATATTTTACGTACAATGGTTTTCTATCGGTTGACGTTTTCATTTCAAAAGGCTTCTCTTTTTTGGTTCTCACAAATTTCGCTGAAACAAAAAACTTCCCGTCAATAGGATAAAAATCAAGCGTTTTGAATTCTGCTAAATCTTCTACTGTCAAAGGACTTGTCTTTGCATCCGCATATTCTGTATTTAATTCCTTTTGAAATTTGGCCACAGCTGAAACGTCAAATTTGTCTTGGCCACAGCCAAAATAGAATTGCAATAAAAGAATGAAAGTAGATAGTGTTTTCATGTTTCTATTTTTATGCAAAAATAGTTTAAAAGTTACTAGGACACAAAGACGCATCGGTACAAAGTTTTCTACCTTTGTAAAATTATAACTTTATATATGCTCAAAACTGCTTTTCAACGCTACATAAATAATTTCAGAGGATTTACAAGAGAAGTTTGGATTCTTACACTGATTACTTTCATCAATCGTGCCGGGACGATGGTTTTGCCTTTTTTATCCAAATATTTGAAAGAAGATTTAAGTTTTTCCTATGCTCAAGTAGGATGGATTATGGTATCTTTTGGTTTTGGTTCTATGCTGGGATCATGGCTTGGCGGTAAATTATCCGACAAAATCGGGTTTTATAAAATTATGGTGTTCAGTTTATTTACCAGCGGAATTCTACTTTTTTTCGTACAATATATACGAACTTTTTGGGGATTGTGTTTTGCAATGTTCTTCATTATGACCGTTGCAGATATGTTTCGTCCCGCCATGTTTGTATCGCTGGGAACGTATGCAAAACCTGAAAATCGCACCAGAGCATTGACTTTAGTTAGATTAGCGGTAAATTTAGGGTTTACTGCAGGGCCCGCTTTGGGAGGTTTAATCATTATGAATTTAGGTTACAGCGGATTATTCTGGGTAGATGGAAGTTCCTGTATTGTATCTATTTTGATTTTCACCTTATTGGTAAAAGAACGCAAAAAACCAGCTGATTTGAATACGGCAGATAGCGAAACCGAAATACCTGCTTCTGTTTTCAAAGACAAGATATTCTGGATTTTTCTCTTTATCTGTTTCATAACGGCGATGCTTTTCTTTCAACTTTTTACCACTTTACCCTTGTATCACAATGAAAAATTTGGGCTGACTGAATTTCAAAGTGGACTTTTATTATCCTTAAATGGACTGTTGATTTTCTTTCTGGAAATGCCAATTGTGAGTATCAGTCAAAGAAAAAACATCGATAAACTCAAAATTATACTTTGGGGTTCGTTGCTAATGTCAATCAGTTTCTATGTTTTAATGATTAATGTTTGGGCAGGGATATTAATTGTGAGTATTATATTTATCACTTTTGGAGAAATGTTCATCTTCCCTTTCTCCAATTCATTCGCCTTGAGCCGAGCTCCAAAAGGTCACGAAGGACGCTATATGGCTTTATTTACGATGAGTTTCAGTTTAGCGCACATAGCGAGTTCCAAAACCGGACTGGAAATCATTGCTGCCTTTGGTTACCAAACCAATTGGTTTGTCATGGGAAGCTTAGGAATTCTTTCGGTAGGCGGTTGTATTTGGCTTCAAAAATTAATCCAACAGGAAAACAAATAAGTAAGTCAAAAGTTTAAACGTCGTAAAGTCAAAAGGCGCAATATTGTAAACAGTCGATTAAAATCAATCTGTTGTGCCATTTTGCCTAATTTTTAAACACAACGTAATATAATGGTTGTTACTTAGTTCCTGAATAAACTTGTTTGACTTTGATGTTTTTATGCTAAAATAAATTTGATCTCAGCACTAAACCTGTTTTTTTAGTTAATTAACTATATTTTTAGTTGTGTAACTAAAAATATAGTTGTATTTTTGATTCAAATAAAGAAATCATGCAAAAACTGACAAACAAAGAAGAAGAAATCATGCACATTTTATGGAAGCTCAAAAAAGCATTCGTAAAGGAAGTCATGGCAGAAATCACTGAAGAGCAACCCCATTATAACACGCTTTCTACAATTGTGCGTAATCTGGAAGAAAAAGGCTTTGTATCCCACAATGCCTTTGGGAACACGCACCAATACTATCCTATCGTGAGTTTAGAAGACTATAGAAAACGATTCATGAACACGGCTATCGATAATTATTTCAATAGCTCCTATAAAAATATGGTTTCTCATTTTGCCAAAGAAGAGAAAATTTCTGCAGCCGAATTACGCGAGATTTTAGCAATGATTGAAACTCAAAAAGAAGAAAAATAATCCTTCTTTAAAAAAACAACTCCAGAATAAAATCAAGAATCGTATGGAAGCATTATACATCTACCTTATCAAATCCAGCGGAATAATCGCACTGTTTTATTTGGCTTATTATTTTATGCTGCGTAAAGAAACCTTTTTTACGAGTAATCGTTGGTTTCTCTTATTGGGTTTATTCACTTCTGTTGTTTTGCCGTTAGTCGTTTATACCAAAATAATACTGGTAGCGCCAAGTTCTAAAAATATTGACTGGTCGAGAATTCCTATGACAAATAGTATTGAAAATGACCCTTTTGAGATCAATTGGTATTTAATATCTGGAATTACATACGCAATTGGAATAGTTTTATTTCTGGGAAAATTTGCTTTCGATTTTTATAGTTTGCGTATCGTTTTGAAAGGAAAAACCATTCAAAGTCAAGCCGATTTTAAATTTATAGATACCACTGAGAACGTTGCTCCATTTTCTTATTTTAATACTATCGTTTATAATTCTTCATTATACAGCAGCTCCGAATTAGAGAATATTTTGGAACACGAAAAAGTGCATAGCGATCAAAATCATACCGTTGATGTATTGATTTCAAGACTATTTTGTATTCTTTTTTGGTTCAATCCGTTCATTTGGTTGTACAAAAAGGCGATTTTACAAAATCTGGAATTCATAGCCGATAACGAAGCCACAAAAAAAATATCCGACAAAAAAGCATATCAGTTTACGCTTTTAAAAATAACAACACACGAAAATGGTGTTGCCATTACCAATCATTTTTATCAATCATTAATCAAAAAACGAATCGTTATGTTAAACAAAAATCAATCAAAACAATGGAATTCCTGGAAGTATGTAGTAATAATTCCCGCTTTAGTGGCATTTGTGATGCTTTTCCAAGTAAATGTAATTGCGCAGGAGAAAACAGCTGTCCAAGCAACAACAGAAATCATAGAAGCAAATGAAAAATCAGTTGATGTTTACAAAATAAATAAAAATACTACTGATGAGGAATTAAAAGAAAAATCTAGCAATTTAAAAGATAACTATGCCATAATCGCTACTTTTTCCGGAATTAAAAGAAATTCCAAAAACGAATTAACCGCTATAAAAGTTGATTTGAAAAAGGGAAAAGAAATTGCACAGAAAATGGAAACAAAAGGAACTGAGGCAATAAATGAATTTGGAATTATAGTATCTAAAGACGATAATGGAATGCTTACTGTAAATTTTGGCTCGGATGAAACAATTATCAATCAAAAAAGTATTGTTATTGCTCCAAATGCACCGTCAGTAACTGAAAAAGAAATCTTTATTAATGGAGAAAAAGCAAGTCAAAATGATTTAGATAAATTAGACCCTAATGACATTGAAAGTATGGATGTGATTAAAAATACTAACAATCAAGAAATTCGTATTGTTACAAAAAAATATTCTAAAACACTTAACGAAAATGATATCTATGTCAATGACGAAAAAGTAAGTAAACATGATTTATTACTATTAGATCAAAGTACAATTGAGAGAATGGATGTTGATAAGAATAAAAAAACAATTAGAATTCTTACTAAAAAAAGCATTAAATCTTCAAATGAAAAAGACATTCCAACACCACCAAACCCTCCTGTATTCCCTGGTGGACCAATACCAAACCTACCTGAAATTGATATGTCAAAAATGCCAACTCCACCAGTTCATCCAGTTAATGCAAATGACAAAAAGACGATGATAAAGTTTAAAAAAGAGATGAAGGAATTTGAAGCTAAAATGAAAGTTTTTGAGCCAGATTCCAGTGCTCATGAAAAAGCAATTGAAGACGAAATGGCAAAACGAGCAGTTATATTCGAAAAACAAATGGACGAATATGAAGATGCAATGAAGCGATATAGAGAAACAATAAAAAAAGAATAATTCCATTAAATACAAAAAAGACGTTCCTTATCAGAGGGCACTGAAAAACTACCTATAAATAAAAGGGCTTAAACTTTAAATCAGTTTAAGCCCTTCTCTTTGCTATATTTTCATACTTAAAAGTTTTTAAACTTGATTAAGCGATTCTCAGAGCGTTTATTCCGTTTTTCCATCAAGATTTTGTAGGAATTTTTTCTAGCGGGACTTTTTCAGTGCCCTCTGATAAGGAACGTCTTTTTTTATATCTTTGTTCAAAACAAAACCGTATGTATAAAATCCTGGCACAAATTAACAAAGTCATTTTACCTAGTTTTACCAAACAGCGATTGGATTTGGCGAAAGCCAAGAAATGGCAAATGGCAATAATTGGTTTCAGGTATTACGTAACCACACGTGCGCTGGTTTAATACATAATTGCGGCACCCAATTGTTCCTCCAGTTACTAAAACATCATCAGGAATCAAAATTCGGTCTCCTTTTTGAATCGTATCGGTATGAATTTCTAAAGTATCTATTCCATATTCTAAATCATACGTTGCAGAAATGGTTTCATAAGGCAACTTGTTCGGCTTTCGAACCAGAATAAAACCAACATTCAATTCCTGAGCAATCAACATTCCAAAGAAAAATCCACGACTACTACTCCTATTTCCCTTGTCATTTTTTTTTATCTTTTAAGTATTAAACCAATATCTCAAGGCATTTATACCATGTTTTGTGCTCAATTAGCAACGGAGTTATGTCTTTAAAAAAAATCCTTATTTTAGAAATCCCTGAATATCAAGTATATAATTATTTAGTGGCATATTTTTTTATTTTTTTATAAATTTAGACTTGCAAATTACACAATTATCCTTATATTTGCACCCGCATAAAGGCCTTGTGGCGCAACTGAATAGCGCACTTGATTACGGCTCAAGAGGTTACTGGTTTGAATCCAGTCAAGGTCACAAAACCCCAACAAAAGTTGGGGTTTTTTTATGGTTATATCCCAATATTCTTACTACATTCGAGTTAGTATTGTCAATTAAAAAAGTACCCAAAAAAATAAATACTATTCCTTTTTAGAGGATGGATATGCAATCCAAACCTATAAATAGTAATTTTACAGCATCAATATATAAATCTATGTTATTTTTAATCTTAAGTATTATTTGCAGTGTAACGGTGGGTGTGATATTTAAAGTCGCTCGTAAATATACTATTAGCCACACCCAAATAGTCACTTGGAATTATGTGTTTGCATGTATATTTTGCTATCTGTCATTCAGCCCAAATAGCAATACCGTTGATAGTACAGCACCTTGGTGGCTTTATATAACCATTGGTGTTTTATTACCATCTATATTCCTTTTTTTGGCCACATCCATCAAACACATGGGAATTATAAAAAACCGACGCGGCCCAACGACTCTCGATATTTATTCCTATCCTTGCAGCTTGGTTACTATTTAAAGAAGAATTCAGTACGCTGAAAATTTTAGCTTTTGTATTAGCAATACCAGCACTATTTCTTATTCTCACTAAAAACACTGAAAACACTAAAAACAAATGGGGATATCCAACTGCAGTTTTGATTGGCTTTGGGGTAATAGACATTCTATTCAAACAAATTGCCTCTTATACCAGTTTGCCCTACACGACTTCATTATTTATTATCTTGGCAATAGCAATGACAATAATGATTACTGTGGTTGCTTATGAAGTACTTTTTAAAAAAGTACGATTAAACCTCCAAAACATTCTTTTTGGAGGTTTAGTCGGTATTTTCAACTTTGGAAATATTCTTTTTTACCTTAAAGCACATCAGGAATTTTCAAACAACCCCTCAACCGTTTTTGCCGGTATGAATATGGGAGTCATTATTATAGGCAGTCTTGTGGGTGTTTTAATTTTTAAAGAAAGACTAAGTAAAATGAATCTTCTAGGACTATTTTTAGCTTTAATAGCGATTATTTTGATCGTACGTTCGCAGCTCTAAAAAGCAAAATCTGCAACTGTTTACCTCACTGCACTCACCTTCTTTATATCGACATGCAAGCGATATAAAACTTACCTAGCGTTGAGAATCAATCTTAAATAAATATTGTTTTGGGCTCCTTAGCATTTTATAATACGTACCTAAAAATCACAAAAAAACCATCCCGAATTGAACTGCCCCCAAATAATTAGACATTATCTGGGGGTATTTTTATGGAAAGAAAAGTCAGTTACAATTATGAATTTAAACTTCGCTGTGTAAATGAAGTTTTAAAAAATCGTCAATC